>RFGB01000105.1 GCA_003697125.1 Alphaproteobacteria bacterium
CGCGACCAGCACCGCCAGCACGAGGCCCGTGACCAGACCCTTGAGGAACCCGCCGCGGCGGGGATGCGCTTGTGCCATGTCCCGACCCGTTCCCTGCCCGCGCCCCGCGCGGGCGCTCTTTACCGCTTGACCTGTCCTCGGCGCATCAGCATCTATACCCCCAGCACCGGCCGCGCCAGCCCTTCCGCGACCGGCCCCGTGGAAAGCGCGACCGGATGGATGCTGCTGCTCATCGACAATCATGACAGCTTCACCTGGAACCTGGTGCACTATCTGGGCGAACTGGGTGCCGAGGTCGTCGTGCGCCGCAATGACGCGATCGGCGTGTCCGAGGCGCTGGCGATGCGGCCCGAGGCGATCATCATCTCGCCCGGCCCCTGCGATCCCGACCGCGCGGGGATCTGCCTTGCGCTGACCCGGGCGGCGGCGGATGCCGCGATCCCCCTGCTCGGGGTCTGCCTGGGCCATCAGGTGATCGGTCAGGCCTTCGGCGGGCGCGTGATCCGCTGCCACGAGATCGTGCATGGCAAGCTCGCCCGCATCCGCCACGGCGGTTCGGGCATCTTCGCCGGGCTTCCCGACCCGTTCCGGGCGACGCGCTATCACAGCCTCGTCGTCGATCCCGCCAGCCTGCCCGACTGCCTGTCGGTGACCGCGCGCACCGAGGACGGGGTGATCATGGGCCTGGCGCACCGGACCCTGCCGGTCCACGGCGTGCAGTTCCACCCCGAATCGATCGCCTCGGAACACGGGCACACACTCCTGGGCAACTTCCTGTCGCTTCTGGAGCGGACCCGGGGGGCGGCCTGATGTCGGACCGGCTGAAGCCGCTGATCGCCCGGGCAGCGGACGGGCCGCTCAGCCGCGCCGAGGCCGAGGCCGCCTTCACCATCATCATGGAAGGCGACGCGACCCCGGCGCAGATCGGCGGCTTCCTGATGGCGCTGCGCACCCGGGGCGAGACGGTTGACGAATACGCCGCCGCCGCCAGCGTCATGCGCGCGAAATGCGCCCGGGTGCGCGCGCCCGAGGGGGCGATCGACATCGTCGGCACCGGCGGCGACGGCAAGGGAACGCTGAACATCTCCACCGCCGCGGCCTTCGTGGTGGCGGGATGCGGGGTGGTGGTGGCCAAGCACGGCAACCGCAACCTGTCCTCGCGTTCGGGCGCGGCCGACGCGCTGAGCCAGCTGGGCATCAATGTCATGGTCGGCCCCGCCGTCGTCGAGCGCGCCATCGCCGAGGCGGGGATCGGCTTCATGATGGCCCCGATGCATCACCCGGCCACGCGCCATGTCATGGGCCCGCGTCAGGAGCTGGGCACCCGCACCATCTTCAACATCCTGGGGCCGCTGACCAACCCCGCCGGGGTCCGGCGGCAACTGACCGGCGCCTTCAGCCGCGCCGTGATCCGGCCGATGGCCGAGACGCTGGCCGCGCTGGGCAGCGAGCGGGCCTGGCTGGTGCACGGGGCGGACGGCACCGACGAGATCTCGATCTGCGGACCGACCCATGTCGTTGCGCTGGAGGATGGCGCGATCCGCGAATTCGACCTCTCGCCCGAGGATGCCGGCCTGCCGCGCCACCCCTTCGAGGCGATCCGCGGCGGCAGCCCGGCGGAGAACGCCTCGGCCTTCCAGGCGCTTCTGGAGGGGGCGGGCGGGGCCTATCGCGATGCGGTGCTGCTGAATGCGGCCGCGGCGCTGGTGATCGCCGGGCGGGCCGGGGGCTTGGGCGATGGCGTGGCGCTGGCGCGCGAGAGCATCGATTCTGGCGCGGCGCTGGAGAAGGTCGCCGCGCTCGCACGCATCACCCGGGCCTGATGGAAATCCCCCGCGCGCGCCTCGGCGCCTGGGCCGCGCTCGGCTTCTTCCGGCCCGATTCCCCAGACCTCGCCCGCGTCATGCGGCATCTGGGGCGCGAGACGCGCCCGGTCCTGCCGCCGGCCGGCTGCCGGTTCAGGGCGCTGGAACTGACCCCGCCCGGAGCGGTGCGCGTGGTGATCCTGGGCCAGGATCCCTATCCAACCCCCGGCCACGCCAACGGGCTCGCCTTCTCGGTGGCGCCGGGGGTGGCGCTGCCGCGCTCGCTGGCCAACATCTTCGCCGAGATGCGCGCCGATATCGGCCGCTGCCCGGACTCGGGCGACCTGTCGCACTGGGCACGGCAGGGGGTGCTGCTGCTCAACGCCGTGCTGACGGTGCCCGCGGGTCGGCCCGGCGGACATCGCGGCATCGGCTGGGAGGCGCTGGCGCAAGAGATCCTCGCCCATGTCTCGGCGCGGCCCACCGCCTTCCTGCTGTGGGGCAGGCCGGCCCAGGCCATGGCCCGCCACATCCGGCCCGGCGGCCATCTCGTCCTGACCGCCGCCCACCCCTCGCCCCTGTCGGCCCGGCGGGGGTTCTTCGGCTCGCGCCCCTTCAGCCGGGTGAACGAATGGCTGGCCGCCCGCGGCGGGGCCCCGATCGCCTGGGCCTGAACCGGCCGTCTGGTCTTGACAGGGGGCGCGCGCTATCAGGGGGCATGAGCACGATTCTGCAGCGCATCCGCAGCTACAAGCTGGAGGAGATCGCGGCCCGCAAGCGGGCCCGGCCCATGGCCGACATCGCGGAGGCGGCCCGGGCCGCGCCCCCGGTGCGCCCCTTCGCCACGGCGCTGGATCGGGCCGCCGCGGCCGGCTATGGCCTGATCGCCGAGGTGAAGAAGGCAAGCCCGTCGAAGGGCCTGATCCGTGCCGCGTTCGACCCCGCCGGCATCGCGCGGGCCTATGCGGCCGGCGGGGCGACCTGCCTGTCGGTGCTGACCGACGGGCCGGGCTTCATGGGCGAGGAGGCCCATCTTGTCGCCGCACGCGCCGCCTGCGCCCTGCCGGTGCTGCGCAAGGATTTCCTGTTCGACCCCTGGCAGGTGGCCGAGGCACGGGCGATCGGCGCGGACTGCATCCTGGTGATCATGGCCGCGGTCGACGATTCCCTTGCCGCGGAGCTGGTCGACGCCGCCCGCGGCTGGGGCATGGACGCGCTGATCGAGGTGCATGACGAGGCCGAGCTGGACCGCGCGCTCGCCCTGCCCTCGCCGCTGATCGGGATCAACAATCGCGACCTGCACAGCTTCGTCACCGATCTGGTGGTGACCGAGCGGCTGGCGCCGCTGGTCCCGCCGGGGCGCAGCATCGTTGCGGAGAGCGGCCTCGCCACCCCCGGGGATCTGGCGCGCATGGCCCGGGCCGGGGCGCGGCGCTTTCTCGTCGGGGAAAGCCTGATGCGCCAAACCGACATCGCCGCGGCCACCCGCGCCCTGCTCGCCGACCCGGTGCCGGCATGAGCGGCGGGCTGACCCATTTCGATCCGTCCGGCAATGCGCGGATGGTCGATGTCTCGGACAAGGCCGAGACGACCCGCATCGCGGTGGCCCGCGGCGCGGTCGAGATGGCGCCCGAGACGCTGGAGCTGATCCGCGCCGGCCGCGCGGCCAAGGGCGACGTGCTGGCGGTGGCCCGGCTTGCCGGGATCATGGCGGCCAAGCGCACCGCGGAGCTGATCCCGCTGTGCCACCCGCTGGCGCTGTCGGCGGTGGCCGTGGATCTCGACGCATCCGGCAGCCGGGTCGAGATCACCGCCACCGTGCGCACCACCGGGCGCACCGGGGTCGAGATGGAGGCGCTGACCGCGGTCAGCGTCGCGGCGCTGACCGTCTATGACATGGTCAAGGCGGTCGATCGCGGCATGCGGCTGACCGACATCCGCCTGATCCGCAAGGAGGGCGGCCGTTCCGGCCTGTGGGAGGGCAGCTGATGCTGACCGTGGCCGAGGCGCTCGGGCGGGTGCTGGCGATGGTCCCGCGCATGGGCGAGGAGGAAGTGCCGCTGGCCGAGGCGGCGGGCCGGGTGCTCGCCCGCCCGGTGCGGGCCCAGCGCAGCCAGCCGCCCTTCGCCGCCTCGGCGATGGACGGCTATGCCCTGCGCGCCGCGGATGCCGGCCCGCGCCGGGTGATCGGCACCGCCGCGGCGGGCCGGGGCTTCGCCGGCCGGGTCGGTCCGGGCGAGGCGGTGCGCATCTTCACCGGCGCCCCCCTGCCCGAGGGTGCGGACAGCATCCTGATCCAGGAGGAGGCCGAGCGCGCCGGCGACATGGTGCTGCCCCGGGCGGCGCCAGCCCCGGGCGCCCATGTCCGCCCCGCGGGCTGCGATTTCCGCGCGGGGCAGGAGGTCGCCGCGCCCCGCCGCATCGGCGCGCATCTTCTGGCGCTCCTCGCGGCGATGAACCTGCCGCGGCTGCCGGTCGCGCGCCGGCCGGTGGTCGCGATCATCCCCACCGGTGACGAGCTGGTCTGGCCCGGGGAATCCCCCGGCCCCGACCAGATCGTGACCTCCAACAATTTCGGCATCGCCGCCATCGTCGCGGCCCAGGGCGGCATCCCGCGCCTTCTGCCCATCGCCCGCGACGACCCCGCCGCGCTCGGCGCGGCGCTCGGCCTGGCCGAGGGGGCGGACATGATCGTCACCCTGGGCGGCGCCTCGGTCGGGGCCCACGACCTGGTGCAGGACGCGCTGCGCGCGGCGGGAATGGAACTGTCGTTCTGGAAGATCGCGATGCGCCCGGGCAAGCCGCTGCTGGCCGGGCGGCTCGGCCAGGTGCCGGTGCTGGGGCTGCCGGGAAACCCGGTCTCGGCGCTGGTCTGCGCCCATCTGTTCCTGCGCCCGGCGATCGATGCGGCGCTGGGCCTGCCGGCCGGTCCGCTGCCCCGCCGACGGGGCATCCTGGATGCCGATCTGGGGCCCAACGGCCCGCGCGAGCATTACCTGCGCGCGCGGCGCGAGGGCGACCGCATCATTCCCTTTCCCGACCAGGATTCGAGTCTGCTGTCGGTGCTGAGCGCCGCCGATGTCCTGGCGATCCATCCGGCCGGCGGGGCCGCGATGTCGCGTGGAAGTTGCATCGAATACATAGAACTTGCGCCGTGATTGTGTCCCATTGACACAAAAGGCGAACCTTTGTAGAACTTGGCAGCGGATCCACAACCATCGGAAGGCGGGGACGGGCGCATGCTGACCAGGAAGCAGTATGACCTTCTGCTGTTCATCCACCGCCGGGTGCAGCAGGATGGTGTCGCCCCCTCCTTCGACGAGATGCGCGATGCGCTGGACCTGCGGTCGAAATCGGGCATCCACCGCCTGATCTCGGCGCTGGAGGAGCGCGGCTTCATCCGCCGCCTCGCCCATCGGGCCCGCGCCATCGAGGTGCTGCGCCTGCCCGACAACATGCCCGCGGGCCGGGGCGGGGAGCCGGGCGGGCATGACGCCGCCCCGGCGGTGCGGGAACTGGCCATCATGGGCCGGATCGCGGCAGGCAGCCCGGTCGAGGCGATCCAGAACCCTTCGGGCAGCATCGGGGTTCCCCAGGAGATGGTCTCCCGGGGCGGGGAGCATTTCGCGCTCGAGGTCAAGGGCGATTCGATGATCGATGCCGGCATCCATGACGGCGACATCGTGGTGATCCGCAGGCAGGCCACGGCCGAGACCGGCGACATCGTCGTCGCTCTGGTCGAGGGGCGCGAGGCGACGCTGAAGCGGCTGCGCAAGCGCGGGTCGGTCATCGCGCTGGAGGCCGCCAACCCCGCCTATGAGACGCGGGTCTACGGCGCCCATCAGGTCGAGATCCAGGGCCGCATGGTGGGTCTGATCCGCACCTACTGATCCTGATCCCCGGCATCGGGCGGCAGCGCCGGCCGCGACCACAGCCGCGCCCCGACCGCCTCAAGCGCCCCGACGATCTCCAGATCCCCGCCCGCCGGACGCACCGCCAGCGCGCCGCTGCGGCGCAGGCGCGCGCCGGTCACCGCCAGACAGCCGCCGGGCGGGGCGGTCTCCAGCGCCGGCACGATCAGCAGCACCCCGGCGCGGCACAGATCGGCCAGGGCGGCCGGATCGGGCCGCCGGTCGGCCACCAGCTCGATCCGCCAGGCCCCGATCCGGCCGCGCGCCCGTTCCCCCGCCCGTTCCAGACCCGGCCGCGCCGCCGCGCGCGCGGGATCGGGCAGGTCGCCGTCGGCCTCCAGCCACAGCGACACCGCCCAGCTGTCGCGGCGGGGCTTGAACAGCGCCCGCCCCTCGGGGCCGATCAGGCCGATCTGGCGCCCCGATGCCGTGACCAGCAGCGCGGGGCGATCCACCGCGAGCGGCCACCAGACCAGTCCCGCCGCGATCGCCGCAAGGCCCAGAAGCCGCGCCCGCCCCTGCCACAGGCACAGCCACAGGCCCCCCAGCGCGATCGGCACCAGCACCGGCGCATCGGGCTGGGGAATGCGCATCACCGCCCCGGGCAGGGCGGCGAAGAATCCGGCGATGGCCAGCACCACATCGATGCCCAGCCCCATCGCCCACAGCGCGGGCCCCTCGAGCCCCAAGAGCGCCAGCGGCGCCGCCAGCGCGCCGGCGGGCATGATCCACGCCCCCATCAGCGGGACCGCCAGCAGATTGGCCGGCAGCCCCCAGCTCGCGCCGCGGTGGAAGACATAGGCCGCGATCGGCGCGGTGGCCAGCCCCGCCACGGTCGAGGTCAGCGCCAGCGCCGCCGCCCCCCGCCAGATCCCCCGCCC
>RFGB01000011.1 GCA_003697125.1 Alphaproteobacteria bacterium
CGGCCGGGCCTAGCCCTGCCGTTCGGCGGCGCTTCGCGTGCCGTTCTGGGCGATGCCGTATTCGCGCATCTTGCGGTAGAGCGTGGAGCGGCCGATGCCGAGCCGGCGGGCGGTTTCCGAGATGTGGCCGCGGCAGATCATCAGCGCATCGGCGATCGCTTCCGCCTCGACCTCGCTCAGCGGGCGGACGGCGCGCGCCTCGCCGGTGGCGGGTGCCCCGGCGGCGACGGCGGTTCCGGCCGGCCGGACCGGGGGGGCCTGCAGCTCGAAGGCCGACAGCGGCAGGACCGGGCCGTCCGACAGGACCATGGCGCGGTGGATGACGTTCTGCAGCTCGCGCACATTGCCCGGCCAGGGTCGGCCCTGCAGCCACGCCTCGACACCGGGGCCGAAGCCGTGGAAGGGGCGTCCCTCGATCCGGGCGATGGCGGCGGCGTGACGGCGGGCGAGGGGGAGGATGTCCTCGGGCCGGTCGGCAAGGGGGGGCAGGGCGATCTCGACCCCGGCGAGACGGAAGAAGAGATCTTCGCGAAACCGCCCGGCGGCGATCTCCGCGGCGAGGTCGCGATTGGTGGCCGAGATCACCCGGACATCGACCTGGACCGGCGCGCTGGCGCCCACCGGGTCCACCTCGCCCTCCTGCAGCACGCGCAGCAGCTTCACCTGGGCGGGCGGCGGCAGTTCGCCCACCTCGTCCAGGAAGATGGTGCCGCCATCGGCCTCGCGGAACCGGCCGGCATGGCGGCGGTCGGCGCCGGTGAAGGCGCCCTTCTCATGCCCGAACAGCAGGCTCTCGACCAGGGATTCGGGCAGGGCCCCGCAATTGACCGCGACGAAGGGCCCCTTGGCGCGGGGCGAGGCGGCATGGATCGCGCGGGCGACGCTTTCCTTGCCGGTGCCCGAGGCGCCGGTGAGCAGCACGGCGATGCGGGCGCCCGCCGCGCGGCGGGCCAGGTCGAGCGCCCGGCGCATCGCCGGCGCCTGGGCGACGAGGCCGGCGAAGCCATGCCCCTCGCCAGGCTCGGGCGGCGCGGCCAGCTGGGCAAGCCGCGCCGAAAGCTCGGCGATCGGGACCGGCAGCACCAGATAGTCGGCCGCCCCGGCGCGCAGGGCGCGCAGCGCCTCGGCCGCGCTGTCGCGCTGACCCAGCAGGATCACCGGCCCGGCGCAGCCGACCGCGCGCAGCGCCTCGACCATCGCGCCGGCGGCGCTGTCATGGGGCACGCTGGCCAGCACCGGCATCGCCGCGCGCCTTGGCGGCGGCAGGTCGCGCAGGGCGGCGACATCCCCGACGTCGAACACCTGCCAGCCGTCGCGGCCGAGCGCGCCGGCAAGGTCGCGCCGCCGCTCGCGCCGGCCCTCCACGATGATCAGCTGTCGTGCCCCGTCCGCCTCTCCCATGATGGGGCGACGCTAGGTGCGGAGGGTGAATTTCGGGTTTCGCCCCGGCCCAGCCGGCGCGGGGAACTGTTGTCAATCTGATACGCTTATACGAAACCGGAGCGCGAAATGTGGGGGGCATGGGGCAACCCTTGAGATTCGGCCCCCGCTGTGCGAGAGGAGATGAAGGCGACGCATCGGGCGCAGATCCGATGCGGCAATATATCAAGGGCAACGGCGATCGTTGCCGGAGCTGAAGGACGGAGAGAGGGATGAACGCGATTTCCCGTTTCATGATCGCCGGCGCGGCCCTTGCGCTGGCCGGTTGCAGCGCGCTGCCCGGCGCGAATCTCGGCGGGACGTTCACCGCCGAATCGTATCTGGGCGCCTCGATCGAGGGCGGGGACTTCAATTCCGCGCTCGCCCGGGAATACCAGGCCCTGGCGGCCCGCTCGGCCACAAAGGAAGTGAACTGGATGGATGCCACCGCCTATGTCGCCAAGTCGCAGCAGGCGGCGATGGGCGGCGCCGATCCGTGGACCGATGCCGAGCTGGGCGTGGTGGCCCAGGCCGGTCTGTATGACGAGCTGGTCTCGACCGTGGCCGCGCACCGCGCGGCGCGCCCGGCCGAATGCGCCAAGGCCCAGGCGATGTGGGACCAGTATCTCGAGTCGCTGACCGCCACCTCGGGCGCCTGCCTGAACACCGATGACGCGCTGGCCATGCTGCAGGAGGCCCTGGCCGCCTGCCGCGGCGTGTCGGGCGACTTCGTGGTGTATTTCGGCTTCGACCGCAGCGACCTGACCGCCGCCGGCCGCCAGGTGATCGAGCAGGTCGTCGAGGCGCTGAAGTCCTACTCGGCGCCGCTGGTCTCGGTCGTCGGCCACACCGACACGGTGGGCTCGGTCGCCTACAACCAGCGTCTGTCCGAGCGGCGCGCCAACACCGTGGCCAACGCCATCCTGGCCCGCGCCAAGGCCGAGGGCCTGACCCCGCCGACCATCACCACGGCCGGCCGGTCGGAGCTGGAGCTGGCGGTGCCGACGCCGGACAATGTGCGCGAGCCGCGCAACCGCCGCGCGACCATCGCCATCTCGCAGTGATCACGACCCCTCGGCGGGTCTGACAGGTCGCCCCGCGCCGCCGGCGCGGGGCGATCCCTTTCCGGGGCGATCGCAACGGCTTGGCCTTTGCCTTCCCCCTTGCCTGCGGCCTATACTGCGGCCATGACAGGCAGACTGCTTCTTTCCATCGCCCTTCTCGCCGCGACCCCGGTGCCGGCCCAGGACAGGGGGGGCGGCTTCTTCGAGGATCTCGGGCGCGAGACCGACCGGCTTCTGGGCGATCTGTCCCGCCGGCTTGCCCCGGCGCTGCGGGATCTCGAGCGCGAGCTGGAGAAGCTCGACCGCTACGAGGCGCCGGAGATCCTGCCCAATGGCGACATCCTGATCCGTCGCAAGCGGTCGCCGCAGGCGCCCGATGCGCCCGATGCGCCGCCCCGGCATGGCGGCGGCGATACCGAGGAAACCGAGACCTGACAGGAGCCTCCATGATCCCGAAGCTTCCCCCGCGCGATGGTGCCGCGGCCGCATCGGCGCGCCCCGATCTGGGCCCGATGCCGGAATGGCGGCTCGATGACCTGTATGCCGGCGAGGACGACCCGAAGCTCGCCGCCGATCTCGACTGGCTGGCGGCGGAGGCGGCGGCCTTCGCCGCCGATTACAAGGACCGGCTCGCCGGGCTGGATGCGGCCGAGATTGCCCGCTGCATCGCCCGCTACGAGAGGATCGGCCAGGTCTCGGGGCGGATCATGTCCTTCGCCGGCCTCAGGCATTACCAGAACACCACCGACCCGCTGCGGGGCAAGTTCTACGGCGACATGCAGGCGCGGCTGACCGAGATCTCCTCGGCGCTGGTCTTCTTCTCGCTGGAGCTGAACCGCGTGCCCGACGAGGTGCTGGAAGGCTGGTATACCGACAGTCCGGAGGTCGCCCGCTACCGGCCCTGGATCCGCCGGCTGCGCGCCTTCCGGCCCTATCAGCTGTCCGACGAGCTGGAACGCTTCCTGCACGACCATTCGGTGGTGGGCGCGACCGCCTGGAACCGTCTGTTCGACGAGACCATGGCGGCGCTGGAATTCGAGGTTGACGGCGAGACGCTGGGCCTCGAGGCCACGCTGAACCTTCTGACCGACACCGACCGCGCGCGCCGCCAGGCGGCCGGCGAGGCGCTGGCCCGGGTGTTCCGCGCGCGCCTGCCGCTGTTCTCGCGGATCATGAACACCCTGGTCAAGGAGAAGGAGGTCGAGGATCGCTGGCGCGGCTATCCCACGCCCCAGACGCCGCGCCACCTGTCCAACGATGTGGAAGCCGAGGTCGTCGCGGCGCTGCGCGATGCGGTGGTGGCGGCCTATCCGCGCATCTCGCACCGCTATTACATGATGAAGGCGCGCTGGCTGGGGCTGGAGAAGCTGGAGTTCTGGGACCGCAACGCGCCGCTGCCCTGGCATGATCCGCGCCCGATTCCCTGGGCCGAAGCGCGCGAGATCGTCCTTGCCGCCTATGCCGGATTCGATCCCAGGATGGCGGAAATGGCCGCGCCCTTCTTCGACAAGGGCTGGATCGACGCCCCGGTCAAGCCGGGCAAGGCACCCGGCGCCTTCGCCCACCCCACGGTCACCGACGCCCACCCCTATGTGCTGCTCAACTATCTCGGCAAGCCGCGCGACGTGATGACGCTGGCGCATGAACTGGGCCATGGCGTGCATCAGCGCCTTGCCGCCGGGCAGGGCGAGCTGCTCTCCTCCACCCCCCTGACACTGGCCGAGACGGCGAGCGTGTTCGGCGAGATGCTGACCTTCCGCGCGCTTCTGGACCGCGCCGAGACCCCGGCCGCGCGCAAGGCCCTGCTGGCCGGCAAGGTCGAGGACATGATCAACACCGTGGTGCGGCAGATCGCCTTCTACGATTTCGAATGCCGCATCCATGCCGCGCGGCGCGAGGGAGAGCTGACCCCCGACCAGATCAACGGCATCTGGCTGGAGATCCAGCGCGAGAGCCTGGGCCCCGCCTTCAATTTCGCCGAAGGGTATGAAACCTTCTGGACCTACATCCCGCACTTCATCCATTCGCCCTTCTATGTCTATGCCTATGCGTTCGGGGACGGGCTGGTGAACGCGCTGTTCGCCCTCTACGAACGCGGCGATCCGGACTTCCAGCGCAGGTATTTCGACATGCTGGCGGCGGGCGGGTCGAAACACCACAAGGAGCTTCTGGCACCCTTCGGCCTCGATCTCGCCGATCCGGAATTCTGGGATCAGGGTCTGGGGCTGATCGGGCGGATGATCGACGAGCTGGAGGCGATGGAGTGAGCCGGGCGCGGCGGGCGGCCGGGCGCGCCCGGTCCAGCTTGACGCCCGCCGCAATCCCCCGCATATCGCGCGCATGACCGACCCTGCGCGCATCCGGAACTTCGCGATCGTGGCCCATATCGACCACGGCAAGTCCACCCTTGCCGACCGGCTGATCCAGCGGACCGGGGCGGTGTCCGAAC
Organism: Alphaproteobacteria bacterium; assembly: GCA_003697125.1. Lineage (GTDB taxonomy): Bacteria > Pseudomonadota > Alphaproteobacteria > Rhodobacterales > Rhodobacteraceae > J013. The sequence goes on from RFGB01000011.1 coordinate 4,933, forward strand.
GCGAGATGAAGGAGCAGCTGCTCGATTCCATGGACATCGAGCGCGAGCGGGGCATCACCATCAAGGCGCAGACCGTCCGCCTCGACTACCGCGCCCGCGACGGGCGGGACTATGTGCTGAACCTGATCGACACCCCGGGCCATGTCGATTTCGCCTACGAGGTCAGCCGCTCGATGCGCGCGGTCGAAGGGTCGCTGCTGGTGGTGGATGCCTCCCAAGGGGTCGAGGCGCAGACCCTGGCCAATGTCTATCAGGCGATCGATGCCGGGCACGAGATCGTGCCGGTCCTGAACAAGATCGACCTGCCCGCCGCCGATCCCGACCGCGTGCGCGCCCAGATCGAGGATGTGATCGGCCTTGATGCCTCGGATGCGGTGCTGATCTCGGCCAAGACCGGGCAGGGGATCGAGGATGTGCTGGAGGCGATCGTCAACCGCCTGCCCCCGCCGCGGGGCGACCGTGACGCGCCGCTGAAGGCGATGCTGGTGGACAGCTGGTATGACAGCTATCTCGGCGTCGTGGTGCTGGTGCGAATCATCGATGGTGTGCTGCGCAAGGGCGACCGCATCCGCATGATGCAGACCGGCGCGGCCTATCAGGTCGACCGCATCGGCGTGTTCCGCCCCGGCCTGCAGCCGGTCGAGGAACTGGGCCCGGGCGAGCTCGGCTTCCTCACCGCCTCGATCAAGCAGGTGCGCGATACCCGCGTGGGTGACACCATCACCCATGAGAGGCGGCCCTGCGATGCGCCATTGCCGGGCTTCAAGCCGGCCCAGCCGGTGGTGTTCTGCGGCCTGTTCCCGGTCGATTCGAACGACTTCGAGGATCTGCGCGACGCGATCGAGAAGCTGGCGCTGAACGATGCCTCCTTCACCTTCGAGATGGAGACCTCCGCCGCGCTGGGCTTCGGCTTCCGCTGCGGTTTCCTCGGCCTGCTGCATCTCGAGGTGGTGCGTGACCGGCTGGAGCGCGAGTTCGGCATCGACCTGATCACCACCGCGCCTTCGGTCGTCTATCGCATCCATCTGCGCGACGGCAGCATGATGGAGCTGCACAATCCCGCCGACATGCCCGACCCGATGAAGATCGACCGCATCGAGGAGCCGTGGATCAAGGCCACGATCCTGGTGCCCGACGAATATCTGGGCGACGTGCTGAAGCTGTGCCAGGATCGGCGCGGGGTGCAGACCGACCTGACCTATGCCGGCAGCCGGGCGATGGTCAGCTATGACCTGCCGCTCAACGAGGTGGTGTTCGACTTCTACGACCGGCTGAAGTCGGTGACGCGCGGCTATGCCAGCTTCGACTACCAGATGGCCGATTACCGCCCGGGCAATCTGGTGCGGATGTCGATCCTGGTGAACGAGGAACCCGTCGACGCGCTGTCGGTCATCGTGCATCGCGACAAGGCCGAGGCGCGCGGCCGGGCGATGTGCGAGAAGCTGAAGGAGCTGATCCCCCAGCACCTGTTCAAGATCCCCATCCAGGCGGCGATCGGGGGAAGGGTGATTGCGCGCGAGACGATCAGCGCCCTGCGCAAGGATGTCACCGCCAAATGCTATGGCGGCGACGTGACCCGCAAGCGCAAGCTGCTGGAAAAGCAGAAGGCCGGCAAGAAGCGGATGCGCCAGTTCGGCAAGGTCGACATCCCGCAGGAGGCCTTCATCAACGCCCTGAAGATGGACGGGTGAAGGCCGCCGCGGCGGCCGGGGCTACTGGTCGAGGAAGCTGCGCAGCTTGCGCGACCGGCTGGGATGCTTGAGCTTGCGCAGCGCCTTCGCCTCGATCTGGCGGATGCGTTCGCGGGTGACCGAGAACTGCTGGCCCACCTCCTCCAGCGTGTGGTCGGTGTTCATGCCGATGCCGAAGCGCATGCGCAGCACCCGCTCCTCGCGCGGGGTCAGGCTGGCCAGCACCCGGGTGGTGGTTTCCTTGAGGTTCTGCTGGATGGCGGAATCAAGGGGCAGGATGGCGTGCTTGTCCTCGATGAAATCGCCGAGCTGGGAATCCTCCTCGTCGCCGATCGGGGTCTCGAGGCTGATCGGCTCCTTGGCGATCTTCATCACCTTGCGCACCTTCTCCAGCGGCATCTGCAGCTTGGCGGCCAGTTCTTCCGGCGTCGGCTCGCGGCCGATCTCGTGCAGCATCTGCCGCCCGGTGCGCACCAGCTTGTTGATGGTCTCGATCATGTGGACGGGGATGCGGATGGTGCGGGCCTGATCGGCGATCGCGCGCGAGATCGCCTGTCGGATCCACCAGGTCGCATAG
>RFGB01000106.1 GCA_003697125.1 Alphaproteobacteria bacterium
GCGATCAGCGCATCCGCCCCCGCCGCGCCCATCTCGGCGAAGGCGGGCTCCAGCGCCGCCAGGGACTCGGCGCTGGTGCCCGGACGCGGCGTCTCGTCCTGCGCGAGCCCGCCCACCGGAACCAGCGAGCGGAACGCGCCCCCGTCGCGGGCCGCCACCGCGCGGCGCTGGCTTTCGGCGGCATAGGCGTCGCAGTCCGCGCGGCTGAATCCCTCCAGCGTCGCCACCGCATCGGCGCTGATGCCGATCGGCACCAGCCGGGCCGCCTGCTGGAAGGCGCCGTCAAGGGTCAGCGGGCCGCGGTCGGATGCCATGGGCACGCGCGACATGCTTTCCACCCCGCCGCCGATCGCCAGGTCGCCGGTCTGCAGCGCGCGCAGCGCGGCGATGTTGACCGCGCTGATGCCGCTGGCGCAGAAGCGGTTGACGGTCAGCGCCGGCACGCGGTCGTCCCAGCCCGCGGCGATCAGCGCCAGCTTGCCGATATTGGCGCCCTGTTCGCCGGTCTGGGTGACGCAGCCGAAGACGGCATCGGCCAGCGGCCGGCCCGGCAGGTCGTGGCGTTCGGCCAGCGCGCGCAGCGGCGCGGCCAGAAGATCGACCGGCCGGACCCCGGCCAGCGCCCCGCGCGGATTGCCCCGCCCGCGCGGGGTGCGCAGGGCATCGATGATCACCGCCTCGCTCATGCTCCCCTCCCCGCCATGCCCGCACCCTCGGCGCCGGCGTCAGGCGTCCTGCGCGGCCTCGACAACGAAGCTGACCACGGTGCCGAAGCTGCCGCCGATGTTCAGCGTCTGGATCCGCGTGGCGCCGGGTATCTGCATCTCGCCCGCCTGGCCCAGCACCTGACGCGCCGCGTCATGCAGCATCCGCGCGCCTGTGGCGCCCACCGGATGGCCGCAGCCGATCAGCCCGCCCGACATGTTGACCGGGCAGCGGCCGCCGGGTTCGATCACGCCCTCCTCGATCGCCTGCCAGGACTGACCCGGCGGGGTCAGCCCCAGATGGTCGATGGCGATGTATTCGGTGGTGGTGAAGCAGTCATGGGTCTCGATCCCGCTCACCGCCTCGATGCCCGGGATGCCGGCGCGCGCCCAGGCATCCTCGATCGCCTGGCGCAGATGCGGGAAGAGATGGGTGCCCGCGCGCGCCAGCTTGTCGCGAAACCTCAGCCCGGCGTTGCGGTGGCCCCAGCCGGCGATCCGCGCGGGGCGCCTGCCGGTGCGCCGGCGCCATTGTTCGGCGAAGTCCGGCGCGGCCAGCACCAGCGCCGCCGCCCCGTCGGTGATCTGGGCGCAGTCCTGCCGGCGGGTGCCGGGTTCGATCAGCGGGTTGGCGTTGTCATCGTCGGTGAAGCTGAGCGCGTTGAACTGCCATCGCCGGGTCTGGGCCAGCGGATTGCGCCGGGCATTGGCATAGTTGATCTCGGCGATGCGGTTGAGGTGGCGCCGGTCCAGCCCGTGCCTGCGTTCATATTCCTGCGCCGCCAGCCCGAACACCGCGGGCCACAGGAAGCGGCAGTCGATGTCCTCGCGCCCCTGCCAGCCGGCCGCGTTCTGATTGACGCTGGCGACATCGCCGGGGGTGTTCTTCAGCTCCTCGACCCCGATGACCAGCACGCAGTCATAGCGGCCGGCCTCGATCTCGGCCATCGCCGACAGCACCGCCAGGGACGCGCTGGCACAGGCCCCTTCGTGGCGCATCGCCGGCACGCCCCACAATTCGGGGATCACCTGGGCCACCATCGCGCCCAGATGCGCCTGGCCGCGCTGCAGCTCGGCAAAGGCATTGCCGACATGGACGGCGCCGATGCGGGCGGGCTCGACCCGGGCATCCTCCATCGCCGCCAGCGCCGCCTCGCGGATCATGTCCGAGATGTCGAGCCCCTCGCGCGACCAGACCCGGGCGAAGTCGGTCTGCGCGGATCCGAGGATGAAGGTCATGCCGTCCCTCCGTTCAGCCGCCCCAGCGCGGCGGCGTATTCGCGTTCCAGCCGCGCGACGATGTCGGCCACGGGCTCGATCGCCTTCACCGCGCCCACCCCCTGCCCCGCGGACCAGATGTCGGCCCAGCGGCGGGCGCGCGCGATCTCGGTGCTGTCATAGGCCCGCCCGGGGGCGTCCGGCATCCGGTCGGGATCATGGCCATTGGCCAGGAGCGACGGTCTGAGCCAGCTGGCCGGGGTTCCGGTGATGCCGGCGCTGACCACCAGATCCTCGATCCCCGCGCCGACCAGCATCCGCTTGTAGGCCGGGGCGGCCATGCTCTCGGCCGCGGCGATGAAGGCGGTGCCCATGTAGACATAGTCCGCCCCCGCCGCGATCGCCCCGGCGATGGACCAGCCATCGGCGATGCCGCCGCCCAGGATCACGATGCCGTCGAAGAATTCCCGCACCGCGCGCAGGAAGGCGAAGGGCGACAGGCTGCCGGTATGCCCCCCCGCTCCGGCGCAGATGCAGGCCAGTCCGTCGGCCCCCGCCTCGGCCGCCTTGCGCGCCAGCGCCAGCGTGGTGACGTCGGCGATCACCTTGCCGCCATAGGCATGCACCGTCTCGATCGCCGGGCGGGGCGATCCCAGCGCGGTCACCACGAAGGGCGGCCGGTATCGCGCCACGGCGTCGAGGTCGGCGGCCAGCCGGCGGTTCGAGGAATGGGTGATCAGGTTCGCGCACCATGGCGCATCGCCCACCGCGGCGGTGATGCGGGCCATCCAGGCGTCCAGATCCTCGACGGTGCGGGCATTGGGGGTGGGAAAGGCGCCGACGATCCCCGCCCGGCAGGCGGCGATCACCAGATCCGGCCCCGAGACCAGGAACATCGGCGCGGCGAAGACCGGCAGCCGCAGGCCGGCCGGCGCGCCGGGGATGCGGGGCGGGGTCACCATGCGCGCGCCCAGCTCAGGCGGTGCAGCCGCGGGCCCTCCTCGGCCCGCAGGGTCAGCCGGTCGCCGTCAAGATCGACATGGCGCAGCTGCTCGGTCCCCACCAGCGCGGGATTGAGGCTGTGGGTCACGCGGTGGATCACCACGATGGCGTCGCCGCGCCGTTCGGTGCGCCAGGTTCCGGCATAATGGAAATAGCTGTCGAAGGCGGCCAGGCGTTCGGCGGCGGGTGCCTGGCGCGGCACGGCCGCCGACAGCGGCGCGCGCCCGGCGCGGGCGATCACCGCCGACATGCCGCCATCCGCGGCATAGACCAGCAGGCCGGTGGCGTCCGGGCCGAAGGGGTGGCGCGACCGCCCCTCCTGCCGGATCTCCCAGGACAGGAGCCGCCAGCTTCCTTCCAGCATCACGCCGCCCGCCCCCCCGCGGCCAGCTGATCCTCGCGCACCCAGCAGGAGTGGAAGCCATGGGGCACGCGCCGGGGCAGGATGACCCGGGCGACCGGCCCGGCGGCAATGTCGCGCGCGTCGCTGACCCAGACTTCCGAGCGGCGCTCCTCGCCGTTCCAGACGAAACCGACGATGTAGCCGTCATCCTCCTCGGTGGCGCCGTCGCGCGGGGCGAAGGGCGCCTCGGAGAACCAGTAGCCCTGGCCGGGGTGATAGGCGACCGCCGCGCCGGTCTGCAGGTCGTATCTGGCCAGCCCGGCGAAGTTCGGCTGTTCCAGCGTGCGGGTGCGGCCCATCAGGATGGCGTAGGCATAGCGGTTGCGCCGTCCCTGCCAGGCCGAATTGATCATCGGGAACTCGGTGTTCAGGATGTCGTCGACCACGCCTTCGCGCGTCGCCCCGGTGGTCAGGTTCATCCGCCACTGGTAGAGTTCGAAATCCATCCCCTGGGTGGCGATGGTGTGCAGCAGCCGGCGCAGGTCCAGCCCGCCGTCATGGGCCCGCGGCATCGCATAGGGGGTGCCGACCATGACGATCTCGGTCTCGCCCCGGGCGTTGCGCTCCTCCCAGGCATTGGCGACATGCAGCATGTAGCGCGGCGAGAATTCGAACCAGCGGATCTGGTCGGGCGAGCCGTGGCGGGGGATCACCGCCAGCCGCGTCGGCCAGTCCTGGCGGAACTGCAGGCTGTAGCGCCCGCGCGCCAGCGCCTCGGGGTCGTTGATCAGCGGGAAGTCGTGCAGGATGGTGAAATTGGGCGTGATCGCGCAGTCATGGGGCAGGCGCGGCCCGGGCAGCGGCACGGGCATGAAGCTGCGCAGCGCACCGTCCGGGCCGATCACCCCGTAATGCATGTAGGGCGGGCGGTTGCCATAGGCGAAGAAGATGAACTCGCCGGTATGCTCGTCCACCCGGCTGTGGGCCGAGATCTGCAGGCCGACCAGCCGCGGATCCTGCTCCAGCTTGCCCAGCGTGGCGAGGGTCAGCGGATCGACGACATAGACCGCGCCGCCGCGATACCACATCGAATAGAGTCTGCCGTTGTGGAACACCACATCCGTGTTGGAGGTGTTCTTCATCGCGTCGTCGGGCAGCGCGCCTTCGGGCATGGGCTCCTTCAGCCCCGGCCACAGGGCGCGGCCGGCGGCCCGTTCCGCCTTCAGGCCGTCGGTCTGGACCCAGCGGTTGCGGTAGCTGGCGCGGCCGGCGCGGAAGCGCACCGCATGCAGCATGCCGTCGCCGTCGAACCAGTGATAGCGGCCGTGGGGCGCATGGGCCGGGGACGGGCCGTTGCGCACATAGAGGCCGTTGAGATCCTCGGGCAGATCGCCGATGACCGGCAGCGCGTCGGCCTCGATCTCGTCGAGAACCGGCGCGAAGGCCCCGGCCATGCTGGCATTGGGCACGAACCAGTCCTGCGGTTCGGGAATGCGGTCGATGCCCATCCGCTCAGCCCTCCGCCCGCGCCCCGGCCAGAACCCCGCCCGCGCGGATGTCCGCGCCGTCGGCCCAGCATGCATGGGTGCCCGAGGCCATCTGGTGGGGCAGCTGCACGCGGCAGACGGGGCCGTCCTCGAAACGCTTGCAGTCGATCAGCGCCACCTCGGAACGGCCGGTGGTCTGGTTGATGATGAAGGTGACCAGATAGCCGTCATCCTCCTCGCGCGCGCCGATGCGCGGCGCGAAGGGCGCCTCGGAGGCGAACTGCCCCTCGGGCAGGCGGATCTCCCAGCTCTCGCCGGTCTGAAGGTCGTGCTTCACATAGCCGTTGAAGATGAACCAGCCCGGCACCTGCACCGCGGAATAGCCGTAGCGATAGGGCTTTCCGGCATGGCGCTGGTTGATCATGCCGAATTCCAGGATCCGGTCGTCCAGGCGCTGTTCGCTGGTTCTTCCGGTGCGCAGGTTGAAGCGCCAGCGGTGCAGCTTGGTGCCCATCTTGTACTGGTCCAGATAGGACATCATCCTTTCGTAGCCCGGCCTTGCCCCCTCATAGTCGGTGGGCATCGGATTTTCCTGGAAATAGCCGTCGAGAATGATCTCGTCGCCCTCCTCATAGGCATTGAGCCAGTGCAGCACGAAGGTGGGCGCGGCCTCGAACCAGCGGATCTGGTCGGGGGTGCCGCGGCGGGGGATCACCGCGAAGCGGCTGGGCATCTCGGGGTGGAAGCGCACCACATGCTTGCCCCGCGCCAGGAGATCGGGATCCCAGAACAGCGGGAAGTCGTTCAGGATCGCGAAATTGCGGGTGAAGGCCATGTCATGGGGCAGGCGCGGACCCGGCAGCGGGATCGGCACATAGTGCACCAGCCGGTCATGGCGGTCGACCACGCCGTAATGCATGTAGGGCGGCTTCTTCGAATAGTTGAAGAACATCAGCTCGCCCGTCTCGAGATCGACCTTGCAGTGGGCCGAGATCCCGTCCTCGGGCGACCAGTCGGGAATGCCCAGGTCCTCCAGCGTCAGGGGGTCCATCCGGTAGCCCTCGCCGCACTGGTAATAGGTGGTCAGCGCCGCGCCGGCATGGACCACGACATCGGTGCTGCTGGCATCCTTCAGCGCGCCATGCGCCCCCCAGCCCGGGCGGCGCGACAGGGCGGGATCCTCCATCAGCCCCGCCCAGAGCCGGCCGCCATGGGCGATCTCGGCCAGAAGCCCCTTGGTCCGGACGAACCGGTTACGATAGTGAACCTTGCCGTTCCGGAAGGCGGCCATGTGCACCATCCCGTCGCCGTCGAAGGGGTGATAGCGCTGGAACGACTGGTGCAGCGGATTCTGGGTGTTGCGCAGATAGACCCCCTCGATGTCCTCGGGAACCCTGCCTTCGATCACCGGCAGTTCGGTGGCGTTCACCTCCTCGTGCAGCGGCGTCCATGGCCCCTGCAGATAGGGATGGTCGCCGGGCTCGATGCTGCCGCGATATCTCCGAACCACATCGACCTGCATCGAAGCCCTCCCCCGGCGGATTATGGGTCACGTTGTTGAAGCCACGATTCCGCAGCCGGCCGTTCCTGTCAAGACGTCCGGTCGCACGGCGCCGCGGCCGCCGCGTCGGGCGGCCGCGGTCGCGACGGGGGCGGGGATGCCGCCGGGGAGCCGGTCAGGAGGGGCGCAGACGCCCGATCAGCGCGGCCCGCCAGTGCCACAGGATGACCAGCACCGCCCCGGCGACGCCGGCAAGCGACAGCGCGGTCGGCCTGACCATCACCAGCACGGCAAGCGCGAGGCGCAGCACCTGTTCGCCGCGGCCGATCGGGCGGGCCTCGAATCGCGCCAGGGCGCTGGCCACCAGATAGAGCGCGAGCATCGTCCTTGCGAACAGCAGCGCGAGGTGGAGCGGGTGCACCGTGCCGTCAAGTCCGGGCAGATAGCGCGAGACGCCGCTGTCGGGGTTGAGCTGCGCCGCCTCGATCACCAGGAACTCGGGATAGAAGGCGAAGACGAAGGGCACCACGAACATCACCACCCCGGCGCGAAGCGCCGCGAATCCGGTGCGCATCGGATCCGCCCCGGTGATCGAGGCCGCGGCGAACGCCGCCACCGCCACCGGCGGCGTGATCGCCGATGCCACGGCGAAGAAGAAGATGAACATGTGCGAGGTGAAGGTGGCGATGCCCAGCCCCACCAGCATCGGCCCCATCAGCAGCGCGACATTGATGTAGGCCGGCACCGTCGGCATGCCCATTCCCAGCAGGATCGCCATCAGCATCGTCGCGCCCAGGGCCAGCAGTAGGAAGACGCTGTTGTCCCCGATCACCCCGCCCGATTCCCGCAGCCAGTTCAGGATGTCGACGGCGATGTAGTTGGAAAGCCCGGTCAGGTTCAGGCAGAAATCGATCACCGACACCGCAAGGAACATCAGGTAGAGCCGGCTGATCAGCAGCCCGGCATCGGCCAGCGCCAGCAGGACGCGGCCCGGCTCCTTCCGGATCTGGCGGTCGAGGAAGAACAGCACCACCAGAAGCGCGGTCGCCCACCAGCCGGCCGAGCCGGCATCGCCGGCCGAGTTCTGCACCAGCTCCATCAGCCAGGGCAGCCCCTCGGCCCGGCAGCCATTCTCGGTGATGATCTGCGTCACCCCCAAGAGCCGGCCGAGCGCGCCGCAGCCGACCGCCTCCTTGGGCAGGAGCAGCAGCACCAGGATCAGCAGGATCGGCGCGACGATCATCAGAAGGTGCAGCCGGTCCTCGCCGCTCAGCCGCATCTCGTCGGTGACCGCGCCCACCGGCTCGATCCCCTGCTTGCGCGCCTGGAAGACCACGGTCAGGAACAGGCAGGCGAAGAAGGCGATGGCGGGCAGGATCGCGGCGATAACCACCTCGCGATAGGGCACCAGCGTCATCGCCGACAGGACGAAGGCCGCCACCCCCATCACCGGCGGCATGATCTGCCCGCCCGAGGAGGCGGCCGCCTCGATCCCGCCGGCGAAGACACGGTCGAAGCCGCGCTTGAGCATCATCGGGATGGTCAGCACCCCGGTGGCCAGCACGTTCACCACCGGCCCGCCCGAGATGGTTCCGAACATCGCCGAGGAGACCACCGCGGCATGGGCCGGCCCCCCGCGCAGCCGGCGCGTCCACAGGAAGGCGATCTTGATCAGCGACCGTCCCCCGGCCGAGACCCCGAACAGCGACCCCAGGATGATGTAGGGAAACACCGTGTCCATCAGGATCGCCATGAAGCGGCCCAGCAGGCCCTGGGCATTGTTGACCAGGATGTCCTGCATGTTGGGACGGCCGTCGATCAGCATGCGCGGCTCGCCCCCCAGCTTGGTGACGAGATACTTGTTGATCCCCTCGGTCCCGAAGAAATACCAGACAAGGACGGTGGTCAGGGTATAGGCGGCCACCCCGATCGCCACCATCACCAGCGGCAGGCCCCAGACGCGGACATTGTAGGCCAGGAACACCGCGATCGCCCCGGCGACCAGCGGAAAGATCCACAGCCCCAGCGTGCGGATGCAGGACGGGTCGTCGACGGTGGTGGGCATCGGCAGGCCCATCATCTCGGCGAATTCGCGTTCCTCCTCCAGCGCGCGGCGGATCAGCTCGGCGCGCTCGCCGGTGAACTGGTCGATCAGACACACGCTGTCGATCTCGACCAGATAGCCCAGCGCGATGGCCAGCGCCGCGACCACCAGCGCGATGTCCAGCGCCAGCCCCAGCCCGACCTTCCACCGCGGCCGCCGCCGGGCGCGCAGGCTGCGCGCGGCCGACTGGTCCAGCGCGACGATGGCCATCATGATCACGAAGACCAGCGGATAGAGATACTGGTAGCTGAAGCGCCGGATCACCACATCCTCGCCCAGCAGCGCGCGGGCCAGCTCGTCAAGGCCCGGTATCGTCGGCATCGTGTTCAGAAGCCCGATGGCGACCAGCACCAGCCCGAGCATCAGGGCCAGCCGGCGGCCGGCCTCGGGTGGGGATGCGAAGGACAACATCCACGACCTCCGTCGGATCACGGTCGGACCGATTGCGCGGGACGCAGCGCCGGGCGGTCGGGGCGCCAGGCGCCACGGGCGCCTATTCCTTGGCGCAGTCGGGCACCCTGTAGCCGGCCTCCTCCCACGCCGCGACCGCGCCGGGGTGGAACTTCAGGGGGTTGAGCCCGCACATCCCCGACAGCTTCGGGTCCATCTCGGCCAGGCCGACATTGCGCATGTAGGCGGCCTTCGCCTTCAGGTCGTCGAGATGGCGGATATAGGCCGACACCAGCGCCTTGACCAGCTCGAAGGGCATGTCCTTGTGCACGACGTCGGCAAAGGCGGTGCCCAGGCCGCGGAAGACCCCGTCCTCGGAAATCAGCCGCACGCCCTTGCCGTCGCCATAGCCCATGTCCTCCCACCGGACCATGATCGGGATGTTGCCCGGAACCTGGAAGATCTTCTGGTAGGCCTCGCTCTCGAACACATCCTTCGGGGTCGAGACGATCACGACATTGCCCGCGGCCTGCATGGTGGTGACGCGGGCCGAGGGGAAGGTGAGCGGCAGCACGAAGGCGTCGATCGACCCGTCGACCAGCAGCGAGTTGAGCTGTCCCCAGTTGGTCTGGCGCCCGATATAGTCCTCGCCCTCCTTCAGGCCCGAGGCCAGCTGGATCGCCTGGCGCGCATTGACCAGCGCCGCCCCGCGCGGCGGCCCGTTCCAGACCGTGCGGCCCTTCAGGTCGTCCCAGCTGTCGATGCCCGCGCTTTCCAGCGCGATCAGCCCGAAGCCGCCGGCATTGTAGGTATAGAGCGCCCGCAGGTTGTCGGCGAGCTTCGCCCCCTCCTCGCCCTGCTTGGAATAGGGCCCGCGGCCCTTGGAGAGCAGGAAGCCCAGCACCATCGGCATCGCCGAGATGTCGGTGCGCCCCTGCGCCACGTTCAGCACGGAATTGGTCAGGGTCTGGCCTTCCTGCACCTGCAGGTTGGCGATGCCTTCCTGCGCGGCGATCTCGGCCAGATGCAGGATCGACACATGCGGGGAATTGCCGGGGCTCGAGGTCTCGGCGGTCAGGTTGACCTGTGCCTGCACCTGACCGGCGGCCAGGCCCGCCAGGGCCAGCGTCGCCAGCGTGTGCCTGATGGGATTCATGGGCGGTTCTCTCCCCTGGATGGTTCGTTGCGCAATGCGTCGGGCGCGGGCGGGCGGCGGGCGGTCACCCGCGCGGAAATTCCCGTGCCAGGCCACCCGGTTGTGCAGGAATCCGCGCACGGAATCTCATGCCGTCGCAGCGCGCAAGCGTCCTTCGTGCCGCCTCCCGGGCCTCCCTCGCCGCCAGTCTAGCCGATTCGTCCGATCGCGCACGGGAAATCCGCCCCCCGCGTCCCCGCGCGGGCTAGAGCAGCACCAGCGTGGCCAGGCCCAGGAAGGCGAAGAAGCCCACCACGTCGGTGACCGTGGTCACGAAGGTGCCCGAGGCGATGGCCGGGTCGGCGCCGGCCTTCTGCAGCGCGATGGGGATCAGGATGCCGGCCAGCGCGGCGGCGACCAGGTTGATGACCATCGCCGCGCCCAGCACCAGCGCCAGTTCCAGCGAGGAGAACCACACCCCGCCGATCAGCCCCATGATCAGCGCGAAGGCGAGCCCGTTGAACAGGCCCACGAGGATCTCGCGGCCCACCACGCGCCACATGTTGGCCGCGGTCAGGTCGCGCGTGGCCAGCGCGCGCACCGCCACCGTCAGGGTCTGGGTGCCGGCATTGCCGCCCATCGACGCGACGATCGGCATCAGCACCGCCAGCGCCACCACCGCCTGCAGCGAATCCTCGAAGATCGAGATCACCATCGAGGCGAGGATCGCGGTGGCGAGATTGACCGAAAGCCACACGAAGCGCAGGCGCACCGTCTCCCACACCGAATCCGAGATCTCCTCGTCGCCGACGCCGGCCAGCCGCAGGATGTCCTCCTCGGCCTCCTCGTCCAGCACCGCCATCGCGTCGTCGATGGTGATCACCCCCACCAGCCGGCCGTTCTCGTCCACCACCGGCGCGGTGATCAGGTGATAATGGTTGAAGGCATAGGCGACATCCTCCTGCGGCTGGTCGGGCCGGAAGCTGTGGAAGTCGCGGGTCATCAGCTGCGCCAGCGGCGTGTCGCGCCGGTGCGCCATGATCCGGCTCAGCGGCACCATGCCCACCGGCCGCATCCGCGGATCGACGATGATGACGTCGTAGAACGTCTCGGGCAGCTCGTCGGAGGCGCGCATGTAATCGATGACGTCGCCGACGGTCCAGTGCTCGGGCGCGGTCACCAGCTCGCGCTGCATCAGGCGGCCGGCGGAATATTCCGGATAGGTCAGCGACTTCTCGACCGCGACGCGGTCGGCATCGTCCAGCGCCTCGAGCACCTTCTCCTGCTCGGGCTCGTCCAGATCCTCGACCAGATAGACGACATCGTCGGTCTCGAGCTCGCGCGCGAGCCGGGCAAGCTGGCTCTCGGTCAGCTCGGGAACGATCTCGTTGCGCACCCCCTCCGACAGCTCGGTCAGCACGTCGGGGTCGAGATCGTCGCCCCACAGCCGGATGAGCGCGATCCGGTCCTCGTCATCCAGATGTTCCAGAAGGTCGGCGATGTCGGCCGCATGCAGCGGCGCAAGCTGCGCGAGCAGCGCCGCGCGGTCGCCCGCCTCCAGCGCCTCGCGCACCGAGGCGATCAGCTCGGCGTTCACCACCGCCTCGTCGCGGCGGCCCTCCCCCTCGCGCTCCTCGTCCTCGGCCATCGCCTGCCCCCCGTCCGAAAGCCGCCCGCTTCTAACCCGGATCGGCCGGTCGTGAAAAGCGCGCGCACCCATTTACCCGCCCGCCCCGCTGGCCTAATCTGGGCCCCGCCATGACGCAGCGGGCCATCAGACCGGGTGCGGGGCGGTGACCGGGCCGCCCGCCGCCGAAGCCGGCGGCGCCCGCGGCAGCGAAGCCGCTGCCGCGCCGGGGCCCGTTGCGACGCCCCGCCCGACCCTGGCC
>RFGB01000107.1 GCA_003697125.1 Alphaproteobacteria bacterium
CCTCGCTGTCCGGGCGGCGGGGGCCGGGGCTGGAGGAGGGGCTGGCGATCCTGGCCGAGGTGCGTGCCGAGATCGGCTGCCCGGTGCTGACCGATGTCCACCTGCCCGCGGACTGCGCCTCCGTCGCCGAGGTGGTCGACATCCTGCAGATCCCCGCCTTCCTGTGCCGGCAGACCGACCTGCTGCTGGCCGCCGGCCGCACCATGCGCCCGGTCAACGTCAAGAAGGGCCAGTTCCTCGCGCCATGGGACATGCCCCATGTCGCGGCCAAGATCGCATCCACCGGCAACGAGGCGATCCTGCTGACCGAACGCGGCAGCTGCTTTGGCTACAACACCCTGGTCACCGACCTGCGCGCCCTGCCCCAGATGGCCGCGACCGGCTGGCCGGTGATCATGGACGCCACCCATGCCGTGCAGCAGCCCGGCGGGCTGGGCGGCGCGTCGGGCGGCCAGCGCGCCTTCGCCCCGGTGCTGGCCCGCGCCGCGGTCAGCATCGGCATCGCCGGGGTGTTCATCGAGACGCATGAGGATCCCGATCGCGCCCCCTCGGACGGGCCGAACATGATCCCGCTCGACCGCATGCCCGACCTGATCGCCAGCCTGATGGCCTTCGACCGCCTGGCCAAGGCCGATCCGCTGACCGGAATCGCGACGGAGAGCCCCGCATGAAGCCGCACCCGGTCGTCCGGCCCAACAGCTGGGCCTTCCTGACCGAGCCGATGATCGCGCCCACCGGGTTTCGCGAATATGATGCCCGCTGGCGCTATCCCGAGGAGATCAACCTTCCCGGGATGCAGGCGGTGGGGCTCGGGCTGGGCACCCAGATGGCCGAACGCGGCATCGGCCTGATCGCGGTGGGCAACGACTACCGGGACTATTCGCTGGCGATCAAGCAGGCGCTGATCCTCGGCCTGGTGCAGGCGGGGGTCGAGGTGCGCGACATCGGCACCGCGCTGTCGCCGATGGCCTATTTCGCCGGAATCCGCCTGTCCTCGGCAG
Organism: Alphaproteobacteria bacterium; assembly: GCA_003697125.1. Lineage (GTDB taxonomy): Bacteria > Pseudomonadota > Alphaproteobacteria > Rhodobacterales > Rhodobacteraceae > J013. The sequence continues at coordinate 1,002 of RFGB01000107.1, forward strand.
TGGCGATGGTCACCGCCAGCCACAATCCCAATGGCTGGACCGGGGTGAAGATCGGCTTCCAGATGCCGCTGACCCACGGGCCCGAGGAGATGGCGCAACTGCGCGACATCGTCATGGGCGGGGCGGGCGTGCCGCGGCCGGGGGGGCGGGTGCTGGCCGAACCCGGGATCGGCGACGCCTATCTCGACGATCTGGCCGGCAGCTTCCGCATGTCGCGGCCGCTGCGCGCGGTGGTCGCCACCGGCAACGGCACCGCCGGCGCCTTCGCGCCCCGGCTTCTGGAACGCATCGGGGTCGAGGTGATCGCGCTGCACACCGAACTCGACTACAGCTTCCCCCATTACAACCCCAACCCCGAGGCCATGGAGATGCTGCACGACATGGCGCGCATGGTGCGCGAGACGGGGGCGGATCTCGCCTTCGGCTTCGACGGGGATGGTGACCGCTGCGGCGTGGTGGATGACGAGGGCGAGGAGATCTTCGCCGACAAGATGGGCGTGATCCTGGCGCGCGACCTGGCGCGGCGGCATCCCGGCGCGCTGTTCGTCGCCGACGTGAAGTCCACCGGGCTGTTCGTCGCCGATTCCGAGCTGCGGGCGCTGGGCGCGCGGGCCGACTACTGGAAGACCGGCCACAGCCACATGAAGCGCCGCGTCGCCGAGACCGGGGCGCTGGCCGGGTTCGAGAAGTCCGGCCACTATTTCCTCGCCCCGCCCGTCGGGCATGGCTATGACTGCGGGCTGCGCGTTGCGGTCGAGATCGCCAGGCTGCTCGACCGCCACCCGGACAAGCGCCTGTCGGACCTGCGCCGCGCCCTGCCCCGGACCTGGTCCACCCCCACCATGTCGCCCTTCTGTCCGGACACGGAGAAATATGCCGTGGCCGAGCGGCTGCGCGACCGGCTGGCCGCCATGGTGGGCCAGAAGCTTGCCGGGCGCCGGATCGTCGATGTCGTCACCGTCAACGGCGCGCGGGTCATCCTGGACAACGGGGCATGGGGCCTCGTGCGGCCCTCCTCGAACACGCCGAATCTGGTGGTGGTGTGCGAAAGCCCCGAAAGCGAGGCGGAGATGCGCGCGATCTTCCGCGCGCTCGATGCGATCATCCGCACCGAACCGGCGGTCGGCGACTATGACCAGACCATCTGATGCGGGACCACAGGCGATGACGCTCACCCTCTACTATTTCCCCAACACCGCGGCGCGGGCCGTTCACATCGCGCTGGAGGAGGCCGGCGCGCAGTTCGAGCCGGTGCTGGTCGATTTCCGCACCAACGCCCAGCGCAGCCCGGAACATCTGGCGCGCCACCCCTCGGGAAGGGTGCCGGCGCTGGGCACCCCGCAGGGGGTGCTGTTCGAGACCCCCGCGATCCTGGGCTATCTTGCCGCGATCTTCCCGGGGGCGGGGCTTCTGCCGGCCGATCCCTTCCGGGCGGCGCAGGCGATGGCGGTGTCGTGCTGGCTGGCCTCGACCATGCATGTCGCCCATGCCCATGGCCGGCGCGCCGCGCGCTGGGCCGATGACCCCGCCGCGCAGGAGGCGATGCGCGCCAAGATGCCGGCCAACATGGCCGACTGCGCCACCCAGGTTCAGGGGATGATGCAGGGCCGCTGGGTGCTGGGCGAGGAATGGTCGGTGGCCGATGCGCATCTGTTCACCGTGGCCGGCTGGCTCGAGGCGGACGGGCTCGACATCGCCGACTGGCCGCGCCTTGCCGCCCATCGCGCCTTGATGCTGGAGCGCCCGGCGGTGCAGCGCGCCCTTGCCCGCGAGGAGGCGGCGCTGGCCGCCTGAGCGGGCAGGGTCAGCGCAGGATCACGATCTTGCCGAAATGCCGCCCCGCGCCCAGCGCGGCGAAGGCGTCGGGCGCGGCCTCGAAGCGGAACGTCCGGTCGATCACCGGCCGCAGCCCGGCGGCGGCAATGGCGCGGTTCATCTCCTCGAAGCTGCGCCGGGGCCCGACATAGACCCCCTGCAGCCGGATCGACTTGCGCATGATCGGCACCGGATCGATCCGCCCCGGGGCCAGAATGCCGATCAGCCCGATGCGGCCGCCGATGCGGGTGGCGCGGATCGTGGCGTCCAGGGTGCCCGATCCGCCGGTCTCGACGGTCAGGTCCACGCCGCGCCCGCCGGTCAGCGCCAGCACCTCGGCGGCCCAGTCGGGCTGCGTGCGGTAGTTGACCGTTCCCCAGGCCCCCATCTCGCGCGCGCGGGCAAGCTTGGCATCCGAGGAGGAGATAACGATGGCGCGCGCCCCGGCCAGCACGCAGAACTGCAGCGCGAAGACCGACACGCCGCCGGTCCCGATCAGCAGCACGGCTTCGCCGGGCTTCAGCCCGCCGACATCGAACAGCACCCGCCAGGCGGTCAGCGCGGCACAGGGCAGCGTGGCCGCCTCGGCATCGGTCAGATGTCCGGGCACCGGCACCACTCCGCGGGCGGGCAGCACCACCCGTTCGGCCAGCACCCCGTCGCGCGGCCCGCCCAGCGCCGAGGCCATCGCCGCCTCGGTGCAGGCGCCATCCTCCCAGTCGGCGAAGAAGGTCGAGGCCACGCGCATCCCCGGCGCCAGACCCGTGACACCCGGCCCGACCGCGACGATCTCGCCCGCCCCGTCCGAACAGGGGATGCGCGGCAGTGCGATCCCGCGCGCCGCGGGGTCGGCCAGGGTCGCCAGGTCGCGATAGTTCAGCGCCACGGCGCGGATGGCCACCGCGACCTCGCCCGGGCCGGGCACGGGATCGGGCAGTTCGGCCTGTGCAAGTTCACCGGCCGCGGCGATCCGCCAGCACCGCATCAGCCCGTCCGCGCGAAGGCGTCGGCATGGGCGGCGCGCAGCAGCGCCTTCTGCACCTTGCCCATGGCGTTGCGCGGCAGCGAATCGACCAGCACGACGTGGCGCGGCAGCTTGAACCGGGCAAGCCGGCCGTCCAGCGCGCGGCGCAGCGAATCGGCGCTCAGCTCCACGCCCGGCTCGGCGACGATCGCCGCGGCCACCCCCTCGCCCAGATCGGGATGGGGCAGCCCGAACACCGCGCTTTCCACCACCCCCGGCAGGGCGTCGATCGCCGCCTCGACCTCGCGCGGATAGACATTGAGCCCGCCGGAGATGATCAGATCCTTTGCCCGCCCGACGATGTGGACATAGCCGTCGGCATCGATCATCCCCAGATCGCCGGTGATGAACCAGCCGTCGGGGCGCAGCTCCTCGGCGGTCTTCTCGGGCATGCGCCAGTAGCCCTTGAAGACGTTGGGCCCGCGCACCTCGATCACCCCGATCTCGCCGGGAGAGGCGGGGCGGCTGCCATCGCCGATGCGCAGCTCGACCCCCGGCAGGGGGAAGCCGACCGTGCCGGGGCGCCGTTCCCCGTGAAGGGGGTTGGAGGTGTTCATCCCCGTCTCGGTCATCCCGTAGCGTTCCAGGATGGCGTGGCCGGTGCGCTCCTGCCAGCGGCGATGCGTCTCGGGCAGAAGCGGTGCCGATCCCGAGATGAACAGCCGCATCCCCGCGCAGGCGGCGCGGTCGAGCCCCGGCGCCTCCAGCAGGCGGACATAGAAGGTGGGCACCCCCATCAGCACGGTCGCGCGCGGCAGGTCGGCCAGCACCGCCCCGGCGTCGAATCGCGGATGGAATCGCAGCGCGCAGCCGGCCGCCAGGGCGACATTGGTCGCCACGAACAGCCCGTGGGTGTGGTAGACCGGCAGGGCGTGGATCAGCACGTCTTCGGCGGTGAAGCCCCAGACATCGCGCAGGGTCAGGGCATTGCTGGCCAGGTTGCCATGGGTCAGCATGGCGCCCTTGGAACGCCCCGTGGTCCCCGATGTGTAGAGGATCGCGGCCAGGTCGTCGGGCGCGCGACTCACCGCGGCGACCGGCGCGGCGGCGGCGGCCGCCGCGGCCAGGGTGCCGCCGCCGGCGGCATCCAGCGTGAACAGCCGCGCGCCGGTCAGCGCCCCCAGATCCGCGGCGCGCGCCGGATCGGTCACCAGCACCGCGGGTTCGGCATCGTTCAGGAAATGCGCCATCTCGGCCGGGGTATAGGCGGTGTTCAGCGGCAGGAACACGCCGCCGGCGAGGATGGGGCCCAGATAGAGCTCGATGAAGGCGATCGACTTCTCGGCCTGCACCGCCACGCGATCGCCCGGCGCGAGTCCGGCGGCGACCAGCGCGCCGGCCATGCGCCCGGCCCGC
>RFGB01000108.1 GCA_003697125.1 Alphaproteobacteria bacterium
GGCCGGGCGGCACGGGGCGCGGGGCATCCCCGCCGCCGCGCGAGAACCACAGCCACGCCGCGACCAGCGCGGCCAGTCCCAAGACGATGGACCAGATCCGGCCCCTCATGCAGTTGCCCCTTTCCGCGACCCTCGGCGCGCTGGCTGCCCCGGGGCAGGTCGGGCCTGTCCCCCGGCGCCCTTCGCCTATATCTATGCGCACGGGCAAGGTAAATGCTAGGGAGGCAGGTGATGGCTGAACAGCCGATCCGCAGCGTCTGCGTCTATTGCGGCTCGCGGCCGGGGCGCGATCCGGCCTATGTCGAGGCGGCGGCCGATCTGGGCCGCGCGCTGGCCGAGGCGGGGCTGCGGCTGGTCTATGGCGCGGGGGATGTGGGGATCATGGGGGCCGTCGCCGCCGCGGCGCGCGCGGCGGGCGGGCGCCAGATGGGGGTGATCCCGCAGCATCTCTTCGGACGCGAGGCCCATTCCCGCGCCGATCCCGACCTGATCGTCACCGAGACGATGCACGAGCGCAAGAAGGTGATGTTCATGAACGCCGACGCGGTGGTTGCGCTGCCCGGCGGGCCGGGAACGCTCGACGAGCTGTTCGAGGTGCTGACCTGGCGCCAGCTGGGGCTGCACGAGAAGCCGGTGATCCTGCTCAACACCAATGGCTACTGGGATCCGCTGATCGCGCTGATCGACCGGGTGATCGAGGCCGGTTTCGCCGAGCCCGACTTCGCCGCCTTCCTGACCCCCTGCGCGACCCCGGCGGCGGTGATGGCGTTCCTGCGCAGCGAGCTCGCCCTCACGACACCGTGACGGGGTCCGTCGCCGGAGGGGGGAACCGGCCGCGTAGCATCAGCGCTGCGCCTCGGATCGGACAACAGGGGAAGGAAACCAGATGGCCATCATTCAGGGCAACGACCGCGACAACATCCTGGGCGGGGACGTGCTTGACGACACCATCCTCGGCTATGGCGGTGACGACATCCTGAACGGGCGCGACGGGAACGACGTGCTGTTCGGGGGCACCGGCAACGACAGCCTGATCGGCGGCGCGGGGGGGGATTTCCTCGATGGCGGAACCGGTGCCGACGACCTTTTCGGGGGGCTGGGCGCGGATATCCTGTTCGGCGGGCGCGGGGCGGAGATCGACCTGCTGTTCGGCGGAGACGGGATCGACACGCTCTATGGCGGCGAGGGGAACGATCTTCTCGACGGCGGCGCGGGGCGCGACGTGATCATCGGGGTCGATCCCGCCAGCGGATTCGCCTCCACCGTCGCCTATGGCTGGGGGCTGGCCGGTGTCACCGTCAACCTGCGCGAGGGTTTCGCCATCGACGAATACGGCGATCGCGACAGGCTGGTGAACATCCGCCATGTCGAGGGCACCGACGGCGACGACCGCATCACCGGTGACCGCAACGACAACTTCATCATCGGGCATGCCGGCAATGACAGCATCTTCGGCGGCGGCGGCGTCGACGAGGTGGCCTATGACGTCGGCGCGGTCCAGGGCATCTTCGCCAACCTGTTCACCGGCGAGGTGACCGATTCCTTCGGCGACACCGACCGCCTGCGCGGGGTCGAGATGCTGCGCGCCACCGCCTTCGACGACCGCATCATCGGCGGGGCCGCCGACGAGATCTTCCGCGGCCTGGGCGGGGACGACGTGATCAATGGCGGTGCCGGCCATGACGAGGTCTGGTATGACCTTGACCTCGAGAATGGCGGCTTCGGCGGGGTCGAGGTCAATCTGGCCGGCGGCTTCGCCACGGACGGCTTCGGCCGGCTGGACAGCCTGATCGCGATCGAGGGCGTGCGCGGATCGGCCCTGTCGGACCGGCTGACCGGCGATGCGGGCGACAACCGCCTGGACGGCTTCGCCGGCGACGACCTGATCTTCGGCGGGGCGGGCGACGACAGCGCCATCGGCGGGCAGGGCAGCGACCGCATCAATCTGGGCGACGGCAATGACTGGGTCAGCTACGCCACCGATGCCGCCAATGGCGGCAGCCTCGGGGTGGAGGTCAATCTGATGGAGGGCCGCGCAACCGACGGGTTCGGGATGCGCGACGTGCTGCTGAATGTCGAGAATGCCGAAGGCACGGCGGGCCGCGACAGCCTGAAGGGCGACCGCGGGAACAACCATCTGCGCGGCCTTGACGGCGACGACCTGCTGCGCGGGGGCGATGGCGACGACATCCTGGAAGGCGGCGCGGGGCGCGACCGGATGTGGGGCCATGCCGGGCGCGACAGCTTCGCCTTCGCCACCGGGTTCGGACATGACCGGATCGAGGATTTCGACCCGACCGCCGAGACCATCGACCTGTCGGGCCATGCTGCGGTGTCGTCCTTCGCCGATCTCTCGGTCCGGCAGGTCGGCGCCAACACCCGCATCGATGCGGGCGCCGACCGCATCCTTCTGATCGGCGTCTCGGCGGCGGACATCGACGCGGGCGATTTCCTGTTCTGAGCCCGCCTCCGGGCCTGCCCGCGCCGGTGCCGCGCCGGTGCCGTCCCGGCCGGGGCGGGACGCGGGGGTTCGCGTCAGCCGGGCAGACGGCTGGCGACGTTCTCCCAGTTCACCAGGTTCTCGAGGAAGTTCTGCAGATAGGCCGGACGCCGGTTGCGATAGTCGATGTAGTAGGAATGCTCCCACACATCGCAGCCCAGCAGCGCGGTCTGGCCAAAGCACAGCGGGTTGACGCCGTTCTCGGTCTTGGTGACCTTCAGCCGGCCATCGGTGTCCACCACGAGCCAGCACCAGCCCGAACCGAACTGCGCGGCGCCGGCCGCGGCGAACTCCTCCTTGAACTTGGCGACCGAGCCGAAGGAGTCGACGATGCGCTTCTCGAGCTCCGAGGGCATGCCCACGCCCTTGGGGCTCATCATCTCCCAGAACTGGCAGTGGTTCCAGTGCTGCGAGACATTGTTGAAGATGCCCGACTGCGCCACCGCCCCCGGCTGGTAGGTGCCGCGGATGATCTCCTCGATCGGCTTGCCTTCCCACTCGGTCCCGGCCACCAGCTTGTTGCCGTTGTCGACATAGGCCTTGTGGTGCAGGTCGTGGTGGTATTCCAGCGTCTCGCGCGACATGCCGCGGGCGGCCAGCGCGTCGTGCGGATAGGGAAGATCTGGAAGCGTGAAGGCCATGGCTCTGTCCTCTCTGTCTGGGCTCCGGTCCGGTCCGGGCCACCCGCGCCTGATATAGCCCCCCTGCCGCGGAAGGCCAACCGGGGGCGGCGGGTCAGCCGCCCGGGGCCGGTGGATCTCCGCTCGCGGCCGGGGCCACGGGGGCGGGGCGGCGCCAGGGGCCGCCATCTGCCCGGCGCAATCGCCGCCGTCATCGCGACGATGCCCGCGCGCCAGGAAGCGGCGCGGCAGGCGCAGCCGGTCTGCTCGGCCGCATCGGGACAAGCGCAGCCGTGCCGGGGCAGACAGGGCGGTCAGACCGGCTCGAGCACCGCGGCCACCCTCCGCCCCTCGGCCAGCAGCAGGTTGTAGCTGCGGCAGGCCGCCGGCGTGGCCATCTCCTCCACGCCGATCCCGGCATCCTCGAGCCGCGCGCGCAGCCCCCGGTCGAGCCGCACCATCCCCGCGCCGGTGCCGATCAGCAGCACGTCGATCGCCGCCGCCTCGGCCAGGATCGCGCCCAGCTCCGGCAGCCCCGCCCAGGGCCGCACGCCCCCCGGCGTCAGGGCCACCGGTCCCCTCATCACCGCGCCGTCAATACGGAAGAATCCCGGCCCGTAGCTGTCGATCATCGGCCGGGCGGGGGGCGGAATCTCGGTCAGTCGCATCGGGGGCCTCGCCTCATCGCTCCCACAGGGGCAGCGCCAGTACCGCCGCCAGCGCGATCAGCGCGCAGGCAACATAGCGAAACCGCGCATCCCCCGCGAGCCGAAACAGCATCATTCCGGCCAGCGTTCCCGCGAGATAGGGCGGCGACAGCGCCAGCGCGAGACGCATGAGCCCGCCGTCCAGCAGGCCGCGCATGGCGAATGACAGGAAGGACAGCGCCGCCGTGCCGAGGAAATAGACGATGATCGATGCCCGCACCCGGGCGGCCTCGTCCGGCCCGCCCAGGAAGAACAGCACCACCGGCGGTCCCGCCAGCGCCGTGAACCCGCCCATGAAGCCCGAGAGCGCCCCGACCGCCACCGTGGCCGCCGCGCCCGGCCGGTCACGGTAGCGCCAGCCCGAGAGCAGCCCGCCCAGGGCGAGCAGGATCAGCACCCCCGCCAGCCACCGGAATGTCACCGGATCGATCGCGCCCAGCGCCCGCACCCCCAGCGGGACCCCCGCCGCGGCGCCCAGGAACAACAGTGCCACCGGCCGCAGACGCGCCCGGCGCAGCGCGCCCGCGGCCAGTATCAGGCTGGCCGCGACATCGATGATCAGCACCACCACCACCGTGGCCACCGGGTCGAGCACCAGCGCCGCCAGCGGCACGAAGACCATCGCCGCGCCGAAGCCCGCATAGCCGCGCACGAGGCCGGCCAGCCCGGCGACGGCGAACAGGAACAGCGCCCCCGCGGCGGAGATGTCGGGGGGAAGGGCGAGCTGCCACATGACCCCCCCGGCCCCGGCTTCAGGCGTCGATATCGGCGAACTGGGTTCCGGCCTTGGCCGAGGGCTTGTCCGAACGGTCCACGCCGAGCCAGTTCAGCACCACCCCGGCCACGAAGATCGACGAATAGGTGCCGATCACCACGCCCCAGATCATCGCGAAGGTGAAGCCCGAGATCACCGGCCCGCCGATGACGTAGAGCGCGATCAGCGCCAGCAGGGTGGTGAACGAGGTCATGATCGTGCGGCTCAGCGTCTCGTTCACGCTCATGTTGATCAGCTCGGCCAGCGGCATCTTCTTGTATTTGCGCAGGTTCTCGCGCACGCGGTCGAAGACGATCACCGTGTCGTTCAGCGAATAGCCGATGATGGTCAGGATCGCCGCGACGATGGGCAGGTTGAATTCGATCTGCAGCAGCGCGAACAGGCCCAGCGTCAGCAGCACGTCGTGGACGAGGCTGACCACGGCGCCCACGGCGAACTGCCATTCGAAGCGCAGCCAGACATAGACCATCACCGCCAGCACCGCCAGCACCACCGCCAGCACCCCGGCCTCGACCAGCTCGGCCGAGACCTTGCCGCCCACGCTCTCGACCGACTGGACCGTCAGGCCCGGAACCGCGCGGGTCAGCGCGTCGCGCACCGCCTGGATCGCCGCGGCCTGCACGTCGGGGTCATCCCCCTGCTCGACGATGCGCACCAGCGCCTGCGGCTTGGCGTCGGTCACGCCGCCGCCGATCTCGGTCACCTGGATCTCGCCGACATTCAGGCCGGCCACCGCGGCGCGCAGCTCCGACACCGCCACCGGCTGCGGCGTCTGCACGATCATCGCCGTGCCGCCGCGGAAGTCGATGCCGAAGTTCAGTCCCACGGTGATCAGCAGCAGGATCGAGGCGATGGTGCTGGTCGCGGTGAAGCCGATCGCCCAGCGCCAGCGGCCCAGGAAGTCGATGCGGGTGTCGGGCGGCACCAGCTTCAGCAGTCGCATGGCCCTCTCTCCCTCAGATCGTGATCGTCTTGGGCCGGCGGCGGGCCAGCCATGCCGCCATCAGCGCCCGGGTGACGTAATAGGCGGTGAAGACCGCTGTGACGACGCCGATGCCCAGGGTGACGGCGAATCCGCGCACCGGGCCCGAACCGACGAAGAACAGGATGACCACGGCGATCAGGGTGGTGATGTTGGCATCCAGGATCGCCGACAGCGCCCGGCGATAGCCTTCCTCGACCGCACGCGACACCCCGCGCCCGGCGCGCAGCTCCTCGCGGATGCGTTCGAAGATCAACACATTGGCATCGACCGCCATGCCGATGGTCAGCACGATTCCGGCGATGCCGGGCAGGGTCAGCGTGGCGCCGAGCTGGCTGAGAATGGCGAAGATCAGCGCGATGTTGGCCAAGAGCGACAGGGCGGCGAACACGCCATACAGGCCGTAGGAGGCGATCATGAACGCGACCACCGCGACCATGGCGATGATGCTGGCCAGACGGCCCGCCTCGACGCTGTCCTGGCCGAGCTCCGGCCCCACGGTGCGCTGTTCCAGCACGCGGATCGCGGCGGGCAGGGCCCCCGCGCGCAGCAGCACGGCAAGCCGCGCCGTCTCCTCGACGGTGAAGCGGCCGGTGATGATTCCCGAGCCGCCGGGGATGTGGCTGCGGATCTGCGGTGCCGAGATGATCTTGCCGTCGAGCACGATGGCGAACAGCTTGCCGACATTCGCGGCGGTGTAGTCGCCGAACTTGCGCGCGCCGACCGCGTTGAAGCGGAAGCTGACCGCCGGGCGGCCGTCCTGGTCGAAGCTGGGCTGGGCGTCGACCAGCTCCTCGCCGCCCACCACGGCGCGGCGCTCGACCACATACCAGCCGCCATCCTCGCTGGGTAGCAGCAGCTCGTCGAAGCCGACCCGCTCGCCCTCCTTGCCCGCGCGGATCACCGGATGGAAGGACAGCCGCGCGGTGCGGCCGATGATCTCCATCAGCTCCTCGGCCGAACCCAGCCCGGGCACCTGCACCACGATGCGCCGGTCGCCCTGACGCTGGATCGCCGGCTCGCGGGTGCCGGCCTCGTCGACCCGGCGGCGGATCTTCTCGAGGCTCTGTTCCACCGTGCGGTCGTCGAGCGCGGCCCGCTCGGCCTCGGTCAGCCGGATGGAGATGACGCCATCGCCCGCATCCCGGGCCTCGATCTCGTAACCGTCCACCGCCGATGCGGCGGCCAGCGCCGCGGGCATGGCGTCGGGATTGTCGATGCGCAGGCGCAGCTCGCCCGGCTCGGCCGGGAGCCGCCTGACCGTGCTGACCCCCGGCACCGCGCGCACCGCATCGCGCACCGCGGGCCAGATGCCGTCCATGATCTCGCCATAGACATCCTCGACCGCGACCTCGACCAGGAGATAGACGCCGCCGCGCAGGTCGAGGCCGAGATTGACGATCGCCGAGGGCAGGAAACCGGGCCATGCGGCCAGGTCGGCCTGCTGGTCGGGGGTCAGCGTCTGGCCGCGCGCCACCAGCCGCGCCGCGTCATTGTGACGCTCCACCCGGTCATAGAACAGGTTCGGCATGGCCAGGACCAGCCCGGCCAGCACCACGATCCAGATGGCCAGCGACTTGACAAAGCCGAATTGCAGCACGGCGGTCTACTTCTCGTTGGCGGCGGGTTCGGTCTTGGACAGCACCTGCGCGATCATCTGGCGTGCCACGCGCACGCGCACGCCCTCGGCGATCTCCAGCTCCAGCTCGTTGTCGTCGCGCACCTTCGACACCTTGCCGATCAGCCCGCCCTGGGTGACGACCTGGTCGCCGCGGCGCAGCGCCTCGATCATCGCCTTGTGTTCCTTGATCTTCTTCTGCTGGGGCCGGATCAGCAGGAAATACATGATCACGAAGATCAGGATGAACGGAATAAGACCCTCGAGTCCCTGCATGCGCGCCCCTCGTCTGGCAGCCGGCGGCACGGGGAAGATCCGTCCACGCCGCCATCTGGCGGGGGGCCGATCCCCCCGGAAAACCCGCGCGGACACTAGCCGCGCCCCCGGGGCTTGGCAAGCGAGAGCACCTGCCGCCGGCCGCCCCGTGCCGGCCATGTGGTCGCGGGCCGGGGGGGCCGCAAGGGGCGGGCCGGCCGAAATCGCCCC
>RFGB01000109.1 GCA_003697125.1 Alphaproteobacteria bacterium
CCCCCGCGCTGGCCCCCGCGCCGCCGGCCGCCCCGGCGGTGGCGCCGGCCCCGGTGCCGGCCGAACCCGCGCCGATTCCCGACGTCCCGGCATGGCGCGCCTATGCCGCCGAGCCGCCCCCGGCGGCGGATGGCCCCCTTGTCGCGGTGGTGTTCGAACTGCACCCCGGCGCCGGTCCCCGCGCGGGGCTTGGCCAGATCCGGCTGCCGGTCAGTTTCGTGCTGCATTCCGACGACCCCGACGCGCCGTCGGTGGCGGCCGAGCTGCGCCGCGCGGGGCAGGAGCTGTTCGTGGCGCCAAGCGGGCCGCAGGCGCTGGAACCGGGCCTGCCCGAGGCCGAGGTTGCGGCGCGGATCGAGGCGGCGCTTGCCCGCGTGCCCGAGGCGATGGGCCTTGCCGATCTGACCGGCCATGTGGGGCGCGACCGCGCGCTGGCGACCGCGGTGGTGCGCGCGCTGATGAAGCGCGGCCAGGCGGTGCTGACGGTCACCGCCGATGCGCGCAACATCCTGGCCCAGATCGCCGCCGATCACGGCATCCGCCATGTCAGCGCCGACCGGCGGCTGGACCCCGAGCCGTCGGAGGAGGAGATGCGCGGGGCTCTGGAGCGCGCCGCCTTCCTCGCCCGCACCCGGGGCGCGGCGGTGTTCATCGCCGGCTTCGGGGACTCTGCGCTGCAAAGCCTCGTCAGCTGGGCGATGGCCCGCGACAACCGGCTGGTGCGCCTCGTGCCCGCCTCGGTCGTTCTGGCCGAGGCCGGGCGCTGAGCGGGGGCTCAGCGCTCCGCCGATCCGGCGAAGCGCGCCGCCTCCTCGGCCGCGCGCATCAGCGCCCGCGCCTTGTTCACCGTCTCGCGATATTCCGCGGCCGGGTCGCTGTCATGGACGACGCCGCCGCCGGCCTGCACATGCAGCACCCGGTCCTTGATCAGCCCGGTGCGCAGCGCGATGCAGATGTCCATGTCGCCCGCGGCCGAGAAATAGCCCACGCCGCCGCCATAGACGCCGCGCTTCTCCTTCTCGAGCTCGTCGATGATCTCCATCGCCCGGAGCTTGGGGGCGCCCGAGACGGTGCCCGCGGGCAGCCCGGCGAGCAGGGCCGACAGGGCGTCATGGCCCGGCGCCAGCTCTCCGCGCACGTTCGAGACGATGTGCATCACATGGCTGTAGCGTTCGATCACGAACTGCTCGGTGGGCCGCACGGTGCCGATCCGGGCCACGCGCCCCACATCGTTGCGCCCCAGATCCAGCAGCATCAGATGCTCGGCACGCTCCTTGGGATCGGCGAGAAGCTCACGCTCCAGCGCCAGATCCTCCTCGGGCGTGGCCCCGCGCGGCCGCGTGCCGGCGATCGGGCGGATGGTGACCTCGCCGCCGCGCACCCGCACCAGGATCTCGGGGCTTGCGCCCACCAGATGGAAGCCGCCGAAGTCGAAATAGAACATGTAGGGGCTGGGATTGGTCCGGCGCAGCGCGCGGTAGAGCGCGAAGGGCGGCAGCGGGAAGGGCAGCGACCAGCGCTGCGAGGGGACCACCTGGAAGATGTCGCCCGCGGCGATGTAGTCCTTCGCGCGTGCCACCATGGCGTGGTATTCGGCCTCGGTGGTGTTCGAGACCGGCTCGGGCAGGGCGACGGGCGTCCATTCGCCGCGGCTGCGCACCGGGCTGCGGTCGAGGTCGGCCAGCGCGTCCTGGATCCGTTCGGCCGCCCTGGCATGGGCGGCGCGGGCGGGCAGGGCGGGGTCGTGCCAGACCGGCGCCACCAGGGTCAGCTCGTCGCGCACCCCGTCGAGGACGGCGATCACCGTCGGGCGCAGGAACAGCGCGTCGGGAAGGCCCAGCGGGTCGGGATTCGGCGCGGGCAGGCGCTCGACCAGCCGGATCATGTCATAGCCGAGATAGCCGAACAGCCCCGCGGCCATCGGCGGCAGGCCGGGCGGCAGGTCGATCCGGCTTTCGTGCAGGAGCGCGCGCAGGCTGGTCAGCGGATCGCGCGCGTCGGGCTCGAAGGCGTCGGGATCCCATCGTGCGGCGCGGTTGATCTCGGCCTGCCGGCCATGGCAGCGCCAGATCAGGTCGGGCTTCATGCCGATGATCGAATAGCGGCCGCGGACCTCGCCGCCGGTGACCGATTCCAGCATGAAGCTGTCGCGCCGCCCCGCGGCGAGGCGCAGCATCACCGACACTGCGGTGTCGAGATCGGCGGGCACGGTGGCCCACAGCACCTGATTTCGGCCTTCGGCCCAGGCGGCCTCGAAAGCGGCGGGATCGGGCGAGATGCGCATGGTCAGCGGATGGTGGCCAGCGCCGCCTCGATGCGATCGGGATAGATGCGCACCCCGTCGCGGTTTTCCAGCGCGAAGACGTAATAGGTGAACAGGTCGTTGCGGAAGGCGGCGTCGAAGCTCTGCTGATAGATCGCGGCCAGCATCGAATTGGCGGGATCGGTGACGTCGAAGCTGATGACCGTGGTGGGCTGCACCACCCAGACGGCGGTGTCGTCCTGCACCACCGCGGCGCTGCCGGGATCGGTGGCGAAGACCGCCGCGACCAGCGCCGGGGGCAGGCCTTCGGGGGTGCTGTCGCGGCGCACCGGCCCGCCCTCGGCCGGGGTCAGGCCCAGCGCCATCGCGGCGCGCGCGAAACCCGTGCCCGCGGCGACGCGGGCGACCAGATCCTCGGCCACCGCGCGGGTCGCCTCCAGCTGGCGCTGGCGGATCCAGTGGGCCAGCACCGCGTCGCGGATCTCCTCCAGCGGGGGCAGGGCGGCGGGGATCACCTCCTCGACCCGCAGCACGAACTGGCGCCCGTCGGCGGTCTCGGCAAGGTCGCTTTCGCGTCCGACCTCGGTGGAAAGCGCGACCTCGCGCAGCCGCGGATCGGCGGCCAGCCCCTCGGCCGGGCCGGTCACCGGCAGGTCGAGCCGGCCGGCCTCGAAGGGGGTGGCGGCGGCGATCTCCTCCACCGTGGCGCCCCCGGCGATCATGTCCTCGACCTCGGCGGCAAGCTCCTGCGCGCGTTCGCGCGCGCGCTCCAGCTGCAGCGCCTTGCGGATCGAGGCCATCGCCTCCTCGCGCGGGGTCTCCTGGGCGGCGAGGATGGCGTTCACCGCGAACAGGGCCGGGCCCAGCGCGGTGTCGATCGGCCCGACCACGCCCGGCTCGGAGAGCCCGAACACCGCGTCGCGGGCGGCGGGATCCAGCGCCTCGGCGGTGACCTCGCCCAGCGCGATGTTGGCCTCGGCAAAGCCGCGTTCCGCGGCGATCTGGGCAAGCGTCGCCTCGCCGGAACGGATGCGGGCCAGCGCCGCCTCGGCGCTGGCGCGGTCGGGGAAGGTCAGCCGCTCGACCGCGCGGCGCTCGGGCGTGCGGAAGCTGTCGATGCGGGCCTGATAGGCGGCCTCGACCTCCGCCTCGGGAATCTCGATCGTCTCGGCCAGATGCGCGACGTCGAGGATGGCGTAGACGATGCGCCGGGTTTCGGGCCGGGTGAACAGGTCGGCATGGGCGGCGAGATGGGCTGCCAGCACATCGTCGCCCGGCGCCTCGGGGGCGCCGCCGAAGCGGTCGGGATCCAGCCTGAGCCAGGCGAAGCGGCGCTGTTCGCCGCGCCATGCCAGCACGGTCTGCAACAGCCCCGGGGGCAGGCGGGCATCGCCGACCAGGGCGCCGATCAGGATGCCGCGGGTGGCCTCTTCGCGGATGTCGTCGCGCAGCTCGGCCTCGGTGACGCGCGCGCTTTCCAGGGCGAGGCGCGCGGCTTCGGGGCTGAAGCTGCCATCGGGTCCGCGGAAGGCGGGGATGGCGGCGATGTCGGCCTGAACGGTGGCGTCGCTGACCGACAGGCCCAGCCGCCGCGCCTCGGCGCGCAGGGCGGCGGTGCGGGTCATGCGGCCCAGCACCAGCTGGTCGAGCTGCCTCGCGCGGGCCTCGGCGATGGTGATCTGCCGCCCTTCGCGCTGCGAGGTGGCGTTGATCTCGCGCACCAGGGCCCGGGCATAGTCGCGCGCGCCGATCTTCTCGCCGCCCACCTCGGCGACGGTGTTCGAGAAGCCGCCGCGGATGATGTCGCCGATGCCGAATCCGGCCAGTCCCACCACCAGGAGCGCGAGCAGGGTCCAGACGAGGATCCTGCCCAACGAGAAGCGTTTCCCTGCCGCCATGTCCCAGCCTTCCCCGTTGCCTGCCCGCCCGTCTCTTACGGGGACGGCCGATCGCTGTCCAGCGCGGCCCCCGCGGTCAGCCGCCGGGCGGTGAAGGCCGCCAGCCGGGCCACGGTCTGAGCGATGCCCGCGTCATCGGCATTGGCGAAGGCGATGCGGAACTGCCGCGCCCCCTCGGGGCCGGGGGTGAACATGGTGCCCGGCAGCATCAGCAGCGACTGTTCGGCCACAAGATCCTGCGCCAGATCGGCGGAGCTGTCGGGGAAGGGATGGGCGACATAGGCGAAATAGGCGCCGCAGCCCAGAAGCCGCCAGCCGGGCAGCCCGGCGATGCCGCGGGCCATCGCCGCGCGCCGCGACACGATCTCGGCGCGTTCCCGCGCGACCCAGTCGCCCAGATGCCTCAGCCCCCACAGCGCGGCGAACTGGCCGATCTGCGGCGCGCAGATGGCGGCGGAATCCAGGAACTTCTCCGCCTCGGCCAGACGGGCGGGGTCGGCGATCATCGCCCCCACCCGGTGCCCGGTGAGCCGGAACACCTTCGAGAAGGAGTAGAGATGGATCAGCGTGTCGCGCCAGTCGGGATCGGCGAACAGCCCGTGCGGCGCGCCCGGCGCGGTATGGAAGTCGCGATAGGTCTCGTCGAGGATCAGCGCGATGCCGCGCTGCCGTGCGAGATCACGGAAGGCCGCCAGCAGTTCGGGGGGATATTCCGCGCCGGTGGGGTTGTTGGGGCTGACCAGGACGATGGCGCGGGTGCGCGGGGTGATCAGGGCGCGCGCCGCCTGCGCGTCGGGCAGCATGCCCGCCCCGCAGGGCAGCGGGATGGCCGAGACCCCGACGGTGTCGCACCACATCTTGTGGTTGAAATACCATGGCGTCGGCAGGATCACCGCGTCGCCCGGCGCGGCCACGGTGGCCAGCGCGGCGCAGAAGGCCATGTTGCAGCCGGCGGTCACCGCCACGTCGGCCGGATCGATCGCGCCGCCGTAGGCGGCCGACCAGCGTGCGGCGATCTCCTCGCGCAGCGCCGGCAGGCCCAGGACGGGGCCGTAGAGATGCGCCTGCGGCTCCTCCATCACGATGCGCGCGATCTCGGCGCGCAGGGGCTCGGGCGGCGGCAGGACCGGCGCGGCCTGGCTGAGATTGATCAGCGGCCGCCCGGCCGGAAAGCTGCGCCCGGCGATCCACCGCCGCGCCTCCATGACCGGCGAGGGTTCGGTTGCGGCGATGGTGGGCGCGATCGGTGCGGGCATCGGCGGACTCCCCTGCTGTCGTCGCGGCCGAGATTGCGCCCTCGGCCCGCCCGGTGCAACGGTCCGGGCGCGGGCGGGGCATGCGGTTGACCGGCGGGCGGGCTTTGGCTACCGGGTTGGCGATGGGCGCCCCTCCCCTTCTCGTGCTGGACGATGTGACGCTGGGCTTCGGCGGCCGGCCGCTCATGGATCATGTCGGGCTGGCCGTGGCGCCGGGCGAGCGCGCGGCGCTGGTCGGGCGGAACGGATCGGGCAAGTCCACGCTGATGAAGGTGATGGCCGGGCTGGTCGAGCCCGATTCGGGCGGGCGCTTCCTGCATCCGGGCACGCGGGTGGCCTACATGGCGCAGGATCCCGACCTGTCGGCCCATGCCACGCTGGGCGATTTCGTGGCGGCGGGCCTGGCCGAGGATGAGCGCTTCCGCGCCGCCATCGCGCTGGAGGGGCTGGGCCTCGACGGCGCGATCCCGGTGGCCGCGGCATCGGGCGGCGAACGGCGCCGCGCGGCGCTGGCGGCGCTGATCGCAGCCGAGCCGGACCTGATGCTGCTGGACGAGCCGACCAACCACCTCGACATCGCCGCGATCAGCTGGCTCGAGGCGCATCTGGCCGCGAGCCGCGCCGCGCTGGTGGTCATCTCGCATGACCGCGCCTTCCTGTCGCGGCTGACCACGGCGACGCTGTGGCTCGACCGCGGTCGGCTGCGCCGGCTCGAGCGCGGCTTTTCCGCCTTCGAGGCCTGGCGCGATCAGGTCCATGAGGAGGAGGCGCGCGACGCGGCCCGCCTCGACCGGCTGATCAGGGCGGAATCGCGCTGGGCGGTGGAGGGGATATCGGCCCGGCGGCGGCGCAACATGGGGCGGGTGCGGCGGCTGGAGGCGCTGCGCGCGGCGCGCCGGGCGGCGATCGCGCGGCCGGGGACCGCGGCCATGGCGCTGGAGGCGGGGCCGGTCTCGGGCCATCTGGTGGTCGAGGCCGAGGGGGTGTCGAAGCGGCTGGGCGCGCGGGTCATCCTGCGCGACTTCTCGATCCGCATCACCCGGGGCGAGCGGGTCGCGGTGGTGGGGCCGAATGGCGCGGGCAAGACGACGCTGCTGGGCATCCTGACCGGGCGCATCGCGCCCGATTCGGGCCGGGTCCGGCTGGGCACGGGGCTCAGGCCCGCCATCTTCGACCAGAACCGCGCCGCGCTCGATCCCGGCCTCAGCCTGTGGCAGACGCTGACCGGCGACCCGGAACTGGCCGCGGGGGGATCCGATCAGGTCATGGTGCGCGGCAGGCCGCGCCACGTCATCGGCTATCTGCGCGATTTCCTGTTCGACGAGGCGCAGGCGCGCGGCCCGGTCTCGGCGCTGTCGGGGGGCGAGAAGGCCAGGCTGCTGCTGGCCCGGATCATGGCGCGCGAATCGAACCTGTTGATCCTGGACGAACCGACCAACGATCTCGATCTCGAGACGCTGGACCTGTTGCAGGAACTGCTGTCGGACTACGAGGGCACCGTCCTTCTCGTCAGCCATGACCGCGACTTCATCGACCGGGTGGCCAGCACCACGATCGAGCTGCCGGGCGACGGGCGCGCCACGGTCTATGCCGGGGGCTTCAGCGACATGCAGGCCCAGAAGGCGGCCGGCGGCGGGACCGCGCCCGCGCCGACCCCCGCGCGGCCCCCGCGCCCGGCC
>RFGB01000110.1 GCA_003697125.1 Alphaproteobacteria bacterium
CGAGGGGGCCGAGGGGGCCGGGGCGACCCCGGCGCAGGCGACGGCCCCCGACGATGCGCCCGCTGACCGCCCGTCGGGCGAAACGCGGCAGGCCGCCCAGGCGATGGAGGTCTACTACGTCTTCCGCTGGGCCCCGCCCAGGCGCGGCGATGGCGCGCGCGGGCGCAAGGGGCGCCGGCAGGGCGGCGCGACCGCCGCCCCGCGCGAGGGCGCCGCGGCCGCAACCGGGGGCGAGGGCGCAAGCGAGGCGGGCCGGCCGCGCGGGGGTGGCGCGCGCGCGCGGCGCGGCGAATCCCCGGCCGGCCAGCCCGGCGACAAGGGCAGGCGCCACGATCAGCCGCGGGACCGGAAGGACGGGCGGAAGGACGGGCGCAAGGAGGCGCGCGACCGGCCCCGGGTCTTCACCGCCGCCCCGCCGGACGCCGGCAAGCCCGCCGTGGACCCCGACAACCCCTTTGCGGCGCTGATGGCGCTGAAGCGCCCGCGCGAGTGATCCGCCAGTGGAGGCTGCGCCGGTCCTCAGGATCGACAAGTGGCTGTTCCATGCGCGGTTCTGTCGCAGCCGCGCCCTTGCCGCCGCGCTGGTCGGCGGGGGCCATGTGCGGCTGAACGGCCGGCGCATCGACAAGCCCGCCGCGCCGGTGCGGGTGGGCGATGTTCTGACCCTGCGGATCGGCGGGCGGGTCAGGCTGCTGCGCGTGCTGGATCTGGGCTGCCGGCGCGGCCCGGCCAGCGAGGCGCGGCTGCTCTATCTCGAACTCGACGGCAGCGACGGCGCCTGAGCGCGCCGTCCCGGGGGTCTTGCACCCCGGGGGGCGGGACCCTAAACCATGCGCAACACCCGGGATGGCCGCGCGGGCGGCTGCCCCGGCCCAGTTCGGGAGCGGTCACGATGACCTATGTCGTCACGGAAAACTGCATCGCTTGCAAGTACACCGACTGCGTCGAGGTCTGTCCGGTGGACTGCTTCTATGAAGGCGCGAACATGCTGGTCATCCATCCCGACGAATGCATCGACTGCGGGGTGTGCGAACCGGAATGCCCCGCCGATGCCATCCGCCCCGACACCGAACCGGGCATGGAGCAATGGGTCGAGTTCAACCGCAAATATGCGGTGGTCTGGCCGAACATCGTCTCGAAGCGCGATCCGCTGCCCGATGCCGAGGCGATGGACGGTGTGCCCGACAAGCTGCGCACCCATTTCGTCGAGGCCCCGGGCGAGGGCGACTGACCCCCGCCAGGGCCGCGCGGCGGCCCGGCCGCATCGCCCCCCCGCGCAGCCGTGATCGCCGGGCGCGGGGGCCAAGCTTCCAGAATCGCCCCGAATCTGCTATATAGTTGTCACATTCGATGGTGGCGGGGTCATCCGACCGGGAGGAGACGCTTGGTCGGCTCCCGCAATCCGCGTCAGTGCGCCCGGTTTGTTTCCGTTGTCGGAACGGAGGCAGGGTGGTCTGTTGCGGCGCACCATCCGCAAGGGGAAGACAGGATGGCAAAATCAAGAGCAGACGGGCGTCCGGAGTTCCGCCCCAACGATTTCGTCGTTTACCCGGCCCACGGGGTCGGGCGGATTCTCCGCATCGAGGAACAGGAAATCGCCGGCGTCCGGATGGAACTGTTCGTGATCTCCTTCGAGAAGGAGAAGATGACGCTGCGCGTGCCCACGGCGAAGGCCGCGGCGGTGGGAATGCGGTCGCTGTCCTCGCCGGACATCGTCTCGCGCGCGCTGGCAACCCTGAACGGCCGCGCCCGGGTCAAGCGGACCATGTGGTCGCGCCGCGCCCAGGAATATGAACAGAAGATCAATTCGGGCGATCTCATCTCGATCGCCGAGGTGGTGCGCGACCTGCATCGCGGTGACGACCAGCGCGAGCAGTCCTATTCCGAGCGCCAGCTCTACGAGGCGGCGCTGGAGCGCCTGACGCGCGAGATCGCCGCGGTGCAGGGCATGGACGAGGCCAACGCGCAGAAGACCGTCGACGCGCTGCTGGAACGCCGCGCCGCCTGATTCCGCCGGTCCGGCGGACCGCTCCGCACGAACTGCCGCTCGCTCGCGGTGCCCGCGCCTTCCCCGAAGGCGCGGGCTTTCCGATTCCCGGCCCGGCGCTATTCCCGCCGCAGGATCCTGTCGACCAGGATCGCCGGCGCCAGCATCGGGCGGAAGCCCGCGGCAATGCGCGCAGGGTCATAGCGGTGGCGGACCCAGTCCTCCAGACCCTCGCCCGGCTCGGCCTCGGCCAGATAGGTCTCGAAGAAACGGTCCAGGATGCCGGTCTTGGCATGGCGCAGATGACCATAGCGCCATGACAGCTGCCGCATTGCCTGCGGCAGGGGCTGGCCCTCGATCAGATGCATGTGCAGCACCGACACGAAACCGGCCCGGTCGGCGCC
This sequence comes from Alphaproteobacteria bacterium, assembly GCA_003697125.1. GTDB lineage: Bacteria > Pseudomonadota > Alphaproteobacteria > Rhodobacterales > Rhodobacteraceae > J013. The sequence goes on from RFGB01000110.1 coordinate 2,392, forward strand.
CGACTTGCAGTGATACAGGACCGGCGGTTCGGCCGCGCGCATCACCGCCACCAGCTCGGCGAATTCCTCGCGGCTGGGCAGCTGGCGCGAACGCGCGGTGATCCGGGTGAAGCTGAGCCCCGCCTCGGCGCAGGCCTCGATCTCGAGCGGCAGCGAGCCGAACATCAGCCCCCCGCGCAGGCTGATCACGCTGCGCCCCCCTTCCCGGGCGAAGCGGCGGATCAGGCCGGGCGAGGGCTGGGCCGACCGCGCCGCCCGCGGCGACAGCCAGTGATAGTTCGGCCAGACCAGCCGGAAGATGCCGTGATCGGCCAGCAGCATGTTCGCCCAGGCGCCCAGCCTCTCGACCCGGCTTCTGGGCGGACGCGACCAGCGCGCGACATCCCGCGCCCGGCGCATCGCCCTGGCTTCGCTGTCGGAACGGAGGAACACTGCGCCTGCCCGTGGGGTTGCCCATGCCTTCGCGGAACGGCCCGCCCGCCGCGGCCTTCCGCGCCGCCTTGTAGCCGCTGCCGCGGCCGGACGGAACCCCGCGCGCGCATCCCGACCGCGCCGGGCTGCCCGACCGGGCGGCGCGCCTGCTGCCGCCTTGACAGGGCGGCGGCATGGGGCCAATTTGTCCGGACAATCTGCGGGGGAAGCGGTGACATCCGGCATGCTGACCTGGCCCGACGGCAGGCGCCTCGCGCTCTCGCTCGTGATCAATGTCGAGGAGGGCGCGGAGATGAGCGTCGCCGAAGGCGATCGCAAGCCCGAGCCGGTCGACGAGCTGGGCGTCGCGCTGTCGGTGCCGATCCGGCATTACGTGAACGAATCGAACTATGCCTATGGCATCCGCGCCGGCGCGCCGCGCATCCTCGACCTGTTCGCGCGCCACCGCATGCCCGCCACGGTGACCGCGGCCGCCCTGGCGCTGGAACGCGCGCCACAGCTGGCCCGGCGCATCGTCGCCGACGGCCACGAGGTCGCCGCCCATGGCTGGCGCTGGGTGCACCAGTTCTCGATGGACGAGACGCGCGAGCGCGACTTCATCCGCCGCGCCGCCGAGTCGATCGCCGCAAGCTGCGGCCAGCGCCCGGCCGGCTGGCTGTCGCGCTACCTGCACACGCCGAACACCCGGCGCCTGCTGGCCGAGGAAGGCTTCCTCTACCACATGGACGACCTGTCCGACGACGTGCCCCGCTGGGAGCTGCCCGAAGGCGCCCCGCGCCCGCTGGTCTGCGTGCCCTATGCGCTTGACACCAACGACATGAAGTTCTGGACCGCGCCGGCGCTGACTCCGCAGGACTGGCTCGACTATGCCCGGCGGTCCTTCGACTGGCTGCTGGCCGAGGCGCGGCCCGAAGCGCCGCGCATGCTCTCGGTGGGGCTGCATCTGCGCATCATCGGCCGGCCGGGGCGGATCTGGGCGCTGGAGGCCTTCCTTGCCCATGTCGCCGCTGCCGAGGGCGTCTGGATCACCACCCGGCGGGCGATCGCGGAACGCTTCGCCGCCTGCTGTCCCTGGACGGGCTGAGCGATGCGCGGCGCCCCGGGCCGGGCGATGGCGGGGATCACGGCCCATGCGCCGCTGGTGATGCTGGCCGGGGTGGCGCTGGGGCTTGGCCTGCCATCCCTGGCCGAGGCGATGCGCCCGCTGGTGGTTCCGGTCTCGGTGCTGATGGCGATGATCTCGATGCTGCGCGTCGAGCCCGCCCGCCTGCGCGCCAGCCTCGCGCGGCCGGTCTTCCTCGGGGCCAGCGTGCTGTTCGTGCTGGTGGCGCTGCCGCTGGCGGTGGCGCTGGCGGCCTGGGCGGCGGGCGCCCCGCCATGGCTGGCCGCCGGGCTGACCCTGGCCGCCGCCGCGCCGCCGCTCTCCTCGGCCGCGGCCTTCGCCATCCTGGTGCGCATCGACCCCGCCCTGGTCACCGCGATCTCGCTGCCCGCCACCGTGGCGGCGCCCGCGACGGTCTGGCTGGTGACCGCGCTCGCCCCGGGAATCGGGCAGGGTGTCGACGTGCTGGCGCTGGTGCTGCGGCTGGTGGCGATCATCCTCGGGGCGCTGGGCGTGGCGCTGGCGCTGCGGCGGCTTCTCGGCGCGGGGCGGGTCCGCAGCTGGGCGCAGCCGCTGGATGCGGCGCTGGTGGGGCTGGTGCTGGTCATCGCGCTGGGGGTGATGCACGACATCGGGCTTGCCCTGCGCGCCGACCCGGCGGCCTGGCTCGGCATCCTCGCGCTGACCTGGACGCTCAGCCTCGGCGCGCTGGCCGCGGCGCTGGCGCTGTTCCGGACGGCGGGGCGCGATGCGGCCTTCGCGGCGGGGCTGTGCGCCAGCGTGAAGAACATGGCGGTGATGGTCGCGGCGGTGATGGGCGCGGTGGAGCCGGCCATCGCCCTGGTGGTGATCACCGCGCAGCTGCCGATCTATTTCGCACCGCTGGTGATGCGGCCGCTCTTCGCGCGGCTGGGCGGTGCGGGGGTGGCGCCGTGATCGGGCTGGCGGCGATCGCCGCGCGCTGGGCGGCGCGGCTGGGCGGGGCGGCGATCCTGGTCGCGGCGGTGCTGGTGGCGGCCGAGGTGCTTTCGCGCAATCTGGGGCTCGGGCTCAGGCTGCATGCCTTCGAGCTGACCAACTACATCTTCGCCGCGGCGGTCGCGTTCGGGCTGTCCTGGGCGCTGGTCGAGGGGGCGCATATCCGCATCGACCTTCTGTATCGCTGGCTGCCGCTGCCGCTGCGCGCGGTGCTGGACG
>RFGB01000111.1 GCA_003697125.1 Alphaproteobacteria bacterium
CGCCTGCGCGGTCGAATCGCGGCGGGAGGATCCGGGCGAGGTGCTCCGGACGCTGGCGGGCAGTGCCGAGGCGGTGGTGATCCCGGTGGAGCCGGGCAGCGAGGCGCTGGCACGGCGCATCGCCATGGCCGCCAGCCTGTGCCGCGACTGCCCGGCGGTGCTGCTGGTGCCCGGCCCGGCGCGCCGTGCGCGCGGGCCGGTGCTGCTCTTGGGGGTGGAGGGCCCCCCGCCCGACATCGCCCGCCGCCTGGCCGAGGCGCTGGATCTGCCGCTGATCCGGGCGGGCGCGATCGACGAGGCCGCGCTGCCCTGGGGACCCGGCGGGGTGCGGCTGCCGCGGCTGGTGGTCGCGCCGGCCAGCCTCGAGAGGGCGCATCTGCACCTCGTGCTGCGCCGCTGGCGCGCGCCGCTCCTGATCCTGCCCGGCGCCGGCTAGCCGCCGGCCAGCGCGTGCAGCACCCGCGCCCAGGAACGGGCGCCGCGGTGAAAGCTGGCCAGGTCGTATTTCTCGTTCGGCGCGTGCAGCGCGTCATCCTTCTGGGCAAAGCCGATCAGCAGGCTGTTCATGCCCAGAACCTTATGGAAATGGCCGACGATCGGGATCGATCCGCCCATGCCCATGAATACCGCCGGCCGTTCCCATTCCTGCGACAATGCGGCGCGCGCCTTCTGGAAGGGTGGCGAATCGGTCGGCAGCACCGTGGCGGGCGCGCCGCCATGGGGGTGGAATTCCGCCCGCGCATCGGGGGGAAGGCCCGCCTCGACATGGGCGCGGAAGGCGGCGCGGATCCGTTCGGGATCCTGGCCGGGGACCAGGCGGAAGGACACCTTCGCCATCGCGCTTGCGGGCAGGACGGTCTTGAAGCCGGGGCCGGCATAGCCGCCGCTGATGCCGTTGAATTCGCAGGTGGGCCGCACGGTGATCTGTTCCATGACCGGATAGCCCCGCTCGCCCGCGGGATGCGACAGTCCCACCTCGCCCAGGAATGCGGCCTCGTCGAAGCCGAGCGCGGCCCATTCCGCCCGCATCCGGGGCGAGAGATCCTCGACCCCGTCATAGAAGCCCGGCAGGGTGACGCGGCCATCCGCATCATGCAGCCCCGCGAGGATCCGGGCGAGGATCCGGATCGGATTGGCCGCCGCCCCGCCGTAGAGGCCCGAATGCAGGTCGTGGCTGGCCGCGCGGATCACCACCTCCTCGCCCACCAGTCCGCGCAGCATGGTGACGATCATCGGCGTGCGCCGGTCCCACATGCCGGTGTCGCAGACCAGGGCGAGATCGGCCGCAAGCTCGTCGCGGTTGGCCTCGAGGAAGGGCATCAGCGAGGGCGAGCCCGATTCCTCCTCCCCCTCGAACAGCACGGTCAGGCGGCAGGGGAAGCCGCCGGTCACGGCGCGATAGGCGCGCAGCGCCTCGAGAAAGGTCATCAGCTGGCCCTTGTCGTCGGATGCCCCCCGCGCCCGGATCACCTTGCCATGGGGGGTATCCTCGATCGCCGGATCGAAGGGCGGGCGGTTCCACAGTTCCAGGGGATCGACCGGCTGGACATCATAATGGCCATAGAACAGCAGATGCGGCCCCGGCCCGTCGGCATGGCCGACCACCATCGGGTGGCCGGGCGTGTCGCGGCGCGACGCCGCGAAGCCGATGCCGCGCAGATCCTCCACCAGCCAGTCGGCCGCCCGGCGGCAGGCCGCGGCATGCGCCGGGTCGGTCGAGATGCTGTCGATGCGCAGCAGTTCGAACAGCCGTTCCAGCGCGGCGGGCTGGTCGGAATCGATTCGCTCCAGAACACGGGTCAGGTCGGTCATGGTGCCTCCGCTCGGGGCGGTCAGGCTAGACCGCCCGCTCGCGCGAGGGAAGCCCGCCCGCGGGATCAGCGCCTGATCCAGCCCCCGCCCAGAACCCGCGCGCCCGCATAGAACACGCAGGCCTGCCCGGGGGCGACGCCGGCCTCGTCCGCCGCCAGGGTCACGGTCGCGGTGCCGTCCGGGCCGGGTTCCACCCGGGCGGGCACCGGCAGGCTGGTCGAGCGGACCCGCGCCTCGACCGGCCAGCCCCCCGCGGGCGCATCGGCAAATGGCCGATCGCCCAGCCAGTTGACCTCGGCCAGGCGGATGGTGCGGGTTGCGAGCGCCGCGCGCGGCCCGACCACCACCTGTCGGCGCGCGGGGTCGAGGCGGATGACGTAGAGCGGTTCGCCCCCGCCGATGCCGAGGCCGCGGCGCTGGCCGACGGTGTAGTGGATGATTCCCCGATGCCGGCCCAGAACCCGGCCGTCGAGATGGACGATCTCGCCCGGTTCGGCGGCGCCGGGGCGCAGGCGCGCGATCACGTCGCCATAGCGGCCCTGCGGGACGAAGCAGATGTCCTGGCTGTCCGGCTTCTCGGCGATCTCGAGCCCGAAGCGGCGCGCAAGCGCCCGCGTCTGGGCCTTGCTGGCAAGGCCGCCAAGCGGAAACTGCAGCATCGCGAGCTGTTCGCGCGTGGTGGCGAACAGGAAATAGGACTGGTCGCGCGCGGGATCGGCCGCCCGCAGCAGCTGCGCGCCGTGCGGTCCGTCGACGCGCCGGACATAGTGCCCGGTGGCGAGGAAATCCGCCCCCAGTTCCCGCGCGGTCTGAAGAAGGTCACGGAACTTCACGCGCTGGTTGCAGCGCACGCAGGGCAGGGGCGTCGCGCCGGCCAGATAGCTGTCGGCGAAGTCGTCGATCACCTCGCTTCGGAAGACCGATTCGTAATCCAGCACGTAGTGGGGAATGCCCAGACGCTCGGCCACCCGCCGGGCGTCGTAGATGTCCTGCCCCGCGCAGCAGGCGCCGCGGCGCTGCACCGCCGCGCCGTGATCGTAGAGCTGCAGGGTGATCCCGATCACCTCGTGGCCTTCATGGGCCAGCAGGGCGGCGACGACCGAGCTGTCGACGCCCCCCGACATCGCCACCACCACCCGGCGGCGTCCGCCCGGAAGCGCCGCGCCGGTGGTCGCATGGTCGACGGGCCGGTTCGTGGTGGCGATCGGCAAGGTCACGGAAAATCCCTGCAAGTTGAGGTTTCAGGATGCGTTAAGTTGAAGGCCTATAGCCTCGCCGCCGGGTGATGTGAAGTGTGCAGCGAGGGTACACATGTATATCAGGAAGGTGAGCGGCCCCGTCTTCGTGACCGGGCCGGACGGAGAGATCATTACCCGCGCGGATCTGCCGCCTCCCGATACCAAGCGCTGGGTGGCGCGACGCAAGGCGGCGGTTGTCGCGGCGGTCAATGGCGGGCTGATCTCGGCCGAGGAGGCGTGCGAGCGCTATTCGCTGAGCCTGGAGGAGCTCGAATCCTGGCGCCAGGCGGTGGCGCGCCATGGCACGCGTGCGCTTCGGGTCACGGCGCTGCAGAAATTCAGGTGTGGGTGACGGAAATGAATCAACCCTGAGTGGAGAAGCGCGGATCTTCCTGCTACGGTAACCGCATGTTTACCAGTCGGACGCAAGACTGGTTAACCGTCGGTGGGGGATGAATGACGCAGGAGACAGTCTGATGCGTGTCCTACTGGTCGAAGACGATCCGGCTACCTCGCGCAGCATCGAGATGATGCTGACCAAGGCGAACCTGAACGTCTATACCACGGATCTGGGCGAGGAGGGCATCGACCTCGCCCGCCTCTATGACTATGATCTGATCCTCCTCGATCTCAACCTCCCCGACATGACGGGCTATGACGTGCTGCGTCAGCTGCGCATGTCGAAGGTCTCGACGCCGATCCTGATCCTCTCCGGGCTCGACGACACCGAGAACAAGGTGAAGGGCCTCGGGATCGGGGCGGATGACTACATGACCAAGCCCTTCAACAGCGAGGAGCTGGTGGCGCGCATCCATGCCATCGTGCGCCGGTCCAAGGGCCATGCGCAGTCGATCATCCAGACCGGCAAGGTGCGGGTGAACCTGGACGCCAAGACCGTGGATGTCGACGGCAAGCCCGTGCCCCTGACCGGCAAGGAATACCAGATGCTGGAGCTTCTCTCCCTGCGCAAGGGCACCACGCTGACCAAGGAGATGTTTCTCAACCATCTCTATGGCGGCATGGACGAGCCGGAGCTGAAGATCATCGACGTCTTCATCTGCAAGCTGCGCAAGAAGATCGCGATGGCCACGGGCGGCGAGAATTACATCGAGACCGTCTGGGGCCGCGGCTATGTGCTGCGCGATCCGGTGCCGCAGCAGGCGATGGCGGGCTGACCGGCCTGCCCGGGCCGGCGCGGCGGCGCCGGCCGATCAGCCGGGCGCGCGGGCCGCGGCGATGATCGCGTCGCAGGCCGCGCGCACATCCGCCTCGGTGCAGTCGATCGTCCCCACCGTCATGCGGATGACGAAGCGCCCCTCATGCATCGTCTGGGTCAGGAAGGCCCGGCCTCCGGCATTCACCGCCTCGATCAGCGCCCGCGTCGCCGCATCGCCCGCCCGCAGGCGGAAGGTGAACAGGGCCAGCGTCGGCTCGGTCGCGATCTCGAAGGCCGGATCGGCCGCGATCAGGTCGCGCGCCATCCGCGCCCAGCGGACGTGGTCGCGGATCATCCGCCTCAGACCCGAAAGCCCCTCGGCCCGCAGCAGGAACCACAGCTTCAGCGCGCGGAAGCGCCGCCCGAGCGGCACGGTCCATTCGGAATAGTTGACGATCTCCGACCTGCCGAGGGTTTGCAGATAGTCGGGCCTGAGCGCCAGCGTCCGGATCTGCGCCGCGGGATCCTTCAGGAACTGCACCGAGCAGTCGAAATTCGCCCCCAGCCATTTGTGCGGATTCACGACCAGCGAATCGACCTCCTCCACCCCCGCCCAGAGCGGCCGGAATTCGGGGCAGATCATGGCCGCGCCCGCCCAGGCCGCGTCCAGATGCAGATAAAGCCCGTGGCGGCGGGCCACCGCGGCGATCTCGGCCACTGGGTCGCAGGCCCCGATGGCGGTGCCGCCGGTGACCGCCACCACGCCCGCCGGCAGATGCCCCGCGGCGAGGTCGGCGGCGATGGCGCGTTCCAGCGCCGCGGGATCCATGCCGAAATCGGGGCGGGTGGGGATGCGCACCAGGTTCTCCTGCCCGATGCCGGCGATCCAGCACGCCTTGTCGACCGAGGAATGGTTCTGCGCCGAGGCATAGATGCGCAGCCGCGGCGCCCCCGACAGCCCCTGCCGGTTGCCCGCCCAGTCCAGAGCGCGTTCGCGCATGGTCAGGATCGCGCACAGTGTCGCGGTCGATGCCGAATCCTGGATCAGCCCCGACCAGCCCCGGGGCAGGCCCAGCGCCGCGGCCAGCCATTCGACCATGCGCCCCTCGATCTCGGTCGCGGCGGGCGAGGTCTGCCACAGCATGCATTGCGCCGCCATCCCGGCGACCAGATGTTCGGCCAGCATCGAGGCGCGGTGCGCGTTCGCCGGGAAATAGGCGAAGAAGCGCGGATGCTGCCAGTGGGTCATCGCGTCGGGAACGATGGCCTCGAAATCGGCGAAGATCGTCTCCAGCGGCTCCGGCTCCTCGGGCGGGGCGGCCGGCAGCCGCGCGGCCACCGAACCCGGCGCGATGTCGGGGCGCACCGGGCGCGCGCGCAGCCCGCGCAGATAGTCCGCGGTCCAGTCGACGGCGCGGCGCGCCCAGTGCTGGTAGTCCTCGATCCTCATCGCGCCCCTCCATCGGCAAGCCGGCCCGCCAGGGCGGCCAGGCGGCGCAGCGCCGCGTCCAGCCGCTCCTCGGCCACGGTCAGCGCCACGCGGACATGACCCGCCGCGGCGCGGCCGAAGCTTTCCCCGGGCATCACCGCGATCGCCTCCTCCTCGAGAAGCCGCAGCGCGAAATCGCGCCCCGACAGCCCGGTGGCCCGGATGTCCAGGAACACATACATCCCCGCCCGCGGCGGCAGCACGCGCAGGCCCCGCGCCCCCGCCAGCGCGGCCAGCGCCACCTGGCGCCTGCGCGCATAGACCGCGCGCGTCTCGGCCTCCAGCGCCGCGCCCTCGGTCAGCGCCCACAGCGCGGCGTCCTGGATGAAGCCCGGCACGCCATAGGTCGTGGCGATGCCCAGATCGGCGACGCGGGCCATCACCGCCTCAAGCCCGACCAGCCAGCCGATGCGGAAGCCGGTCATCGCCTGTGCCTTGGACAGCGAGCCCACGACCAGCGTGCGATCGGCCATGCCGGGCAGGGCGCGGGGGCTCAGATGGCGGCCGTCATGGACCTGCGTCGCATAGACCTCGTCGGAGACCACCCACAGATCCTGCCCGGTCGCGACATCGGCGATCGCCTGCATGCTGGCCGGCCCGTAGACCGCGCCGGTGGGGTTGTGGGGCGAGTTGACCAGCATCATCCGGCAGCCCGCCGCCGCTTCGGCCAGCGCGGCGGGACGGGGTTCGAACCCGTCCTCGGAGCGGGTGTCGAGGATGGTGGGCAGGCCCGATGCCGCGCGCACCGTGTCGGGATAGGTGGCGTAATAGGGGGCGAGGATCAGCGCCCGGTCGCCGGGGTCCAGCGTGGCCATCGCCGCGGCGAACAGCGCGCCCTGGCCTCCGGTGGTGACCTGCACCTGATCGGGCCCGGTCGGCACGCCGGTCTCGCGCGCGATCCGCGCCGCGATCGCCGCGCGCAGCTCGGGCGTGCCGCGCAGATCGGGATAGCCGGTGTTTCCGGCCCTGGCCGAGAGCGCCATCTCGGCGATGATCGGTTCGGGCGTGGTCCAGTCGTGATCGCCCACGGTCAGCATCACGATGTCCTCGCCGGCGCGGATGCGGGCACGGGCGCGTTCGTAGAGATCCCACGCCCCCGCATTGTCGGCCGCGACATTGCGGATGCGCAGCGAGGGCTGCATCACAGCTCCCGCACCGTGGCGCCGCTCAGGATCCGGACCTGCCGGCGCCTCACCCCGATCTCGCCCAGCGCCCGCCGCCATTCGGCCATGTGGGGGGTGGTCATGTGGGCATCCAGATCCGCCTGCGATTCCCATTCCTCATAGACCCGGAACACCCCCGGCCGGCCGACATCCTGGTAGAAGCGGTAGAACCGGCAGCCCGGCTCGCGGGCCGTCGCCTCCATCATCGGCAGCGCCGCCGCGCGCAACGCCTCGGCCGCCGCGGGGTCGATCTCGATCTCTCCGGTCACGATCAGCATCGGCTCTCCTCCCATCCAGGCCGGTTCGCCGGACCCTGCCAAAGCGGCGGGGGATTGCCAAGGGGCCGCATTTGCGGCATGAGGAGCGCCATGACCCCGCAGGCCCGCATCATCGCGATCTGCATCATCCGCTGACCCTCAGTCCGCGGCGCGCTGGTCCATCCCGAAAGATCGATGCACACGCCGCGGCAGCCAACCGCGAGAGCGCCATGACGATCACGCTGTGGAACACGCTGACCCGCCGCAAGGAGGCGCTGGTCCCGCTCGACCCGGGCAATCTGCGCATCTATGTGTGCGGGCCGACGGTCTATGACCGCGCCCATGTCGGCAATGCCCGCCCGGCCGTGGTCTTCGACCTGCTGTTCCGCCTGCTGCGCCACACATACGGCCCCGACCGCGTCACCTATGTGCGCAACATCACCGACATCGACGACAAGATCATCGACCGCGCCCGCCAGACCGGCCGCGACATCGCCGATCTGACCGCCGAGACCACCCGCTGGTATCTGGAGGACATGGCCGCGCTGGGCGTGCTGCCGCCCACGGTGATGCCGCGCGCCACCGAATACGTCGCGCAGATGATCGCGATGATCGAAAGGCTGATCGCCCGCGGGCATGCCTATGTGGCCGAGGGTCATGTGCTGTTCGAGGTGGCGACCTGGCCGCATTACGGCGAATTGTCGCGCCGCAGCGTCGAGGACATGCGCGCCGGGGCGCGGGTGGAGGTGGCGCCCTTCAAGCGCGACCCGATGGACTTCGTGCTGTGGAAGCCCTCGGCCCCCGATCAGCCGGGATGGAACAGCCCCTGGGGACGCGGCCGGCCGGGATGGCACATCGAATGTTCCGCCATGGCCGCGGCGCTGCTGGGCGAAAGCTTCGACATCCATGGCGGGGGCATCGACCTGGTCTTTCCCCATCACGAGAACGAGCGCGCCCAGAGCTGCTGCGCCCATGGCACCGAGCAGATGGCGGCGATCTGGATGCACAACGGGTTCCTGCAGGTCGAGGGAGAGAAGATGTCGAAATCGCTCGGCAACTTCTTCACCGTGCGCGACCTGCTCGATCGCGGCATCCCCGGCGAGGTGATCCGCTTCGTGCTGCTGGCCACGCATTACCGCAAGCCGATGGACTGGACCGCCCGCGCCGCCGAGGAGGCGCGGCGGGTGCTGCAGCGCTGGCGCGCCGTCGCCGGCGACGCGCCCCCCGCCGAACCCGATCCCGAGGTGGTCGCGGCGCTGGCCGACGACCTCAACACCCCCCGCGCCATCGCCGCGCTGCACGCGATCGCGGCACGGGGCGACGCGCCGCGGCTGGCGGGCTCGGCGCGGCTGATGGGGCTTCTGGAGCCGGCGCTCGGGGGCTGGGACCGCCCGGCGCAGGACGAGGCGCTGGCCCGCCGCATCGAGGCGCTCCTGGCGGCCCGCGCCGAGGCGCGCCGCGCCCGCGACTTTAGCCGCGCCGATGCCATACGCGCCGGGATCGCCGCCGCGGGCGTGATCGTCCGCGACACCCCCCAGGGCGCGGTCTGGGAGATCGGCCCCGATTTCGATGCCGGACGCCTTGCGGAGCTGGAACGGTCATGACGGATGCGACGACGCTGCGCCGGGAGGATCCGGCCGCACCGCGGGAGGAAGCCGACGGCCGCGAGCGGCTGTGGCTCTACGACACCACGCTGCGCGACGGGCAGCAGACCCAGGGGGTGGATTTCTCGGTCGCCGACAAGATCCGCATCGCCGCCGCGCTGGATGCGCTGGGCATCGATTATGTCGAGGGCGGCTGGCCGGGCGCCAATCCCACCGACAGCGACTTCTTCGCCCGCGCCCCGAAGCTGGCCCATGCGCGGCTGACCGCCTTCGGCATGACCCGGCGGGCAGGGCGGTCGGCATCGAATGACGACGTGCTGGCCGAGGTGGTGAATGCCGGCACCGCGACCATCTGCCTGGTGGGCAAGACCCACGATTTCCACGTCACCACCGCGCTGGGGGTCTCGCTGGCCGAGAACCTCGCCGGCATCCGCGACTCGGTCGCCCATGTCGCGGGCATGGGGCGCGAGGCGATCTTCGACGCCGAGCATTTCTTCGACGGCTTCAAGGCCAATCCCGGCTATGCGCTCGACTGCCTGCATGCCGCGCTCGAGGCCGGGGCGCGCTGGGTGGTGCTGTGCGACACCAATGGCGGCACCCTGCCGGCCGAGATCGGCGAGATCGTCGCCCGCGTGGTCGCCGCCGGCATCCCCGGCGGGCGGCTGGGCATCCACACCCACAACGACACCGAGAATGCCGTCGCCGGCACGCTGGCCGCCATCGATGCCGGGGTGCGCCACGTGCAGGGCACGCTGAACGGGCTGGGGGAACGCTGCGGCAATGCCAATCTGACCAGCCTGATCCCCACCCTGCTGCTGAAGCAGCCCTATGCGGACCGCCTGCGCACCGGCGTCACCGCCGAGGGGCTGCGCAGCCTGCGCCGCGTCAGCCGGCTTCTCGACGACATCCTGAACCGGGTGCCCAACCGGCACGCCCCCTATGTCGGCGCCGCCGCCTTCGCCCACAAGGCGGGGCTGCATGCCAGCGCCATCCTTAAGGATCCCGCCACCTATGAGCATGTGCCCCCCGAGTCGGTGGGCAACGAGCGGGTGATCCCGATGTCGAACCAGGCCGGGCAGTCGAACCTGCGCCGCCGCCTGGCCGAGGCGGGGATCGAGGTGCCGCCCGGCGATCCGGCGCTGGCGCGCATCCTGCGCAAGGTGAAGGAGCGCGAGGATCGCGGCTATGCCTATGACAGCGCCCGCGCCTCGTTCGAGCTGCTGGCGCGCGACGAGCTCGGCCTCCTGCCGCATTTCTTCACCGTCGAGCGCTACCGCGTGATCGCCGAACGCCGTCGCAATGCCCGCGGCGAGGTGATCACCGTCTCGGAGGCGGTGGTGGTGGTGAACATCGAGGGCGAGCGGGTGATGTCGGTCAGCGAATCGGTCGATCCCGAATCGGGGTCGGACCAGGGCCCGGTGAATGCGCTGTCGCGTGCGCTGGTCAAGGATCTGGGGCGCTATCAGTCCTTCATCGAGGACATGCGGCTGGTCGACTTCAAGGTGCGCATCACCTCGGGCGGGACCGAGGCGGTCACCCGCGTCCTGATCGACAGCGAGGATGGCGAGGGCCGGCGCTGGTCCACGGTGGGCGTGTCGGCCAACATCGTCGATGCCTCGTTCCAGGCGCTGTCCGACGCGATCCTGTGGAAGCTGATCCGCGACGGCGCCCCCGCGGCCGGCGCATGAGCCGGGGCCGGGTCGGAGGATGAGCATCGACCATTGCGCCCAGCTGGTGGCGCGGGCCGATCCCGACCGCTTCCTCTCGGCCATGTCCGCCCCGCCCGGCGCGCGCGCGCGGCTGTTGCCGCTCTACGCCGCCCTGGCCGAGATCGCCCGCGCGCCATGGGTGTCGCAGGACCCGACCATCGGACTGATGCGGCTGCAGTTCTGGGACGACGCGCTGGCCGCCCTGTGCGCCGGCCAGCCGCCGCCGCCGCATCCGGTGCTGCGGGCGCTGGCCCCGGTGATCGCCGGGGCGGCGCTTCCCGCCGCCGATTTCGCCGCCCTGATCGCCGCGCGCCGGCGCGACCGCGACCCGGAACCGCCCGCGGATGATGCCGCGCTCGACGCCTATCTTCACGGCACCGCGGTGGTGCCGATGCGCCTTGCCGCCCGCGCGCTGGGCGCCGCGGCCGATGCCGCGGCCGAGGGGCTGGGCCATGCCATGGGCGCGGCGAACCTGATGCGCGCGCTGCCCGAGCTGGCCCGCCGCGGGGTGCTGCCGCTGCCGGGCACCGCCCCGGCCGACCGCGCCGCCCTGGCCGAGGGCCGCACCACCCC
>RFGB01000112.1 GCA_003697125.1 Alphaproteobacteria bacterium
CCCCCGCCCCTGCGCGACCGCGGTGGCGCGCAGGGGCGGGGGCGGCGGCGCGGTCGCGGCGGCGACCGGCGCGGCCACCGCATCGGCCACGGCGTCGATGCCCCGTTCGATCAGGCCGGCGGGCGGTTCGGCCCGCGGCGGCGGTGCGCTGGAGACCAGCACCTCGGGGTCGAGGCCGCCGGTCCCGGGCCGCACGATGCGCGCCCGCGCGGGGGCGGTGCGGAAGCCGAGATCCAGCAGCTGCGCGACGGTCTCGTTGCGCGCGCGCGACGAGCGCCCCCCGAACACCACCGCGATGATGCGCTTGCTGCCCCGCCGGGCCGATGCGACCAGGTTGTAGCCCGCGGCCACGGTATAGCCGGTCTTGATGCCGTCGGCGCCGTCATAGCTGGACAGCAGCGCGTTGGTGTTGCGGATTACCTTGCCGAGGCTGGGGGTCGTCCTGCGCCCGAAGATGTTGAAGTACTGGGGGAAGTCATACATCAGATGGCGCGCGAGGATCGCCATGTCCCGTGCCGAGGACAGATGCCCCGGCGTGGTCAGTCCATGGGCGTTGCGGAAGGTGGTCCGGGTCATGCCCAGCGCCCGCGCCTTCGCGGTCATCATCCGGGCGAAGGCAGCCTCGCTCCCCGCGATCGCCTCGCCCAGCGCGGTCGCGGCATCATTGGCCGACTTGATCGCGGCGGCGCGAATCAGGTCGCGCACGCGCACCCGCTGGCCTTCGCGCAGGCCGATCCGCGACGGCGGCTCGCGCGCGGCGCGGGCCGAGACGGTGACCATCTGGTCGAGCTTGAGGCGCCCGTCGCGAATCGCCTCGAAGGTGAGGTAGAGGGTCATCATCTTGGTCAGCGATGCCGGATGCAGGCGCGCATCGGCGTTTTCGGCGTGCAGCACCGATCCGTCGCGGGCGTCCATCACGATCGCCGCGAAGGGTGCCGCGGCGAGCGGCCCCGCGGCGATCAGGACATACAGAAGCGGGAGCAGCCGGATCAGGCTTGTCCGGAACAACACGCGGCCCTCGTTCGCTGCCTATTCACTGCCTCGTGCGGCGGATTGCCCGCCGTCGTTCATCTTCGTTGGCGGAAATGAACACTATCAGATTGAGATTCGGTTGCAAATCCCCGTCGGGCCTCGCGGCGGCGCCGGCGTGATTGCTGCGGTGCACAAATCTGTCTTGACGCAGTGCACAAAATGCCCTATCTACAATGTCAGACAGAGGTCGGCGAGGACGAGCCGGCCCGCTAGCCAGGAGATTGCCCATGTCCGCCACCAAGACCGACCCCGCCAAGGCCGCTGCCGACGTCATGAAGGATGCCACCCAGCGGATGGAAGCCTTCGCGACCGACACGCAGAAGGCGATGACCGCCCAGATCGAGAAGCTCACCCGGGGCTTCGAGAAGGCGGCCACCTTCAACCTCGAGACCTTCGAGGCCGTGATCCGTTCCACCGAGATCGCCACCAAGGCGGTTGAGGGGATGAACGCCGAGCTGGTCGACTTCGGCAAGAAGTCCTTCGAGGAGGGTGTCGCCGCGACCAAGGCGATGACCTCGGCCAAGAGCGTTGCCGAGCTGTTCGAGAAGCAGGCCGAGTTCGCCCGCGCCTCGATGGACAGCTACATGCGTCAGCTGGCCCGGGTCAACGAGATGTACATCTCGGCCGCCCGGTCGGCCGCCGAGCCGCTGGGCGCGCGCCTGACCGCCGTCAGCGACGTGATGAAGAGCTTCGCCTCCTGAGCGGAGCCACCGCATCGGATGCCGGGAAAGGGGGCCACGCGCCCCCTTTTCTCTTTTGCCCGCCGCAATATATTCTTCAGCCAGATGACAGCCGTCGGAATGCCATGTCTTCGCAAGCCTCGCGCCTGATGTCCCGTCCGAACGGTCCGGGTCGGGATGTCGAGACCGGCACCCTGACGCGGACGCGAAGCAAGACCCAGCGCCCGCCGCTCTACAAGGTGCTGATGCTGAACGACGACTACACGCCGATGGAGTTCGTCGTTCACGTGCTGGAACGCTTCTTCGGCATGCCCCATCAGCAGGCGGTGGAACTGATGCTGACCGTCCACCGCAAGGGCGTTGCGGTGGTCGGCGTGTTCTCCTTCGAGATCGCCGAGACGAAGGTGACCCAGGTGATGGATTATGCGCGGCGCAACCAGCATCCGCTGCAATGCACGATGGAGCGGGAGTGAGCGCGCCGCGCCCGCCCGGATCCGCCGCCCGCGTCCCGCTGCCTTTCCGCCCGAAAACCGTCCGGTTTCCGTGCCGTGATCGGGAAGCCCTTGACCCGGGGCTGACAAAACCAAAGTTTAATGATGGAATCCTAGCCTGGGTGGTGCCGGCGCGGAATCGCGTCGCCAGTGCGGCGCAGGCCACGGAAGGGAGCATGCGATGCCGTCGTTCACGAAGTCCCTGGAAGCCGCGATCCACAACGCGCTGGCTCTGGCGAACAGCCGTCGGCACGAGCTCGCGACGCTGGAACACCTGCTTCTGGCCCTGATCGACGATCCGGACGCGGCGCGGGTGATGCGCGCCTGCGGCGTGGATCTGGAGGCGCTGCGCAAGACGCTGACCCGTTTCATCGACGAGGAGCTGGATGCGCTGGTCAGCCGGCACGAGCATTCCGAGGCGGCGCCGACCACGGGATTCCAGCGGGTGATCCAGCGCGCCGCGATCCATGTCCAGAGCTCCGGCCGGACCGAGGTGTCGGGCGCGAACGTTCTGGTGGCGATCTTCGCCGAGCGCGAGAGCCACGCCGCCTATTTCCTGCAGGAGCAGGACATGACCCGCTATGATGCGGTCAACTTCATCTCGCACGGCGTCGCCAAGAACCCCAACTTCGGGGAACAGCGCCCCGTCCGCGGAACCGAGGAGGAGGTTGAGGAAGTGGCCACGCCTTCTGGGGACGAGAAGCGGGAACGGGCGCTCGACAAGTACTGCGTGAACCTCAACGAGAAGGCGCGCAGGGGCAAGGTCGATCCCTTGATCGGCCGCGCCTACGAGGTCGAGCGCTGCGTGCAGGTCCTGTGCCGTCGGCGCAAGAACAACCCGCTGCTGGTGGGCGATCCCGGCGTCGGCAAGACCGCGATCGCCGAAGGCCTCGCGCGAAAGATCGTCGAGGGCGAGACCCCCGCGATCCTGGCCAAGGCCACCATCTTCTCGCTGGACATGGGCGCGCTCCTGGCAGGAACACGCTATCGCGGCGATTTCGAGGAACGCCTGAAGGCGGTGATGAAGGAGCTGGAGGAGCACCCCGACGCGATCCTGTTCATCGACGAGATCCACACCGTGATCGGCGCCGGGGCGACCTCGGGCGGCGCGATGGACGCATCGAACCTGCTCAAGCCCGCGCTCCAGTCCGGCAGCCTGCGCTGCATCGGTTCCACCACCTACAAGGAATACCGCCAGCATTTCGAGAAGGACCGCGCGCTCAGCCGCCGCTTCCAGAAGATCGACGTCAACGAGCCGACCACCGACGATGCGGTGAAGATCCTGAAGGGGCTCAAGCCCTATTTCGAGCAGCATCACGAGGTTCGCTACACCGCCGACGCCATCCGCTCGGCCGTCGACCTTTCGGCGCGCTACATCCATGACCGCAAGCTGCCCGACAAGGCGATCGACGTGATCGACGAGGCGGGGGCGGCCCAGCATCTGCTGCCCGACAGCAAGCGGCGCAAGACGGTGACCGCGAAGGAGATCGAGGACGTCGTCGCCAAGATCGCCCGCATCCCGCCCAAGGCGGTCTCGAAGGACGATGCCGAGGTGCTGCGCAATCTCGAATCCACCCTCAAGCGCGTCGTCTTCGGACAGGACAAGGCGATCGAGGCGCTGTGCTCCTCGATCAAGCTCGCCCGCGCCGGCCTGCGCGAACCCGAGAAGCCGATCGGCTGCTATCTGTTCGCCGGGCCCACCGGCGTGGGCAAGACCGAGGTGGCCAAGCAGCTGGCCGACACGCTGGGGCTGGAACTGCTGCGCTTCGACATGTCGGAATACATGGAAAAGCACGCGGTCAGCCGGCTGATCGGCGCGCCCCCGGGCTATGTCGGCTTCGACCAGGGCGGGCTGTTGACCGATGGCGTCGACCAGCATCCCCATTGCGTGCTGCTGCTGGACGAGATCGAGAAGGCGCATCCGGATGTCTACAACATCCTGCTGCAGGTGATGGATCACGGCAAGCTGACCGATCACAACGGCCGCCGGGTCGATTTCCGCAACGTGATCCTGATCATGACCTCGAATGCAGGCGCGGCCGAGCAGGCCCAGGCCGCGATCGGCTTCGGGCGCGAGCGGCGCGAGGGTGAGGACGTGGCCGCGATCGAACGCACCTTCAGCCCGGAATTCCGCAACCGGCTGGATGCGGTGATCAGCTTCAGCCCGCTGTCGAAGGAGGTCATCCTTCAGGTGGTCGACAAGTTCGTCCTGCAGCTCGAGGCGCAGCTGATGGACCGCAACGTCCAGATCGAGCTGACCCGGGCGGCGGCGGAATGGCTGGCCGAGAAGGGCTATGACGACAAGATGGGCGCCCGCCCGCTGGCGCGCGTGATCCAGGAAAACATCAAGCGCCCGCTGGCCGAGGAGCTGCTGTTCGGCAAGCTCTCCAAGGGCGGGGTGGTGCGGATCACGGTCGAGGACGGCGCGCTGAAGCTCGACTGCCATCCGCCCGAGAAGCCGCGGCTGAGCCGGGGCAAGCCGCCGCTGCTGACCGCGGACTGACCCGGCCTGATGCGCCTTGCCGCAATCCTGGTCGCCGCCGGCATCCTCCCGGCGGCGGCCGACGTCCCGGCATTCCGCTTTCCCGTCGCCTGCACCCTGGGCGAGGACTGCTTCCTCCAGAACCTCGTCGATCGCGACCCCGGCCCGGGCCGCGCGGACCTGACCTGCGGCCCCGCCAGCTATGACGGGCACAAGGGGATCGACATCCGCCTCGCCACCGAGGCGGAGATCGCCCGCGGGGTGGCGGTTCTCGCCGCCGCGCCGGGCACGGTTCGCGCGCTGCGCGACGGCATGGAGGATCGCCCCGCGCGCGGGCCCGACGGGCTGGCCGGGCGGGAATGCGGCAATGGCGTGGTCATCGACCATGGCGATGGCTGGACGACGCAGTATTGCCACCTGCGCCGGGGATCGGTCGCGGTCCGCACCGGCCAGCGGGTCGCCGCCGGTCAGCCGATCGGCCAGATCGGCCTGTCGGGGATGACCGAGTTTCCGCATCTGCATCTGACGCTGCGCCACCGGGGGAGGGTGATCGACCCGCTCGACGGCCGGCCGATGTCGGCGCCCTGCGGCGGCGGGCTGGCGCCCATGATCCCGCTTCCGGCCGGATGGCTTCCGGGGCCCGAGATCATGCTGGCCGGCATCGCGGCCGCGATTCCCGACGCCGCCGATCTGCGCGCGGGCCCCGCCGCCGGGGTCGGTGGCCGCGACGCGCCGGCGATGGTGCTGTGGGTCCAGGCGATCAACCTGTCGGCGGGCGACCGGATCGTCCTGCGGATGCGTGATCCCGACGGGCGGGAACTGTTCGCCGACGATCACGCCATGCCGCGCGACCGGGCGGTGCAGATGCGCGCGGTCGGGCGCCGCCGCCCCGCCGGCGGCTGGCAGCCGGGCCGCCATGAAGGGGTGATCGAGCTGCGCCGCGGCGACCGGCTGATCGACAGCGCCCGGGTCGCGGTGGTGGTCGAGTGAGACCGTCCCCCGCGGCGGCTCAGCGCTCGGTGAACTTGAGCTCGATGCGGCGGTTGCGCGCCAGCGCCTCGGGGCTGTCGCCCGGGTCGATCGGCTGATACTGGCCGAAGCCATTGGCCGACAGGCGCCGGGGGTCCAGCCCCTCCTGGTCGATCAGGTAGCGCACGACCGACAGGGCGCGCGCCTGCGACAGCTGCCAGTTGACCAGGGGATCGCCGGTCTTGTCGGTGTGCCCGTCCACGCGCAGGATCCAGTCGACCCCCTCGGGGATCTGCGGCGCCACCTGACGGATGACATCGGCGACCCGGGCCAGCTGGGCGCGTCCCGCCGGGGTCAGTTCGGCCGACCCCACCGGGAACAGGACCTCGGAATCGAACACGAAGCGGTCGCCTTCGATGCGCACGCCGGGCACGCGGCCGAGGATTTCGCGCGTGCGCAGCAGGAAGTCGGAGCGGGCCTTGCGCAGGTCCTGCGCCTCCTCCTCGAGCAGCCGCAGCCGCTCGGCCTCCAGCTCGCTCAGCCGCGTCGCCTGGGTGGCCACCCGCGCCAGCGCGGTGTTGAGGCGCGCCCCGAGCGCCTGCACCTGCACCTGGCTGGCGAAGTCCTTTGCCTCGTAGGCGTCCAGCGTGGCCTGCAGTGCGGCCAGCTGCTTGCGCAGCTCGGCGACCTGCAGGTTCAGCGCCGCGAGCCGCCGCTTGTCCTCGGTCGATGCCTCGCGCAGGCTGGCAAGCGTCTTCTGCGCCTCGGCCAGCGCGACCCGGCGCCGTTCGAGTTCGGACAGATCGTCGGCGCGCGCCGTCTCGAGCTGCTTGCGCGCCGCCTCGGCCGCGGCCAGCATCTCCAGCGTCTCCTGGGCGCGCTTGCGCTGCTCCTCCAGCGCCAGCGTCATCGCGATGCGCTCGCTGTCGGCTTCGGCCAGGCGTCGGCGAAGCTCCTCGGCGGCGGCGGCCTCGGCAGCGGCGAGGCGCTCGCTCTCGGTCAGCCGCGCATTCAGATCCTCGATCTCGGCGCGCGCCTTGGCGAAGCGGGCCAGCAGCGCCTCGGCCTCGGCCGCGTCGCGGATGCGCCGGCGCTGCTCCTCGGTCAGCCGGTCGGTCAATGCGGCCAGCTCCCGCTCGCGCGCGGTCAGATCGGCGCGCGCCGCGGCCAGCGCCGCCTCGGCATCCTCCACCCGGGCCTGCAGGGCGGCAAGCGCGGCGTCGCGCTCCTCGATCGCCCGTTGCGCCCGGTCGAGCGCGGCGTCCCGTTCGGCCAGCGCGGCATCCCGTTCGGCCAGCAGCCGGGCGGTCTGCGACACCTTTTCCTCGCGCCCGGCCAGGGCGGCGCGCAATTCGGCCAGGGCGCTGTCGCGTTCGGCGACCGCGGCGCGCAGATTGGCCAGCGCCGCATCGCGCTCGGCCAGTGCGGCGTCGCGTTCGGCCAGCGCCTTCTGCAGGTCGCCGAGCCGGGCCGCGGTGTCGTCGAGATCGGCGCGCAGCGCGGCGAGGGCGCGGTCGCGTTCCTCCAGCGCCTTGCTGGCCGCGGCGATCGCGGCGTCGCGTTCGGCGATCAGCGCGTTGCGTTCGGCCAGCAGGTCGCGCAGCCGGGCGGCGTCGGCCTGGCTGCGGGCGAGCGCGGCGTCCTTGTCGGCCAGCGCCCTGTCGCGGGCGGCAAGTGCCGCGTCATTTTCGGCCAGCGCCCTGTCGCGGGCGGCAAGCGCGGCGCCGATCTCCTCCAGCGCCTTGTCCTTCCCGGCCAGTTCGGCGTCGCGGGCGGCAAGGTCGGCGTCCTTGCGCCGAAGCGCCGCGTCCCGTTCGGCCAGCTGGCGCAATGCGTCGGCCAGCACCCGCTCGCGCTCGGCCAGCTTGCGTTCGGCCGCATCCAGCGCCGCGGCGCGCGCGTCCAGCGCGTCGCGCGCCTCCAGCAGCGCCTTGTCGCGTTCGCTCAGCGTCTCGCGGGCCGTCTCGGTCTCGGCGCGCAGGCTGGCGACCAGCGCTTCCAGCGCCTCGCGCCGCGCCGCGGCCAGCCGCGCCTGTTCGGCGGCGCTGTCGATCTCCTCGCGCAGCCGGGCAAGCGCCAGCTGCAGCGCCTCCTTCTCGCCGATCTCGCGCTCGAGCTGCGCGCGCGCGGCGGAAAGCTCGGCCCGCGCCGCCTCGGTGGCCTGCCGCTCCCCGGCCGCGGTGGTCTCGGCCGCCTGCAGCCGCGCACCCAGTTCACGGTTCGAGGCGACCAGGGCCGCGATGCGCTCCTCCATGCTGGCGATGCGTGCCTGCGCCTCGTCGCGCTGGGTGGTCAGGCTGTCGATCAGCAGCGCCTGCTGGCCGACCAGGCTCTGGGTGTCGGCGAGGTTCGCGCGCGCCAGGTCGAGTTCGGCGGCCAGGTTCGCCGCCCGGGCGCGTTCCAGCCCCAGCGCGTCGGCAAGGCTGGCCACCTCGGCATGCAGGCGGTCGAGCTCGGTCTCCTGCCCGGTGATGGTCTCGCGCAGCATGAACTGCACGACCATGAAGATCGACAGCAGGAACATCAGCACGAGCAGCAGCGCGGTCAGCGCATCGACGAAGCCCGGCCAGGCGTTGCTTTCGTATCTTCCGTGGCGGGAGGAGAGCGCCATGGGTCCGCCTCAGCGTCCCACCCGTTCGCCCAGCGCGCTGACGAGGGTGCGGGTCAGGGTGTTGATCTCGGTGCGCAGCTCGCTGACCGATTCCTCGCGCCCGGCCTGAAGCTCCTCCAGAAGCCGCAGCAGCTGCACGTCGATGTTGCGCAGCCGCATCCGCGTCTCGGCATCCAGCCGGCCGGTCTCCTCGTCGCGCTCGGCCAGAAGCGCGGTCAGCCGTTCCTGCGCGCCGGCAATCCGTTCCAGCGTCGCAAGAACCCCGGTCATGCCCTGCGTCTGCCCTTCGGCCAGCAGCGCGGCCAGCCGCTCCTCATGCGCCGCGCGGCGTTCCTCGGCCCGGGCCAGCATGTCCTGCAGCGCATCGATCTGGCGCGCGGTCTGTTCCAGCACCGACAGCGCCGCGCCCATCGCCCCCGATGCCTCGCCATCCGCCCCGGGCACCCCGATGCGGGTGATGGAGGAGAGCCACTCCTCGAGCTCGCGGAAGAAGCGGTTCTGCCCGTGGCCGGCGAAGAGGTCGAGCAGGCCGACGACCAGCGAGCTGGCCAGGCCGACGAGCGAGGCCGAGAAGGCGGTGCCGATCCCCTCCAGCTGGCCTTCCAGCCCGGCCATCAGCCTTTCGAACACCGCGATGCCGCTGTCGCCTTCGGCGGGCTTCAGCGACTGGATGACCGCGACCACCTGCGGCATGGTCCGCGCCAGCCCCCAGAAGGTGCCCAGAAGGCCCAGGAAGATCAGCACGTTGATGATGTAGCGGTTGATGTCGCGCGCCTCGTCCAGGCGGGTGGCGACGCTGTCGAGGATCGACCGGGTCGAGGTCGGGTTCAGCAGGCGCCGCGCATCCTTGCCCCGCAACAGCGCCGAGAGCGAGGCGAGCAGCCGCGGCGCGCGGGTGAATTCATGCCCCGGCCGGTCCAGGGCGAAACCCTCGATCCAGCTCACCGCCCGGGTCAGCTGCAGCACCTGCCAGAAGGTGGCGATCACCCCGATCAGGAACACGAACAGGATGAAGCCGGTCAGCTCGATATTGGCTTCCAGGACGCGCCGCACCGGGCGGTAGATCAGCGTGATCCCCGCCCCCAGCGCCAGAAGCACCAGCACCATCGCCATGATCTGCCGGATCGGCTGCGAGAAGCGCGGATCCGTCTCGCGATCCAGCAACAGACTGCGCGCCATGCGATCCCCTTGTCGAAGCTGACAAAGACACTAGGGCGCGGCGATGCGCTTGCCAACCGGTCGCGGCCGGGTCCCCGAGCCATCTGGCCCGCGAAAGGTGGCACGATCATGGCAAGGTGATTGCCAAGGGGTCGAAATCGGCGGATAGCTGGAGGCCGGCCAGCAATGGAGGCGCCGATGCCATTCGGTCAGGTGTTCGACTCGGTCTCGGTCACCGTGCTCGCGATCCTCGTCTTCGCGCTGCTGCTGATCGCGCTGATGGTGCGCTCGGTGCCGCAGGGCGAGGAATGGACGGTGGAGCGTTTCGGGCGCTATGTGCGCACCCTGCGGCCCGGGCTGAACTTCGTGATCCCGGTCTTCGAGCGGATCGGCCGCAAGATGAACATGATGGAGACGGTGCTGGACATCGACAGCCAGGAGGTGATCACCCGCGACAACGCCATGGTGCGGGCCGATGCGGTGGCCTTCTACCAGATCGTCGATGCCGCGGCGGCGGCCTATGAGGTGCGCAACCTCACCCAGGCGCTCAACAACCTCGCCATGACCAATATCCGCACCGTGATCGGCTCGATGGATCTCGACGAGGTGCTCTCCAACCGCGACGTGATCAACGGCCGCCTCCTGACCGTGATCGACGATGCCTCCTCGAACTGGGGGGTGAAGGTGACGCGCGTCGAGATCAAGGATCTGGAGCCGCCGCCCAACATCATCGAGGCGATGGCCCGCCAGATGAAGGCCGAGCGTGACAAGCGCGCCGAGATCCTTGCCGCCGAGGGCGAGAAGCAGGCCGCGATCCTGAAGGCCGAGGGGGTGCGCGAGAGCCTGATCCGCGAGGCCGAGGGCCGCCGCCAGGCGGCCTTCCTGGATGCCGAGGCGCGCGAGCGCGCCGCCGAGGCCGAGGCCAAGGCCACCGCGATGGTCAGCCGCGCCATCGCCGAGGGCAGCATCCAGGCGGTGAACTACTTCGTGGCCCAGAAATACACCGAGGCGCTGCAGGCGCTGGCCGCGGCGCCGGGCTCGCGCACGATCCTGATGCCGCTGGAGGCAAGCTCGGTCATCGGATCGGTCGCCGGCATCGCCGAGATCGCCCGCGCCGCCCAGCAGGACCGCGCCCGGTGAGCTTCGGCCTCTTCACCGCGCTCGACGGCATCTCCCCCTGGTGGTGGGCGGCGGCGGCGATCGCGCTGCTCGCGGCCGAGATGGTCGTCACCGGCTTCGTGCTGGCCTGGCCCGGGCTGGGCGCGCTGGCCGCCGCCGCCGGGCTGTGGATCGATCCGCAGCTGTCGGGCGACATGCAGGTGACCCTGTTCGCGCTGGTCACCATCCTGTCGGCCTTCGCCGGGCGATGGGCGCTGGCCCGCTGGGGCGAGGATGCCGGCGAGGCGCCGCTGTTGAACCGCCGCGCCGGCCGGCTGGTCGGCCGCACCGCCACCGTCATCGCCGCCGCCCCCGATGGCGGGCTGCGCGTCGAGATCGATGGCGTGCCCTGGAAGGCCCGCCCCGAGGGCGCACGCCCCCCGCCCGGCGCGACGGTGCGGGTGATCGCCGCCGAGGGGGCGGTTCTGGTGGTGACGCCCGAGCCGGGCTGACCGCCCGGTCTTGTGCCGAGGGGTAGAGCGGCGGCATAGTTCGCCGCGGGCGGCGCAGCGGAAGGGGCGGCGGATGCGGGCAGGGGCCTGGGCGATGATTCTGGCCGCGGCGGCGGTCCTGGCCGGCGGCGGGGACCGGCCGGCCGCCGCCCAGCAGGCCTGCGCGGAATACACCGTCAGGCCCGGGGACACGCTGCGCCGCATCGCCCGGCGCGCCTATGGCGACGAGGAGCGTTTCCGCGCCATCCATGACGCCAATCGCGCGGTGATCGGTCCGCGCCCCGGCGCGATCGAGATCGGCATGGTCCTGCGCCTGCCCTGCGCCGATGGCAGCCTGCCCGGCACCGATGCCGCCGCGCCCGGCGATTCCGCGCCGATGCCCGCCGATGCGCCGGCGGATGCCGAGGCGCCCGGGACGATCGGCATCGCGGTGATGGCAGGTCCCGCGCCGCTGGCCAACCCGGCCCAGCCGGGCATGGGGCTTCTCGTCGAACTCGTTGCCCGCGCCTTCGAGGCCGCGCCATCCGGCCCGGCCCCGGAATTCGTCGCCGCGCCCGATGGCTTCGTCGCCACCGCCCCGGCGCTGGCCGGCGGACCCTTCGCCATCGCGCTGCCGGCATGGCAGCCCGATTGCCGGGCGCGCCGGGCGGGCGGAGAGGATCCCTGCCGGGGGCTGGTCTTCTCGGCGCCGCTGCACGAGGTCGAGCTCGCCCTCTACGCCCCGCGCGGCCGACGTGTGCGGCCCGGCGCCGTCTGCATGCCCGCCGGGCTGATCGCCCCGCCGCCCGACATGCCCGGCCTGCTGCCCGAGGGGGCCGCGGCGGTGCCCGCGCCGGACATGGCCGCCTGCCTGGACGCGCTGGCCGGGGGGCGGGCGCAGGCGGTGCTGGCCAGCCCCGATCAGGTGGCCCCGCAGCACGGCCTGCGGCCGCTGCCGCGCAGCCGGCGCCGCTGGGCGCTGGTGGCGGTCGCGGCCGAGGACCGGGCCGAGGCCGTGGCGGCGATCGCCCGGCTCGACCGCGCCCTGCGCGATGTCCTGCGGGGCGAGGACTGGCCGGCCGCGGTCGCCGCGGCGCTCAGCCTGTGGCGCCAGCGCCGGGGCGAAGGGGGCTGAGCCGTGCTCAGCCCGACAGCCGCCGCACCCGCTCGGCCAGCGAATCCAGCTCGGGATCGGGGATGCCCAGCTCGTGCAGATGCGCAAGCGTGCTGAACAGATAGTCGCGGTTGGTTCCCGCCGGACCTTCGGCGCGGGCGATGATGCGGGCCTGCTCCTCGGGATCCAGCCCCGGCCGGAACTGCGGATGGCCGGGGTCCGAGACGAAGGTGACCGCCTCGACCCGCCGGCCGTCGGCCAGATCGACCGGAAGGCGCGCCTCGCGATAGGCATAGGAGACGAGCTCGCGCGCGCGAAGATAGGCCAGGGTCGCGGCCTCGGTGCCGGGAAGGGCGCGGTAGGCGATGCCGGTGCAGACCGCGCCCGGATCCGGGTCGAGCGCCAGCACCAGCCCCGGCGATTCGGGCGTGCCGCGGTAATGCATCGAGGCCAGGCAGAACCGCCGCGCATGGCCGGCCAGCCGGGCGATCACCCGCTCGGCATGGGCGAAGCCGGGGTTCCACATCAGCGAGCCATAGGCGAAGATCCACATTGCCGCATCTCCCCGGGGTGCCGATCCCGGCCCGATGCGCGTATAGGACGGGACGGGCCGGCGGAACAGGGGAAACCATGCCCAAGATCGTTCGTGTCCTGATCGCGGTGATCCTGGCCGCCGTGCTGGGCTGGTCGGGGTGGTGGTGGTTCGCGGCGCAGGCGCGCCAGCGGGCCATTGCCGGTTGGCTGGAGGAGCGGCGCGAGGCGGGCTGGGTGGCCGAGGAGTCGGCGATCTCGGTGGCGGGCTTTCCGGGGCGCTTCGATCTGGGGCTGGAAGGGCTCGCCCTGGCCGATCCCGATGCCGGCTGGGCATGGGACGCCCCCAGCCTGCAGATCCTCAGCCTCGCCTACCGGCCCGGTCATGTCATCGTGATCTGGCCCGAACGCCAGCGCCTGTCGGTGCCGGGCGAGACCGCCACGCTCGCGGTGGAGCGGATGCGCGGCTCGGTGGTGTTCGTGCCCGGTTCGGCGCTGGAGCCCGAGCGCGCCGTGATCGAGATCGACGCCCCCGCCGCAACCGGCAGCGGGGGATGGACCGCCTCGGCCGCGCGCATGCGCATCGCCACGCGCCGGCTGGCCGACGACACCGCCCCCGGCCATGCCCAGGAGCTGTTCGTCGAGGCCGAATCGGTCTTGCTGCCCGAGCCGCTGCGCCGGCGGATCGATCCGCTGGGCGCGCTGGGCGAGGCGGTGCCGCTGATGCGGCTGGATGTCGCGCTGGGCTTCGATGCCCCCTGGGACCGCCACGCGGTCGAGGGGCGCAAGCCCGCGCTGATCGCGCTGTCGCTGCGCGATCTGGCGGCGGAATGGGGCGAGCTGCGGCTGGAGGCGCGGGGCAGGCTGCACGCCGGGCCCGACGGCCTGGCCCTCGGGCGGATCGACCTGGTGGCGCGGGGCTGGCGCGAGATGCTGCGCCGCGCGGTTGCCGCCGGCGTGATCCAGCCATGGCTGGCCGACGCGCTGGAGGCGGGGCTGGGGGTGGCCGCGTTCATGTCCGGGGATGCCGGGACGCTGCGCGTGCCGCTGGTCTTCGAAGACGGATCGATGATGCTGGGTCCGGTGCCGATCGGGCCGGCGCCGCGGCTGCAGTGATCGCGCCGCCGCGCCTCAGCGGCAGTAGCTGCCCATCCGGTAGCGCGCGACGTCGAAATGGAAATGGTTGCGGTGCCAGCGGTCGGAATCGGGGCCCAGCACCGTGCCGAAGATGCCGCAGGCCCTGCGGTGCAGCCGGGCGAGGAAGGCGCGCGCCTCTCCCCGCCAGCCATCCAGCACGGTGATCCTGCGCCCGTCCGCCAGACCGAAGGCGGCGATGTCGATCGCCCGGCCGCGCGCATGCTCCGACAGGCGCGCGCCGGGGCGGTTGTTGCGCGGCCGGCAGGCATAGGAGGCCGCGACCTCGATCGAGACCAGCTCCGACCCCAGCCCCCGCGCCGCGGGACGGGCGACCCTCTCGATCCAGTCGGCGAGGCGGCTGGCCAGGCGGCAATCGCCGATCGCCGGGCGGTCGAGCCGCACCCCCGCGACGGCGGACAGGCGCACCGGCCGTTCGATGCCGCAGCCGGGGGTGGCCGAGGCGATGCGGGTGATCGTCTGGCCGGCCAGCCTGGGATCGTCGCAGATCCGCGGCGCGGGCTCGCGCGGGGCCGGGGCGGGGCGCGCG
>RFGB01000113.1 GCA_003697125.1 Alphaproteobacteria bacterium
ACCTGGCCGCCAGCTCCGCCACGCGCGCCTTGTAAAAGGCGAGCGCCGCCT
Organism: Alphaproteobacteria bacterium; assembly: GCA_003697125.1. Classification (GTDB taxonomy): domain Bacteria; phylum Pseudomonadota; class Alphaproteobacteria; order Rhodobacterales; family Rhodobacteraceae; genus J013. The sequence continues at coordinate 52 of RFGB01000113.1, forward strand.
CGGCGTCGATACCCTCCGCCTTGGCCTTCTCGATCCATGCCGCCACCACCGGCTTGGCCGCCTCGCGCAGGGCGTTTTCCAGCGAGGGGTCGGCCTTCACGACCTTGATGCCGAGCTCGTCGAAGCTGTCATAGACCTGCTGGCTGATCCTGTCCCATGTCTCGGCGGCACGCATGCCCACCGCCTGCTGGCTGATGGCGCGGATCGCCTCCTGGTCCTCGGGCGAGATTTCCGCCCATTTGTCCTTGTTGACGAAGAAGGAGAAGGAGGTGGTGTAGACGGGGCTCGAAAACACCGTCATCGACTTGGTGTAGGGCAGCACCTGGAACGCCTTGACCGCGTCGCCGCCGAGGCCGAAATGCCCATCCACCACGCCGCGGGCGATGATCTCGTTCGATTTCACCGCCGGGGTCGAGACGACGCCGGCGCCGAGGCTCTTGGCCATTTGCGCCAGCGGCCCGGGCAGCGCCCAGAGCTTGCGCGAGGTGAAGTCCTCCAGCGTCACGATCGGCTCGTCGGTGGTCGAGAACAGCCGCCCCGGCGTGATCACCCACTGCGACAGCAACACCACCGTGTCGAACTCGTCGGGGAAGAATTTCTCGCGCGTCTCCCACAGCGCCTGGGTCATGGCCGGGCCGTTGAAGACACCGACAAAGGGGTTCATGGCCACCAGGGGGCCGCTGACGCGGTTGGCGATCAGGCCGTTGAACTGCACCGCAGCATCGACCACGCCGCTCTCGACCGAGGCAAGCTGCTCGGGCGGGGGCGCCACGCTCTTCGGCGGCACGATGCCGGTCACGCGGCCCTCGGTCACCCGCTCCACCTCGGCGATCCAGCCGGGCAGGATCTCGCGGCACATGACGTGCTGCGGCGGCCAGAAACAGTTGACGACGAGGCGCGTCTTCGCCTCCGCCGCCGTCGCGGCCATCGTGATCCCCGCCACCGCCGCCAGCAACATCCGTCTCATCCGATCCTCCCCCAATTTCGCGAACCGACGCGGAGGCGTTCCCATCCGCTCCGTGGCGCCGGCGCGATCCGTTCCAGACCCGATGATTGACGCAATGAACATATCAGTCTAATGATTTCTCGAAAATACAACATATCAAAGCGATATGTACATCGATCCGCGCCACCTCGAGCAGCTCGCCGTGATCGTCGATTCAGGCACGTTGCAGCGGGCCGCGGCGCGGCTTGGCACCTCGCAGCCGGCGCTGAGCCGGATGATCGCCACATTGGAGGCGCGGATCGGGGCGCCGCTGTTCGAGCGGACCAGCCGGCCGATGCGCCCGACCGCCATTGGGGTGGAGCTTTCCGGTCAGGGTCGGGCGATCCGCACGGCGCGGCTGCGCGCCAGCGAGGCGGCGGATCTGAACGCGCGCGGCTTCTTCGGGGTGCTGAAAATCGGCGCGCCGCCGTTTCTGTGCCGGAACCTGATGTCGGAGGCCATCGCGAGCTTTCTGCGCGCGCGTCCCAACATCCGCATCGACCTCATCCCCGACTATCACGCCGGGCTGATGGAACGGATTCGTGCCAACCAGCTCGACATCATCGTCGGCCCCTCGAAATTCGTCGATCAGGGAGACACCGATCTGCGCCTCGATCCCCTGTTCAGCGATGCCATTGTCGTCGTCGGGCGCGCGGGTCACCCGGTGATGCGCCTCGCCCGCCCGCGGCCGGCGGATCTCGAGGGCGTCACCTGGGTGGGGCATTCGCAACGCAGCGCGCTCCTGTCGGATATGGAGACCGCGCTCCGGCTCTGGGGGCTGCGCCGGCCGCGGATCGCCTTTCAGAGCGAATCCGCCGAGGCGGTGCTCGAACTCTTGCGCGAGACCGACTTTCTCACCGTGCTGCCGAGCTACGCCCTGCGACCGGGCGGTGGCGACGGGCTGGCGGTGGCGGACATCGCCCTTCCCGCGCGACCGCACGCGATCAGCGCCATCACCCTGGCCGAGCGCAGCGCGTCGCGGCTTGTCGCCGATTTCCGCGATCATCTGCGCAGGCGGCTTGCCGGGCGCTCCGCGGACAAGGCCGCAGGCGCGCCTGTCAGAAGTTCACCCGATCCCCACCCTTGAGGTGCAGGATCTCGCGCGCCTCATCGGGGCTGGCCACCTCGCAGCCCAGATCCTCGATGATCCGGCGCACCTTCGCCACCTGCTCGGCGTTCGACTTCGCAAGCTGGCCGCGGGCGATGAACAGGCTGTCCTCAAGCCCCACCCGCAGATTGCCGCCCATATGCGCGGCCGTGCTCGCCAGCGGAATCTGCGCCCCACCCGCGGCAAGCACCGACCAGCGGTAATCCTTGCCGAAGAGCTTGTCGGCGGTGCGCTTCATGAACACGAGGTTGTCCACATCGGCGCCAATGCCCCCCAGAATGCCCATCACGAACTGGATGAAGACCGGCGGTCTGAACAGACCCGCATCCATGCAGAACTTCAGGTTGTAGAGATGGCCGACGTCATAGCACTCATGCTCGAACCTGATGTCGTGGGGGGCGAGCGTCTCGGCCGCCTCGCGGATGTCGCGGAAGGTGTTGCGGAAGATGTTGCCGTCAGACCCCGCCACATAGTCGCGTTCCCAGTCGAACTTCCACTCCTTGTAGCGCGCGCCCAGCGGGTGAAAGGAGAAGTTCATTGACCCCATGTTCATCGAGCACATCTCGGGGCTGAAGGTCTTGGCGGGCTTGATCCGGTCCTGGATCGAGAGGGTGAGCGAACCGCCCGTGGAGATGTTGAGCACCGCGTCGGTGGCCTGCTTGATGCGCGGCAGGAAGGGGGCGAAATCGGCCGGATCCACCGAAGGCCTGCCGTCCTCGGGATTGCGCGCGTGCAGATGCAGGATCGCCGCACCGGCCTCGGCCGCCTCGATCGCCTGGGTGGCGATGTCGTCATAGCTGTAGGGCAGCGCGTCCGACATGGTGGGGGTGTGGATCGCGCCGGTGATCGC
>RFGB01000114.1 GCA_003697125.1 Alphaproteobacteria bacterium
CACCGCGGCCAGAAAGCCCGTCACGTCATCCTCGGCCAGCGCCGGCGCCCCCTCGGAGATCCCCCGCAGCAGCTCGTCGAGCCAGGCGCGCTCGCCCTCGCCGAAATCGCCCAGCACATGGCCGGTGACCCGGTCCCTGTGCCCGGGATGGCCGATCCCGATCCGGACCCGCCAGAAGGCTTCGCCGACATGCTGATGGAGCGAGCGCAGCCCGTTGTGCCCGGCATGGCCGCCCCCCTGCTTGACGCGCAGCCGGCCCGGGGCGAGGTCCAGCTCGTCGTGGAACACCACCATCTCGGCGGGCTCGATGCGGAAGAAGCGCAGCACCTCGCCGACCGATTCGCCCGACAGGTTCATGAAGGTCATCGGCTTGAGCAGCATGACCTTGTGCCGGCCCAGCCGGCCCTCGGCCAGCTCTCCGCGAAAGCGGGACCGCCACGCGGAAAAGCCGTGATCCGCGGCGATGCGGTCCACGGCCATGAACCCGACATTGTGGCGCTGTCTCTCGTGGCGGGGGCCGGGATTGCCCAGACCGACGAACAGCCGCATCGCACCGGCCCCCCCAAGATCCGGGCGGGGCGGAGGTCAGTCCTCCGCCGCCTCCTCCTCGCCCTCCTCCGCCTCCTCGGCGCGCAGGCCGGACGGGGCGGCGATGTTGGCGATCACGAAATCGCGGTCGGTGATCACCGGGCGGGTGCCCTCGGGCAGGGCGACATTGGAGATCTTCACCACGTCGCCGATGTCCAGCCCGGCCAGGTTCACCGTCAGATGGTCGGGGATGTTCGCGGCCGGCACGCGCAGCTCGACCATCGGGCGCACCACGGTGACGGTGCCGCCGCGGCGCAGGCCGGGCGATTCCTCATGGCCGACGAATTCCACCGGGATCATCAGGTCGACGAAGCTGCGCTCGGTCAGGCGCAGGAAATCGACATGGATCGGCAGGTCCTTGACCACGTCGCGCTGGACGCCGCGGCAGACGACGCGGTTGTCCTTGCCGTCGACCCGGACGTTCAGCAGGGTCGACAGGAAATGCCCCGCCTTCAGCATCTTGATCAGCGCGGGGAAGGGGATGTTGATCGGCTGCGGCGGCTCGCCGCCGCCATAGATCACTCCCGGCACGAGATTGGCGCGGCGTGCGGCGCGGGCAGCCCCTTTGCCCGTGCCTTCCCGCGCCATGACCTCCAGAACAGTGGACCTGGCCATGACACTCTCCCATCAATGACGCGGCGATCCTCCAGGGGTGCATGCGCCGCGGACCCCGCCTTCTATCCCGCCGGCCCGAAAAAGCAAGGCCGAAGCGCGGGGGGCTTGCCCGCCCCGACGGGGCGGCTAAACTTGCGCGGCATCGGGAGCAGATCATGGCCGGACCGCACGTCGCGCTTTTCGTCACCTGTCTCGTGGACATGATGCGGCCCTCGGTCGGTTTCGCCAGCGTCCGGCTGCTCGAGGATGCCGGCTGCCGCGTCAGCGTTCCCGCCGGGCAGACCTGCTGCGGCCAGCCCAACTGGAACGGCGGCGATGTGGCGGGCGCGCGCGAGCTGGCCAGGCGGATGATCGCGCTGTTCGAGCCCTTCGACCATGTCGTGGTCCCCTCGGGATCCTGTGCCGCCACGGTGGTGAAGGATTATCCCGCGCTGTTCGATGCCGCGGACCCGTGGCGGGCGCGGGCCGAGGCGCTGGCCGGGCGCACCCACGAGATCACCAGCTTCCTGACCGACGTGCTGGGGGTGGAGCGGGTCGCGGCCCGCTGCCCGGCGCGCGCCACCTATCACGACAGCTGCTCGGGCCTGCGCAGCCTTGGCGTGCGCGACCAGCCGCGGCGGCTGCTGGCCTCGGTCGAGGGGCTGGAGCTTGCCGAGATGCAGGAGGCCGAGGTCTGCTGCGGCTTCGGCGGCACCTTCTGCGTGAAGTATCCCGAGATTTCCGCCGTGATGGTGGCCGACAAGGTGAACAATGCCTGCGCCACCGGGGCGGATCTGCTGCTGGCGGGCGATCTGGGCTGTCTTCTGAACATCGCCGGGCGCGCGGGGCGCGAAGGCCGGGCGATCCGCGTGCGTCACGTCGTCGAGGTGCTGGCCGGTCTCGACGTCCCGGCGATCGGAGAGGGGTGATGGCGCGGGTCGACACGCTGGTCATCGGCGCAGGCGTGATCGGGCTGGCGGTGGCGCGGGCGCTTGCCCTGGCCGGGCGCGAGGTGGTGATCGTGGACGCCGCCGATGCCATCGGCACGGCGACCTCCTCGCGCAATTCCGAGGTGATCCATGCCGGCATCCACTATCCCCCGGGCAGCCTGAAGGCGCGAAGCTGCGTCCGGGGACGCGACGCGCTCTATGCCTATTGCGCGGCGCGGGGCATCGCGCACCGGCGCTGCGGCAAGCTGATCGTGGCGACCGCGCCCGAGGATGAGGCGCGGCTTGGCGCCATCGCCGCCAATGCCCGGGCCAATGGCGTTGCCGTCGAGGAGATCGACGGCGCGGCGGCGCGGGCGATGGAGCCGGCGCTTGACTGCGTGGCGGCGCTGCATGTGCCGGTGACGGGAATCGTCGACTCGCATGGCCTGATGCTGGCGCTGCTGGCCGATGCCGAGGCCGCGGGGGCGGTGCTGGCGCTGCGCACGCCGGTCGTGGGGCTGGAGAGCGCACCCGGCGGGTTCTCGGTCTGGACCGGCGGCGCCGATCCGGCGCGGCTCGACGCCGCCGCAGTGGTGATCGCGGCGGGGCACGAGGCGCCGGTCCTCGGCCGGATGCTGACCCCGACCGCCCCGGCCCGCTTCTTCGCCAAGGGCAGCTATTTCGCCCTGCGCGGGCGGGCGCCCTTCTCGCGGCTGATCTATCCGGTGCCGGTGCCGGGCGGACTCGGCACGCATCTGACGCTGGACCTCGCCGGGCGGGCGCGCTTCGGCCCGGATGTGGAATGGGTCGATGCGCCCGACCACCGCGTCGATCCCGCCCGCGCCGCGCGCTTTGCCGCCGAGATCCGCCGCTGGTGGCCCGGCCTGCCCGACGGCGCCCTGCATCCCGACCAGGCCGGGGTGCGGCCCAAGATCGCCGGCCCGGGCGAGGCCGCGGCGGATTTCCGCGCCGATGGCGCCGCGGTGCACGGCCTGCCGGGGCTCGTGGCGCTCTACGGCATCGAGAGCCCGGGCCTGACCGCGGCGCTGGCGCTGGCCGACCATGTCCGCGACCTGATGCTGGCCGATCTCGGGGCGGCCCCGCGCGGGAGACGCATCGCATGAGCCTGCATTCACCCACCACGCCGCGCTTTCCGGACAATGTCCGCCAGGCCCTGCGGGACGCCGATCTCCAGGCGGCCCTGCGCGGCGCGCGCAACGGCTTCGTCGCCCGCCGCGCCGCCGCGGTGGCGGCGGTGCCGGAATTCGACGCCATCCGCGATGCCGCGCGCGCGATGAAGGACCATGTGCTGGCCCATCTCGATCTCTATCTCGAGGCCTACGAGGCCCGCGTGACCGCGGCCGGCGGCCATGTGCACTGGGCCGAATCGGCCGAGGACGCGCGCCGGATCGTGCTGGAGATCTGCCGCGCGGCCGGCGCGCGCACCGTGCTGAAGGGCAAGTCGATGATCTCGGAGGAATGCGGGATCAACGACCATCTCGCCGCCCATGGCATCACCCCGGTCGAGACGGATCTCGGCGAATACATCATCCAGCTGCGCGGCGAGACGCCGAGCCACATCATCGCCCCGGCGGTGCATGTCACCGTGCCCCAGGTGCGCGAGGCGTTCCGCGCGGCGCATCGCGACCTGCCGGCCGAGCGTTCGCTCGACGGGCTGGACCGGCTGCTTGCCGAGGCGCGCGGCGTGCTGCGGCGGCGCTATTTCGAGGCCGAGGTCGGGATCACCGGCGCCAACATGCTGATCGCCGAGACCGGCCAGAGCGTGATCGTCACCAATGAGGGCAATGGCGACCTGACCCAGTCGCTGGCGCGGGTGCATGTCGTGCTCGCCTCGGTCGAGAAGATCGTGCCCACCCTCGAGGACGCCTCGACCATCCTGCGCATCCTCGCCCGGTCGGCCACCGGGCAGGAGATGTCGGTCTACACCACCTTCTCCTCGGGACCGCGCCGGCCGGGCGACCCCGACGGGCCCGAGGCCTATCACGTCGTGCTCTTGGACAACGGCCGCAGCGGCATGCTGGGCACCGAATGGCAGGACATGCTGCGATGCATCCGCTGCGGGGCCTGCATGAACCACTGCCCGGTCTATCAGGCGGTGGGCGGCCATGCCTATGGCTGGGTCTATCCCGGCCCGATGGGCGCGGTGCTGACCCCGGCGCTGATCGGGCTGGAACAGGGCCGGCATCTGCCCAATGCCTCGACCTTCTGCGGGCGGTGCGAGGAGGTCTGCCCGATGCGGATCCCGCTGCCCGGGATGATGCGGTCATGGCGCAAGGCGGAATTCGCCCGCCACATGACCCCGCGCCCGATGCGCTGGGGCCTCGGGGCCTGGGCCTTCCTCGCCCGCCATCCCTGGCTGCATCGCCGCGCCACCGCAGCCGCCAGGGCCGGGCTGCGCCTCATGGCCCGCGGCCGCGGCCGGATCGGCTGGCTGCCCTTCGGCCGGGGCTGGACGGCAGCGCGCGACTTTCCCGCCCCCGAGCCGGGGGGCGGATTCCTCGAACGCTGGGCGAAACGGTCATGACCGGGCGCGACCGGATCCTGCGCCGCATTCGCGCGGCTGCCGAACGGGCCGCCGGGGCGGGTGCCGACC
>RFGB01000115.1 GCA_003697125.1 Alphaproteobacteria bacterium
GCCGCTGCGCGCGCTGCCGCGCGCCACCTTCGACGCCTTCCCCGCGCTGATGCTGCCGGTGATCCTGCTGGGCGGGATCTACGGCGGGGTGATGACGCCCACCGAGGCGGCCGCCGTTGCCGCCGCCTACGCGCTGACGATCTCGGTGGTGTTCTATCGGTCGGTATCGTTCAGGGCGTTCTGGGAGGCGCTGCGCGCCGGTTCGCGCTCGACCGGCGCCATCGGGGTGCTGATCGCCGGCTCGATCACCTTCAACTATGTCATCACGCGCGAGGACATCCCCAACGCGCTGGCGGGTCTCTTGGCCGGATTCGAGCTGGGGCCGACGGGCTTCCTGATCGCGGTGAACCTGCTTCTGCTTGCGCTGGGCTGCGTGCTGGAGGGGGGCGCGATCATCCTGATCGTGCTGCCGATCCTCATCCCGACCGCGCAGGCGCTGGGCATCGACCTGGTGCATTTCGGAGTGATCGCGGTGGTGAACGCCATGATCGGGCTCATCACCCCGCCCTACGGGCTCTTGCTGTTCATCACCGCCAGCATCACCGGCCAGCCGGTGGGGCGGGTGGTCGGCGAGATCTGGCCCTTCATCCTGTCGCTGTTCGCGGCGCTTGCCGCGATCACCTTCCTGCCGGATCTGGTGCTGTGGCTGCCGCGCCTGCTGGGCTACACCGGATAGGGCCATGAAGACATCCATCGCCACCGTCTCCATCCCGGGCAGCTTCGCCGAGAAGCTCCGGGCGATCGCGAAGGCAGGCTTCCAGGGCATCGAGATCTTCGAACAGGACTTCATCGCCGAGGAGGGCAGCCCGCGCGAGATCGGCCGGATGATCCGCGACCACGGGCTGGAGATCGCGCTGTTCCAGCCGTTCCGCGACTTCGAGGGGCTGACAGGCGAACTTCGCCGGCGCGCCTTCGACCGGGCGCGGGCGAAGTTCGACACCATGGCCGAGCTTGGCTGCGATCGCATCCTCGTCTGCTCCTCGGTCCATCCCGAGGCGCTGGGCGGCATCGACCGCGCGGCCGCGGATTTCCGCGAGCTGGGCGAGATCGCCCGGGACTACGGCATCACCGTGGGCTACGAGGCGCTCGCCTGGGGCCGGCACGTGAACGACCACCGCGATGCCTGGGAGATCGTGCGCCGGGCCGATCATCCCAATGTCGGCCTGATCCTCGACAGCTTCCACACGCTGGCGCGCCGCATCGACCCCGACAGCATCCGCCGCATCCCCGCCGACCGCATCGTCTTCGTCCAGCTTGCCGATGCGCCGCTGATCGAGATGGACCTGCTCCACTGGTCGCGGCACTTCCGCTGCATGCCGGGCGAGGGCGAGCTGGCCGTCACCGCCTTCATGCGCGCGGTGGCGGCCACTGGCCATGACGGCTGGGTCAGCCTGGAGATTTTCAACGACCAGTTCCGCGGCGGCCGGCCCGAGGGGCTTGCCCGTGACGGGCTGCGCGCGATCGTCGCCCTTCTCGACGATGTGCGCCGGACCGAGCCCGACATCCGCGCAGACCTGCCCGAGATCCCGCCCCGCGTGCCGGTGCGGGGCGTGGAGTTCGTGGAATTCGCCACCCGGGGGCAGGAGGCGGAGGCGCTCTCGGCGATGCTTGCGGCCATGGGCTTCTCCCATCTCGGCGATCACGTCTCGAAGCGGGTCGAGCTGTGGCAGCAGGGCGACATCCGCATCGTGCTGAACCGCGAGGAGACGGGCTTCGCCGCCTCGGCCTGGGCCACGCATGGCACCTGCGTGTGCGACATCGGGCTGAGGGTGGACAGCGCCGCCGACACCGTCGCGCGGGCCACCGCGCTGAAGGCCGAGCCCTTCCGCCAGCCTGTGGGCCCGGGCGAGCTGGACATCCCGGCGGTGCGCGGGGTGGGCGGCAGCGTGCTGCACTTCCTCGACGAGGAAAGCGGCCTCGCCAGGGTCTGGGAGGTCGAGTTCAGATCGCGGCCCGGCGCCGCGCGGGGTGATGCGGGTCTCGTCCGGATCGACCACGTCGCCGAGACGATGAGCCGCGACGAGATGCTGAGCTGGGCACTCTTCCACACCGCGATCTTCGAGATGACCAAGACCCCGATGGTCGACGTGATCGACCCCGACGGCATCGTGCGCAGCCAGGCCGTGGCAAGCCCCGACGGCGCGGTGCGAATCACGCTGAACGGTGCGGAGACCCACCGCACGCTGGCCGGCAGCTTCCTTGCCGAGAGCTTCGGCGGCGCGGTGCAGCACATCGCCTTCGCCACCCGGGACATCTTCGCCACCGCCCGCGCGCTCGAGGCCGCCGGCTTCGCCGCGCTGCCGATGACCGGGAACTACTACCGCGACCTGAAGGCGCGCTTCGGGCTTGCGGCGGAGGCGGTCGAGAGGCTCGCGCGCCATCACATCCTCTATGACGAGGATGCGGGCGGCGCCTATTTCCAGCTCTATTCCCGGCCGTTCGAGAACGGCTTCTTCCTCGAGATCGTCGAGCGGCGCGGCGGCTATGGGGGCTATGGCGCGCCGAATGCGCCCTTCCGCATCGCCGCGCAGAAGCGGCTGATGCGCCCCAAGGGCATGCCGCGGCGCTGACGCGGGCGGCCCGTCCTCAGGCCAGCACCACGCCCATCGCCATCGCCACCGCGGCCTGGGTGGGATCGACCACCGGACGGCCCAGCGCCGCCTGAAGCGCGGCGCGGTGGCGCGACATGCCGGTGCAGCCCAGGATCAGCACATCCGCGCCGTCGGCGATCAGCGCGCGCCCCACCTCGGTCAGCCGCGCCAGCGCGTCGCCGGAGCGCGCGCTCTCGTCGACGGTCATGTTCAGCGCCCTCTCGCCGGCAAGCCGACCCTCCACCCCCATCCGGCGCAGATAGCGGATGTGCCGCCGGATCGACGCCTCGGCGATCGCCAGAACCCCGAAGCGGTCGCCGAGGGCAAGGGCGCTGAGCACGCCGCTCTCCTGGATCCCGAAGACCGGGACCTTCGCGGTCGCCCGGCACAGGTCGATCCCCGGATCGGAGTAGCAGGCGATCACGAAGGCGGCCGCGTCGGGGCGGCGTTCGATCATCGCCGCCAGCGGCAGGGCGACCTGATCGACGTCCCGCTGGCTCTCGATGCCGAAGGGGCCCTCCTCCAGCGTCACGCATTCGACCGGCACCGCGGCACGGAACGGTTCGACCGCCGCCGACAGCCCGTCGGTGACCGCCGGGTTGGAATTGGGATTGATGACGACGATCGGTCCGGTCATGGGTCGATCTCCGCACCGAAGTTCCGCGCCGGGTCGAGCTCGGGCGCCCGGCCACCCGGATAGCCGGTGAAGTCGGGGCGCGCACGGGCCACGAAGCGGCCCCGCCCGGGCCGGGCGACAAGGCGGCCGGCATCGACCACCACCTCGCCCCGCGACAGCACGGTGACCGGCCAGCCGGTCAGCGTCATCCCCTCATAGGGGGTGTAGTCCATGTTGTCATGCTGGTCGGCAAGGGTGACGGTGCGGGTCTCCTCGGGATCCCAGATCGCGATGTCGGCATCGGCGCCGATGGCGATGGTGCCCTTGCGCGGATGCATCCCGTAGAGCTTTGCCGCGTTGGTCGCGGCCAGCGCGACGAACTGGTTCAGCGTGATCCGTCCCTTCCGCACACCTTCCGAGAACAGGAGCGGCAGGCGCAGCGCGATGCCGGGCATGCCGTTGGCGATCTGGCGGAAGCTGGCCCCGGGGCCCTTGGCCAGCTTGCCGCTGGCATCGAAGCGATAGGGCGCGTGATCCGAGGAGAACAGCGAGAAGGTGCCCAGCTGCAGGTGGCGCCACAGCGCCTGCTGCGTGGCGGCATCGCGCAGCGGGGGCGAGCACATGAACTTCGCCCCCTCCATTCCCGGACGGTCCAGGTCATCGCGGGTCAGGAACAGGTATTGCGGGCAGGTCTCGGCGAAGATCCGCGCCCCCTCCAGCCGCGCCCCGGCCACCAGCGCCGCGCCCTCGTCGGTGGAGACATGCACGATCATCAGCGGCGCGTCGACGAAGCGCGCCAGGGTGATCGCGCGGTTGATCGCCTCAATCTCGGCCGCCGCGGGGTGGCTGATCGCGTGATAGCGCGGCGCGGTATGGCCCTTCGCCACCAGCCGGTCGGACATCCAGCGGATGATGCCGGAATTCTCGGCATGGACCATGGTCAGGGCGCCGTGGCGCCTGGCCACCGACAGGATGTCGAGGAACTGGGTGTCGTCGATCTTCATCAGGTCGTAGGTCATGAAGACCTTGAACGAGGTCACCCCGCGCGCGAAGGCCGCGGGCAGCTCCTCGCCCAGCGCCTTCTCGGTGGGATCGGTGATGATCAGGTGATAGCCGTAATCGATCACCGAGGCGCCCTCGGCCCGGCTGTCATAGAGGGCGAGCGTCTCCAGCACGCCCATGCCGCGATGCTGGGCGGCGAAGGGGACGAAGCAGGAATTGCCCCCGAAGGCGGCCGAGATCGAACCGCTGCGGTAGTCATCGGCGGTCATCCCGCCGGTGGCGCTCTCCTGGGCAATGTGGCAATGCGCCTCGATCCCGCCGGGCAGCACCAGACGGCCGGTCGCGTCGATCTCGCGCGTGGCCGACAGCCCCTCGCCCAGCGCCACGATGCGCCCGTCGCGGATTCCGACATCGGCCCGGAAGCTGTCCGAGGCGGTGGCGACGGTGCCGTTCTTGATCACGAGGTCCATGGTCACACCGATCTGATCAGGCCGCCATCGCAACGGATCAGGCTGCCGGTGATGTAGCTCGCCGGCTCCGAGACGAGCCAGGCGGCGGTCCTGGCGAATTCCTCGACGGTGCCATAGCGCCCCGCCGGGATGGTGCGGATCGAGGCCTCGCGCACCGCCTCGATCGTGGTGCCCTGCCGTTCGGCGGCGGCGGCGTCCAGCTCGTCCACCCGTTCGGTATGGATGCGGCCGGGGATCAGCATGTTCACGGTGATGCCCTCGGCCGCGACATCATTGGACAGCGACTTGGACCAGCCGACCAGGGCCGAGCGGATGGTGTTCGACAGCGCGAGGTTCGGGATCGGCTGGATCACGCCCGAGGAGCCGATGGCGAGGATCCGCCCCCAGCCCGCCCTGCGCATCGCCGGCAGCAGCCGGTCGGCCAGTTCGATCACCCGCAGCACCATCTGGTTGAAATGCCGGGTCAGCTGCGACAGGTCGGCCTCGACCATCCGCCCGGGCGGCGGCCCGCCGGTATTGGCCACGAGGATGTCGGCCGCGCCGAGCCGTTCGGCCACCGCGGCGGCCAGGATGTCGGCGGCATCGTCCCGGGCAAGGTCGCAGGCCACCCACTGCGCCCGGCCCGGTCCGCGCGCGGTGATCGCCGCGGCCTCGGCCGCCAGCCTGTCGGCCGAACGGGCGGTCATCAGCACCTCGGCCCCCTCCTCGGCCAGGACCCTGGCGATGCCGAGCCCCAGCCCGCGCGAGGACGACATCACCAGCGCCCGCCTGCCCTTCAGTCCCAGATCCATCAGCCCAGCTCCGCCAGTCGCTTCTCCAGACGCCGGACCAGCCGCGTCAGCTCGTCATGATCGGCCCGGCTCAGGACCGGCCCCGGCGCACGCACCCTGGCCGAGGCGATCACCCCGCGCCGGCGCAGGGTCTCCTTGCGGATCGCAAGCCCGATGCCCAGCTGCTGCTCGTAGCGCACCAGCGGCAGATAGGCATCGAAGATGTCCTCGGCCCGGTCATGCTCGCCGGCCAGCGACAGGCGCACCACCTCGACCATCATCTCGGGATAGGCAAAGCCGGTCATCGCCCCGTCGGCGCCGCGCTGCATCTCCTGGGGCAGGAACAGCGCGGAATTCCCGGTCAGGATCGACAGGCGCGGCTGCGACGGGGTGCCGGTCTCGGCGCGCACCCGCGACAGCTTGTTCAGCCCGGGCCAGTCCTCATGCTTCAGCATCACCACCTGCGGGTTGTCCCGGGTGATCCTGAGGATGCTGTCCACCGAGATGCGCACCCCGGTGGTCTGGGGATAGTCCTGCAGGCAGACCGGAACGTCTGGGCCCAGCGCGGCGCAGACCTGGGCGAAATACCCCTCGACCCGGTCCTCGGGCGCCAGCCCCGCCATCGGCGCCACCATCACCCCCGCCGCCCCCGCGGCCATCGCCTCGTGGGCCAGCGCCCGCATCGGGTCGAGCCCCGCGCCCGAGACGCCGACCACCACCGGCACCCTGCCGCCCACCCGGTCGAGGACGCGGCGGATGAAGCGCCGCGATTCCTCGCCCGACAGTTTCGGCGCCTCGCCCATGATCCCCAGGATGGTCATCCCGGAAACCCCGGTCTGAAGATAGAAATCCACCATCCGGTCGGTGGATTCGAGGTCGAGCGCGCCATCCTCGGCAAAGGGTGTGGCGGCGATCACGAAGACGCCCGACGAATTGCGGTGGATGCGTGCGGTCATGTTTCCCCCGTCAGCCTTGGTATCGGGTGGCGGGCGATCTCCTCCAGCCGGGCGTAACGGTCCGCGAACAGCCGCGCCACCGGGAAGGCGCCGGCCCAGTCCACATGCATCCGCCCGGTGTCGATCAGCCCCTCGCGCGCGGCCAGCCCGACCGCCTCGCCCACCACGATGTCGCGTTCGTCGGAATAGCGCAGCCGGTCGAGAAGCCTGCATTCGATGGCCGCCGGCGCATCGGCGATCCGCGGCGGCGCGACCCGCCCCGAGGGCGACAGCGCGAGGCCCAGGACCCCCGGCTCGCTGACCCCGGCGGGATAGGCGGCGGCGCTGGCCACCATCGGGCCCACCAGGTCGGGGGTGACGATGTTGACCACGAATTCGCCGGTCTCGGCGATGTTGCGCGCGGTGTCCTTGGGGCCGGATCCGTCGCGGTGATGCTCAAGGCCCAGGATGACCAGCGCGGGATCCTGCCCGAACAGGTTGAAGAACGAGAAGGGCGCGGCGTTGACCAGGCCGGCGCGGTCCTGCGTGGTGACCCATGCGACCGGGCGCGGGATCACCACCGCGGTCAGGAGCTTGTAGCGCTCCATCGGCGCCAGCCGCGTCAGGTCCAGCCAGGTCATACCTTCACCACCACCCCGGTCTGGCTGGTGATCAGCCCGTAATGCTCGATCCGGCGGTGGCGGGCGAAATCGAAGATGGTCGTCTTGCCGAACATCGACATGTCCATGTCGCAGGCATGGACCAGAAGCTCGTCGCCCCTGGTCCGGGCGCGGGCGACGACGACGCCGTTCGGATCCACGATCACCGATCCGGCCATCAGCGGATGGCCATCCTCGACCCCCGCCTTGGCGACGCCCACCACCCAGGTCGAGTTCTGATAGGCGCCCGCGGTCATGCTCAGCTCGGAATGATAAAGGCGCATCGCCTCGCCCTCGGCGCTGTTCTGGCTGTTCACCGAGGGCGTGTTGTAGCCGAGGATCACCAGCTCGACCCCCTGAAGCCCCAGCACGCGATAGGCCTCGGGCCAGCGCCTGTCGTTGCAGATCAGCATGCCCACCACGGCATTCTGGGTGCGCCAGACCGGAAAGCCCAGGTCGCCGGGCTCGAAGTAGCGCTTCTCCAGATGCTGGAAGGACCGGTCGGGATCGTATTCCGCATGCCCCGGCAGGTGCACCTTGCGGTACTTGCCGATGATGTTGGCCTGCCGGTCGGTCAGGATCTGCGTGTTGTAGTGATGCCCGTCGGGCGTCAGTTCGGCATAGCCGAAGCTTATCGCGATGCCCAGCTCGCGCGCGCGGTCGAACAGGGGCCGGGTCGCCTCGTTCGGCATCTCGGTCTCGAACCAGCGGTCGATCTCGGCCTGATCCTCCATGTACCAGCGGGGAAAGAAGGTGGTCAGCGCCAGCTCGGGATAGACGACCAGGGTGCAGCCCGCGCGGCCCGCCTCCTCCAGAAGCGCCAGCATCCGCGCCACGATCGCCTCGCGGCTGTCGGCCTTCTGGTTCGGGCCCATCTGGGCGGCTCCGACGACAATCTCTCGCATCTCGATTCCTTCAGACGGCGATCTGCCGCTGGTAGCGGCTCAGCAACCGCACCACCGGCCACAGCATCAGCAGATAGATCCCCGCCGCCATCGTCAGCGGCGAGGCGTTGTAGGTCACCGATCGGGCGAGATCGGCGGCGTGGAGAAGCTCGCCCATCGACACGACCGAGGCGATCGAGGTGAGCTTGACCACCTCGACCGTGTTCGAGATCAGATCGGGCAGCACGTTGCGCGTCGCCTGGGGCAGGACGACATGGATCAGCGTCTGCCGCGCGGTCAGCCCGGTCGAGCGCGCGGCGTCGGTCTGCCCCTGGCCCACCGAGATCAGCCCCGCGCGAAAGATCTCTCCGTAATAGGCTGAATTGTTCAGGAAGAATGCCACCGTGACCGCGGCGAAGGGCGACAGGCGGATGCCCGCGAATGGCAGGCCCGCATAGACGAAGATCAGCAGCACCAGCGGCGGCAGCGCCCGGAACAGGTCCACCAGCGCCATTCCCGGCCAGCGCAGCCAGGGCCGTGCCGAGGTTGAGGCCAGCGCGGCCAAGAGCCCGCCGAGGAGCCCGAGCGGGATCACCGCGGCGCAGATCAGCAGCGTCATCCCCAGCCCGCGCAGCAGCATCGGCCAGGCGCGCATCATGATGTCCCAGTTGAAGAACTGCTGGATCAGCTGGTCCATCGCTCAGATCTTCCGCCAGGCGAACCGGCTTTCCAGCCAGCGCGAGAGGATGACGAAGGGCAGGAACAGCACCACATAGGCCACCGCGGCCAGGGTCAGCGGCGACGCATTGCCCGAGAAGCTCTGCGCGGTGGTGGCCTGGTTCAGGATGTCCGGCACCCCGATCACCGTGCCCAGCGCGGTCATCTTGGTGATCGCGATGGCGCGGTTGGTCAGCGGCGGGATCACCATGCGCACCGCCTGCGGCAGCACCACATGCACCAGCGTCTGGGTGAAACCCAGCCCGGTGGGGCGCGCGGCCTCCCACTGGCCCCGGTCGGTGGCGGTGATCCCCGCCCAGACGATCTCCTCGGCGAAGGCGCCCAGCGTCAGGCACAGGATGGCGAACAGCACCGCGAAGCTGGACAGCGACACCCCGACATTGGGCAGGCCGAAATAGGCCAGAAGGATCAGCACCAGCGGCGGCAGGGCGCGGAAGACATCGGCATAGACCACGATCAGGAACGATACCGGCGCGATCCGGTAGGCCCGGATGCAGGCCAGAAGCGTGCCCAGCGCGGTTCCCGCGATGACGATCAGGACCGACAGTTCGACCGTGACCCACACCCCCCGCAGGATGTCGGGGGCATAGCGGGCCAGCACCGCGCCGTTCAGGAAGGTGTCGATGAAGCGGTCGAGATCGCTCATTGGCCGAAGCTGTAGCGCGAGAGGAAGGCGCGGGTGCTCTCGTGCCGCGGGCTGGTGAAGATCTGCTCGGGCGGCCCCTCCTCGACGATCCGGCCCTCGGCCATGAAGACGACGCGGTCGGCGGCCTCGCGGGCGAAGGCCATCTCGTGGCTGACGACCAGCATGGTCATGCCGTCCTGCTTCAGCTCGCGCATCACCGCCAGCACGTCGCCGACCAGTTCGGGATCCAAAGCCGATGTCGGTTCGTCGAACAGCATCACCGCCGGTTCCAGCGCGATGGCCCTGGCGATGGCCACGCGCTGCTGCTGGCCGCCCGAGAGCTGGGCGGGATAGCTGTCGGCGCGGTCGGCCAGCCCGACCCGGGCCAGCGCCTCGGCGGCGCGGGCATCGGCCTCCTCGCGCGACTGGCCCAGAACCTTGCGCAGCGCCAGCGTCACGTTGCGCCGGGCATCGAGATGCGGATAGAGGTTGAAGTTCTGGAACACCATGCCGATGCGCCGGCGGACCCTGTCGAGGTTCACCCCCCGCCCGGTGATCCGCTCGCCCTCCAGCAGGATCTCGCCCGCGTCGGGCTCCTCGAGCCGGTTGCAGCAGCGCAGCATCGTCGACTTGCCCGAACCCGACCGGCCGAGGACGAAGACCATCTCGGACCGGGCCACCCGCAGGCTGACATCGCGCAGGACCTCGATCGCGCCGAAGGATTTCCTGAGCCCGATCAGCTCCAGCGTGGGCCGCGCCACCGCGGGCGCGGCCCCCGCCTGCGCGGCGGTGGGGCTAGTTGCAGCCGGGGACATGATCGTCTTCGACATAGCCCTCGAAGCCGGGCTCGCCCCAGCCGGGCCGCGGGGTCAGCGCCGCCGAGCCCGGCGCGGGATCGGTGCCGAACCATTTCCGGTGCAGCTCGGCCATGGTGCCGTCGAGCTTCATGCACTCGATCACCGCCTCGACGGTGGCGCGCAGCGCCTCGTCGCCCTTGCGGAACGGCATCCCCCACACCAGTCCGGTGGAATAGAGATAGCTGAGCTTCACGCCCGGGGTCTGCTTCGCCGCCCAGGCCATCACCGTGTTGCCCGCCACCGTGGCATCGGCGCGCCCCGACAGCACCGCCTGCACCGCGTCGGTCGCGGTGCCGTAGCTCTCGATCACCCAGCCGATCTCCCCGGCCAGCCCGCGCGCCCAGCTGTCATAGACCGAACCCTTGTTCACCGCGATCTTCATCCCCCTGAACTGCTTCAGGTCGGTGATGTCGGGCCCGTCCGCCCTGACCAGGAACTGGAAATCGGTGTTCAGATAGCCTTCCGAGAAGAGATAGTTGGCGGCGCGCTCCTTGGTGATGGTGGTGGGGGCGACCACGAAATCATAGGTGCCGGCCTGCAGCCCCGGCAGGATGCCCGAGAACTGCGTGGCGACGATCTCGATCTCGACACCCAGACGCTCGGCGATGACATTGGTGAGATCGACATTGAAGCCCTCGACCCCGCCATCCATCGTCGGCATGGCATGCGGCGCGAAGGTTCCATCCAGCGCCACCACATACCTGTCCTTGGCCAGCGCGCCGCCGCCGATGGCGAGCGACAGCGCAAGGCCCGCGATCATGAATCTCATCTCAACCCCCTGTGCTGGTCTTGTTGTGCGCCCGCCGCCGCCGGGACGAACCCGGCCGCCGCACGCCTTGCCGGGCCCGTGCGCGCCGCGGCGGATGAAAGTTCAGCACGCGTCCGGCGGTCAGGCAATATAGCCGGTTATCAGAATCTGGACCTTCATAATAACCTTGCATTATACTTCCCGCCGGCGCCGTGCCGCCTGGGGATGCCGGATGTTCACGCTCAGACAGCTCGAGACCTTTCGCGAGGTGGTCCGCACCCGCACCACCCTGGGCGCGGCGAAGGCGCTGAACGTCTCGCAGCCGGCGGTCTCGAACATGATCCGGCAGATGGAGGCGCGCATCGGCTTTCCGCTGTTCGAGCGGCTGGGCAACCGGCTGGTGCCGACCCCCGATGCCGAGGAGATCTATCGCGACAGCGAGTCGATCTTCTCGCTCTATCAGGCCTTCAGCCACCGGATCGAGGCGCGCAAGCGCAGCGAGGCGGGCCATCTGCGCATTGTCGTCACCCCGCCCCTGGCGAATGCGCTGGTGCCCAACGCGCTGCGGGATTTCCTGGCGCGGCGCCCGGCGGTGCGGATCCATCTCGACACGCGGCGCATCACCGGCGTGCTGGAATCGGTCCAGACGCGCATGGCCGATATCGGGCTGGGCCTGAACCCGCCGTCGCGCGAGGGTCTGCGCCTCGAGGTGCTGGCCATGGCGCAGATGGTCTGCGTCTTCGCGCCGGGCCATCCGCTGGAGGCGAAACGGGTGGTCTCGGCGCGCGACCTGGCGGGCCATCCGCTGGTGGTGTACGAGCCCGGCACCAGCCTCGATCGCGCCATCTCGGGCGACATCCTGACCCCGGAGCTGCACCAGCAGGCGGTGGCCGAGGTGCGCTACTCCTCGCTGGCCTGCCTGATGGCCGAGGCGGGGCTGGGCGTGGGCTTCGTCGATTCGCTGACCGCCGATGTCGGCCACCGCTACCGCCTGGTCTCGCGCCCGCTCAGCCCCGCCCAGCCGGTCCCGGTCTGCGTGATCACGCGCGAGGGCGAACCGGCCAAGCGGATCCAGGCGACCTTCCTGGCCGAGCTGCGCGCCTCGCCGGTCCTGGGCGCGATCGCCCGGGCGCAGACCGAACCCGGCCGGGGCGGCTGACGCCGCGCGACACGCCCCGCAGGCGCCGGCCGGGATCGCCGCCGGGACGGATCGCGATCCCCACCGCCCCCACCGCGCGCGCAGGCACGCGATCGTCGATCCGCAGCCGCAGCAGCCCAGCCACCCGCCCCCAC
>RFGB01000012.1 GCA_003697125.1 Alphaproteobacteria bacterium
CGGCCGGGCCAGCCGCAGGCGCGCTTTCTGGCGATCCTGCGCGAACTGGCGGCGGAACATGGCGAGGGAGCGGGGGATGCGGATCGGCTTCATCGGTTTCGGCGAGGCGGCGGGGGCCTTCGTCGCGGGGTGGGGCCCGCGCTTCGGCCCGCAGGACAGCCTGCAGGGCTATGACCGCAAGACCGACGACCCCGCCCAGGCCGCGGCCAAGCGCGCGGATTTCGCCCGCGCCGGCGTGACCTGCCGCGACAGCGCGCCCGAGGCGGTGGCGGGCGCCGATCTGGTCTTCTGCCTGGTCACCGCCGATCAGGCGGTCGAGGCCGCGCGCGCCGCCGCGCCGGGGCTTGCCCCGGGGGCGCTGTGGTTCGACGGCAATTCCTGCTCGCCCGGGGCCAAGCGCCGTGCGGCCCGGCTGGTCGAGGCCGCCGGCGGGCGCTATGTCGACATGGCGATCATGGCCCCCGTCCATCCCGCCCGCCACCGGGTGCCGATCCTGCTGGCGGGCCCGGCGGCCGCGGCGGGGGCCGAGGCGCTGGAGCGGCTCGACATGCGCCCCCGTGTCGCGGGCGAAGAGGTCGGGCGCGCCTCGGCGATCAAGATGATCCGCTCGGTCATGGTGAAGGGGATCGAGGCGCTGTCGGCCGAATGCGTGATGGCCGCGGTGCGGGCCGGGGTGGCCGAGGAGGTGCTGGCCTCGCTCGACGCCTCGCATCCCGGCGCCGGCTGGGCGCAGCGCACCGGCTACAACCTGGAACGCATGCAGGTCCACGGGCTGCGCCGGGCGGCCGAGATGGAGGAGGTTGCCCGGACGCTGCGCGAACTGGGCCTGCCCGCGGCGATGGCCGAGGCGACGGTGACCTGGCAGCGCCTGATCGGTTCGCTGGCCCTTGCCCCCGACGGCATCGCCCCCGACGCGACGGGGCCCGAACGGGCGCGGGCGCTGATGGCGGCGATGGCGCGGGCGGGGCATCTGAAGGCGGCGGAGTGAACCCGGCCGCCCCGCCGCCGCGCCGCGGGCGGCGCCGGCCCCCGGTCAGCCCGGCCCGAAGACCTCGGTCAGCGCGCGGTCGATCGCGTCGGTGATGCGGTCGATGTCATCGGGCGTGGCGATCAGGGCGGGGCTCAGCGTCAGCGTGTTGTTGAGCCCGGGAAGCGAGCGGTTGGTCGCGCCGATGATCACCCCCTGCTTCAGGCAGCTTGCCACCACCGCCTGCACCTGGCGTTCATCCGCCGGCGCCCTGGTGGCGCGGTCCGACACCAGCTCGGCGCCGCAGAACAGACCCAGCCCGCGCACATCGCCGATCACCGCATGGCGTTCCTGCAGCGCGCGCAGATTGTCCATGAGCCGCGCGCCCATGGCGCGGGTGTTGTCCAGAAGCCCCTCCTCCTCGATGATCGCCATGTTCTCCAGCGCCGCCGCCGGCCCGGCGGTGCAGCCCCCGAAGGTCGAGATGTCGCGGAAATAGCCCAGCGGGTCGTCAGGGTCGTCCTTGAACAGATCGAACACCGCCTCGGTCGTCACCACGCAGGAGATCGCCGCATAGCCGGACGCGACCCCCTTGGCCATGGTCACGAAATCCGGCCGGATGCCGAAATTCTGATAGCCTAACCAGGTGCCGGTGCGCCCGACGCCGCAGACCACCTCGTCGATGTGCAGCAGGATGTCGTATTTGCGGCAGATCTCCTGCACCCGTTCCCAGTAGCCCGGGGGCGGGACGATGACGCCGCCGCCGGCGGTGACCGGCTCGAGGCAGATCGCCCCCACCGTGTCCGGACCCTCACGCAGGATCACCTCCTCGATCGCGTCCGCGGCGCGCCGGCCATAGGCCTCGCCGGACAGGTCCCACTGGGCGCGGTATTCCAGGCAGTGCGGCACCTCGACAAAGCCCGGCGGGAAGGGGCCGTACTGGGCATTGCGCTGCGGCTGGCCCCCCGCGGCCAGGCAGGCCAGCGTCATGCCGTGATAGTCGCGTTCCCGATACAGGATCTTCCACTTCTTGCCGCCGTGGTGCCGATGGGCGATCTGGCGGACCATCTTGAAGACCTTCTCGTTGGCCTCCGATCCCGAATTGGCATAATAGACGCGGCTGAGGCCGGGCATCTTTTCGATCAGCCTTTCGGCGAAGCGGGCGCCGGGAACCGAGCCTGCCGACCCGGCGAAATAGTTCATCCGGCACAGCTCGTCATAGACCGCGCGGGCGATCCGTTCGCGGCCATAGCCGACATTGACCGTCCACACCCCGCCCGAGACGGCGTCGAGATACTCCCGCCCCGTGGCATCCCAGATGCGCATGCCGCGGCCCTCGACCATCACCCGGGGGTCGGTGGTCTCGAAGGGCTTGTGCTGGGTCAGGTGGTGCCAGACATGGGCGCGGTCGGCGGCGACCGCCTCGGACAGGTCGTTGGGACGGGGCGGGACATTCATGGAAGGCCTCCTCTTCACCCCCGACCATGCGCCCGTTGCGATGCCCGTGCAAGGCCCCCGCGGTCTGGATTTCCGCGCGGTTTGGGTTACAGAGCATCATGCGCAGGCCCGGGGGCGAGGGATGAGCGAGGAGCAGGGCAAGCCGGTGGCGGAGCTGACCGAGGCCGAGGCGCGGGCCGAGCTGGCACGGCTCGCCGCCGAGATCGCGGCCGCCGATGCGGCCTATTACCGCGAGGATGCCCCGCGCATCACCGATGCCGAATATGATGCGCTGAAGGCCCGCAATGCCGCGATCGAGGCGCGCTTTCCCCATCTGGTGCGCCCCGACAGCCCCTCCCTGCGGGTCGGCGCGGCCCCGGTCGAGGCCTTCGGCAAGGTGCGCCACGCGGTGCGGATGCTCTCTCTGGCCAACGCCTTCGACGAGGCGGCGGTGGCCGAGTTCGACGCCGGCATCCGCCGATTCCTCAATCTCGGCGATGCCCCGGTCACCTATACCGCCGAACCGAAGATCGACGGGCTGTCGCTGTCGCTGCGCTATGAAGGGGGCAGGCTGGTCACCGCCGCCACCCGCGGCGATGGCGAGACCGGCGAGGATGTCACCGCCAATGCGCGCCATGTGGGCGACATCCCCGGGCAGCTTGCCGGCGCGCCCGCGATCCTGGAGGTGCGCGGCGAGGTCTACATGCGCCATGACGATTTCGCCCGGCTGAACGAGCGGCAGAAGGCCCGGGGCGAGCGCAGCTTCGCCAATCCGCGCAACGCCGCCGCCGGCTCGCTGCGCCAGCTCGATCCGCGGGTGACCGCCAGCCGGCCGCTGCGCTTCTTCGCCTGGGGCTGGGGCGAGCTGTCCGAGCCGCTGGCCGAAACCCAGTGGGAGGCGCTGCAGCGGCTGGCGGGATTCGGCTTTCCGGTCAGTCCGCTGGTGCAGCGCTGCACCGGGGTCGCGGCGCTTGTCGACTATCACCGCAGGCTGGCGGCCGAGCGCGCCCGGCTCGGCTATGACATCGACGGGGTGGTCTACAAGGTCGACCGGCTGGACCTGCAGGCGCGGCTGGGATCGCGCGCGACCACCCCGCGCTGGGCGATCGCCCACAAGTTTCCCGCCGAGGAGGCCGAGACCGAGGTCCTGGCCATCGACATCCAGGTGGGGCGCACCGGCGCGCTTTCGCCCGTGGCCCGGCTCAGGCCGGTCACCGTCGGCGGGGTGGTGGTGGCCAATGCCGCCCTGCACAACGAGGATTACATCGCCGGGCGCGACAGCGCCGGCCGGCCGATCCGCGGCGGGGTGGACATCCGGGTCGGCGACTGGGTCACCGTCTACCGCGCGGGCGACGTCATCCCCCAGATCAGGGCCGTGGACCTGTCGCGCCGCCCGCCCGATTCGGTGCCCTTCGTCTTTCCCGACCGATGCCCCGAATGCGGCAGCCATGCGGTGCGCGAGCCGGGCGAATCGGTGCGCCGCTGCACCGGGGGGCTGGTCTGCCCGGCCCAGGCGGTGGAGCGGCTGCGCCATTTCGTCAGCCGCCATGCCTTCGACATCGAGGGGCTGGGCGAGAAGCACATCGAGACGCTGTTCCGCCTGGGCTGGGTGCGCGAGCCCGCCGACATCTTCACCCTGGCCGCCCGCCATGGCCCGGGCAGCGCCGAGCCGCTCTCGGCGCTGGACGGATGGGGGGCCAGATCGGCCGAGAACCTGTTCGCCGCGATCGAGGCGCGCCGGACCATCCCGCTCAACCGCCTGATCTACGCGCTGGGCATCCGCCATGTCGGCGAGACCACCGCCAGCCTGCTCGCCCGCCACTACCGCAGCTGGCCCGCCTTCCGGGCCGCGATGCTGGCCGCGCGCGAGCCGGGCGAGGCGCGCGAGGCGCTGATGTCGATCGACGGCATCGGCCCGGTGGTCGCGCAGTCGCTGATCGAGACCTTCGCCGAGCCCAACGCTCTGGCCGCCATCGACCGGCTGGTGGCGCATCTGACCGTCGAGGAGGTCGCCCCCCCCGCCGGCGAAAGTCCGATCGCCGGCAAGACGGTGGTCTTCACCGGCACGCTGGAGCGGATGACCCGCGCCGAGGCCAAGGCCCGGGCCGAGGCGCTGGGCGCGCGGGTGGCGGGCTCGGTCTCGCGCCGGACCGATTTCGTGGTGGCCGGACCCGGCGCGGGATCGAAGCTGGCCGAGGCGCGCAAGCTCTCGATCCCGGTGCTGTCCGAGGACGAATGGCTGAAGATGATCGGCGGATGAACCATGCGGCCGGCAAGGCTGCGGGGCAGGGCGCGCGCGGCCGGCCCGAGGTCCTGTTCCCGCTGTTCGCGCCGCTGACCAGCCTGCCCGGCATCGGGCCGGCGACGGCGAAGGCCCTGCAGAAGCTGGGGCACACGCTGCCGCGCGACCTGCTGCTGACCCCGCCCAGCGGCCTTGTCGACCGCCGCCCGCGCGCCTCGATCCGCGGCGTGGCGCCCCCGGCCACGGTCACCGTGGCGGTGACCCTCGGCCCCCCCATCCCGCCGCGCGGCCCGGGGCGGCCCTGGCGCGTGCCCGCATCGGACGGCGCCGAGAGCTTCGATCTGGTCTTCTTCCATGCCCGCGCCGACTGGCTCGCGCGGCATCTCCCGCCCGGAGAGCGGCGGGTCGTCTCCGGCCGGCTGGACATGTTCGACGGCCGGCTGCAGATGGTCCATCCCGACCATGTGCTGACCATGGCCGAGGCCGCGCGGCTGCCGCCCTGGGAGCCGGTCTACCCCCTGGGCGCGGGGCTCGGCCAGCGGGCAATGCACAAGGCGGTGCGCGCGGCGCTGGCGCGCGCGCCCGAGCTGCCCGAATGGTGCGATGCCGAGCTGATCGCCCGGCAGGGCTGGCCGGCATGGCGCGCCGCCGTGCTGGCCCTGCACGACCCCGGCGCGGGGGGCGAGGCCGCCCAGCGCCTCGCCCGCGCCCGGCTTGCCCATGACGAGCTGCTCTCGCACCAGCTGACGCTGGCGCTGGCCCGCGCCCGGCTGCGGCGCGGCAAGGGCCGGCCAAGCCGGGGCGACGGCTCGCTGCGCGAAAGGGTGCTGGGGGCGCTGCCCTTCCGGCCGACCGACG
>RFGB01000116.1 GCA_003697125.1 Alphaproteobacteria bacterium
GGCCGGGCCATCCCCGCCCCCCGGAGCGGTTTTCGCTTGAAAGCCACCCCCGCATGACCCACATCAGCAGGGCAAACGGGGACGGACCGTTGCCGCCGGCCTGCGGGACGGCCCGTCTTGCTGAAAGGAAAGATTACATGAGCAGTCTGACCAGTCCCGCCGCCTATCCCGTCCTGCCGCTGCGCGACATCGTGGTGTTTCCGCACATGGTGGTGCCGCTGTTCGTGGGGCGCGAGAAGTCGGTCCGTGCGCTGGAGAACGTGATGCAGGAGGATCGGCAGATCCTTCTGTCGAGCCAGAAGGATCCCTCGGTCGACGAGCCCACCCCCGCCGACATCTACGGCGTGGGCGTGCTGGCCAATGTCCTGCAGCTGCTGAAGCTGCCCGACGGCACCGTCAAGGTGCTGGTCGAGGGCCGCAGCCGCGTGCGGATCACCCGCTTCCTCGACAATC
Source organism: Alphaproteobacteria bacterium (assembly GCA_003697125.1). Classification (GTDB taxonomy): domain Bacteria; phylum Pseudomonadota; class Alphaproteobacteria; order Rhodobacterales; family Rhodobacteraceae; genus J013. Next base: position 454 of record RFGB01000116.1, read on the forward strand.
CCGCCTTCTTCGAGGCCGAGGCCGAACCGATCGAGGAGACCGAGGGCGATCCGGCGGTGGTCAAGGCCCTGGTCCGCGCCATCGGGTCGGAATTCGAGAAATACGCGAAGCTGAACAAGAACATTCCCGACGAGATGGTGGCCACCGTCGCCGAGATCGAGGATCCGGCGAAGCTGGCCGACACCGTGGCCAGCCATCTGGGCGTGAAGCTGGACGAGAAGCAGCAGCTCTTGGAGATGTCCAAGATCGCCGAGCGGCTGGAGCGCATCTATGGCCTGATGCAGGGCGAGATGTCGGTTCTGCAGGTCGAGAAGCGCATCAAGAGCCGGGTCAAGTCCCAGATGGAGAAGACCCAGCGCGAATACTATCTGAACGAGCAGATGAAGGCCATCCAGCGCGAGCTGGGCGATGGCGAGGAAGGTCGCGACGAGGCCGCCGAATACGAGGAGCGGATCGAGAAGACCAAGCTGTCGAAGGAGGCGCGCGAGAAGGCGCTGGCCGAGGTGAAGAAGCTGCGGCAGATGTCGCCGATGTCGGCCGAGGCGACGGTGGTGCGCAACTATCTCGACTGGCTGCTGTCGATCCCCTGGGGCAAGAAGTCCCGCGTCAAGAAGGATCTCAAGCGCGCCGAGGAGATCCTCGATGCCGATCACTATGGCCTGGAGAAGGTCAAGGAGCGGATCATCGAGTTTCTCGCCGTCCAGCAGCGCTCCGACAAGCTGAAGGGCCCGATCCTGTGCCTCGTCGGCCCGCCGGGCGTGGGCAAGACCTCGCTCGGCCGCTCGATCGCGCGGGCCACGGGGCGCGAGTTCATCCGGATCAGCCTGGGCGGGGTGCGCGACGAGGCCGAGATCCGCGGCCACAGGCGTACCTATATCGGCTCGATGCCCGGCAAGATCATCCAGTCGATGAAGAAGGCCAAGACCACCAACCCGCTGATCCTGCTCGACGAGATCGACAAGATGGGCCAGGATTTCCGCGGCGATCCGGCCAGCGCCATGCTCGAGGTTCTCGACCCCGAGCAGAACTCCACCTTCATGGACCATTACTTGGAGGTCGAATACGACCTGTCGAACGTCCTGTTCATCACCACCGCCAACAGCTACCGCATGCCGCGGCCGCTGCTGGACCGGATGGAGATCATCACCATCTCGGGCTACACCGAGGATGAGAAGGCCGAGATCGCCAAGCGTCATCTGCTGCCCAAGCAGCTGAAGGCGCATGGCCTGAAGCCGCAGGAATTCGAGCTGGCCGAGGATGCGCTGATCGAGATCATCCGCCGCTATACCCGCGAGGCGGGGGTGCGCAATCTGGAACGCGAGATCGCCAAGCTGTGCCGCAAGGCGGTGACCGAGATCGTGAAGAACAAGGTCGAGAAGGTGACCGTCACCCGCGACCGGCTCGAGGCCCTGCTGGGCGCGCCGCGCTTCAAGTTCGGCCTGGCCGAGGAGACCGACCAGGTCGGGACCGTCACCGGCCTCGCCTGGACCGAGGTCGGCGGCGATCTGCTGCAGATCGAGGCGCTGAAGCTGCCCGGCAAGGGCCGGATGAAGACCACCGGCAAGCTGGGCGACGTGATGAAGGAATCGATCGACGCCGCATCCTCCTGGGTCAGGTCGCGGGCGCTCAGCCTCGGCATCACCCCGCCCGAATTCGACAAGATCGACATCCATGTCCACGTCCCCGAGGGCGCAACCCCCAAGGACGGGCCCTCGGCCGGCATCGCCATGGTCACCGCCATCGTCTCGGTGCTGACCGGCATCCCGGTGCGCAAGGACATCGCCATGACCGGCGAGGTCACGCTGCGCGGCAATGTGCTGGAGATCGGCGGGCTGAAGGAGAAGCTGCTGGCGGCGCTGCGCGGCGGCATCAAGACCGTGCTGATCCCCCGCGACAACGTCAAGGATCTGCCCGAGATCCCCGAGAACGTGAAGCAGGGGCTGGAGATCATCCCGGTTGACACGGTCAGCCGCGTGCTGGAGCTGGCGCTGGTGCGCAAGCCCGAGCCGGTCGAATGGACCCCCGAGGACGAGCCCGAGCGCAAGGGCGGCGCCACGGCCGAGGCTGAGACCGGGACAGCGGCGGAACGTCTGGCCCACTGAACACCGGCCCCCGCGGCGCATTCCGCGGGGGCTTTTCAACACCGCCGGACGGGGTGTAAGGATCGCAGGCAGTCCAGCCAGGGGAGCGACGGAGATGAAGAAGAAGGATCTGGTCGAGCGCGTGGTCGAGCGTGCCGGGCTTCGCAAGGGCGAGGCGCGCAAGGCGGTCGATGCCGCGCTGGCGGTGATCCGCGAGACGCTGGAGAGCGGGACCGACGTCACGCTCCCGCCGCTGGGCCGCATCAAGGTCAAGACCCGTGGCGAGGGTGCCGAGGCGACCACCCACTACAAGCTGGTCCTGACCCGCGAGAAGGAAGAGGAGGCGGAGCAGGCCTGAGCCTCCGCGACCCGGGCGGTTAGCTCAGCCGGAAGAGCGCCTCGCTTACACCGAGGATGGCGGGGGTTCGAATCCCTCACCGCCCACCAGATCCCGGCCGCCGCCGCGGCCGGGGTGCGGTCACCCGCGCCCGAGCTCCTCGCTGAGGAACTGGCGCACATTGTCCTCGAAGCTCTCGTCGCGCACGAAGCCCAGACGCAGCGCCTTTTCCACCGCGAAGCGCCCCCGCCAGTCGGCGACGATGCGCATGAGCTCCGGGTCCACCTCCCAGCGGATCAGCCGCACCGGCGCCTCGCCGGCCACCCGCCGCATCGCCTCGACCATCTCGCCGATCGTGTAACTGCGCCCGGGCAGGGCAAGGCAGCGGTTCGGCCCGAAGGCCTGGCCGGGAAGCTCGGCCCCGTGGATCAGGTTCTCGATGCAGCGCCGCGGCGACAGCGCCCACAGCACATAGTCGGGGGGAACCGGGCAGACCGCCTCCTGCCCCTGCAGCGGTTCGCGGAAGATCGACGACATGAAGGACGACGCCGCCCGGTTCGGCCGGCCGGGGCGGATGGTGATCGAGGGCAGGCGCAGCCCGCGCCCGTCGATGAAGCCGCGGCGCGACATGTCGGTCAGGATCATCTCGGCCGCCGCCTTCTGGGCGCCATAGCTCGTCTGGGGGTTGAGCAGCACCGTGTCGGTGATCGGGTCGGGGGCCTCGCCGCCATAGACCGCGATCGAGGAGGTGAACACCACCACCGGGCAGGTGCCCAGCGCCCGGGCCGCCTGGAACAGGTTCAGCGATCCGGTCAGGTTGACCGCCATGCCGAGGTCGAATTCCGCCTCGGCCTGGCCCGAGACGATGGCGGCCAGGTGGAAGATCACCTCGGCCCCGTCCGACAGCAGCGCATCGACCTGGTCGCGCTGCGCCACGCCGCAGGCCCGGCTGCGCACCGGAAACGGGGCGGCGACCGGTTCGGGCGCGCTCAGGTCGGCCATGGTGAGGGCGGTGATCGGCGCGCCGCGCAGCCGGCCGCGTTCGGCGAGCGCCCGGGCCAGCCTGTTGCCGAGGAACCCCCCGGCGCCGGTGATGACGACATGCATGGGGCGGATCCCTCAGTGATTGTGCCGCGGCACGGTCCGGCCGACCCGCTGATAGGCGGTGGCGAAGTCGAGGCAGGCCCCGGTGGCCAGCTGGCCGACATGGGCGCGGTAGAGCTCCTGCCACGGGGTCTGGCTTGGCGGGATCTCCGGCTTGCGCGCCGCCCGGCGGGCGGCCCATTCGGCTTCGGGCACCAGCGCGTCGAGCCGCCGGGCGGGGATGTCGAGCCGCACCCGGTCGCCGGTGTCGAGCAGGGCGAGGCCCCCGCCCACCGCCGCTTCCGGCGAGGCGTTGAGGATCGAGGGGCTTTCCGAGGTGCCCGACTGCCGCCCGTCGCCCGCCGTGGGCAGATGCGTGATCCCCGCCCGCAGCAGCGCGTCGGGGGGCTGCATGTTCACCACCTCGGCCGAGCCGGGATAGCCCACCGGCCCGACATTGCGGATGAACAGCATGCAGCCCTCGTCGATCCGCAGGGCGGGGTCATTGATCCGGGCATGGTAATCCTCGGGCCCCTCGAAGACGATCGCGCGCGCCTCCATCACCCCCTCGGATCCGGGGCGCGACAGGAAACGGCGGCGGAAATCGTCGGAAATCACGCTGGTCTTCATCAGGGCCGAATCGAACAGGTTGCCCGAAAGCACGAGGAAGCCCGCATTTTCCCGGATCGGGTCGGTGACCGGGCGGATCACCGCCCCATCCCCGCGCCGGCCGGCGACATTCTCGGCCACCGTCCGGCCGGTGACCGTGGCCGCATCGCCATGCAGAAGCCCCGCGGCCAGCATCTCGCCCATCACCGCGGGCACGCCGCCGGCGCGGTGGAACGCCTCGCCCAGGAAGCGCCCGGCCGGCTGCATGTCCACCAGAAGCGGCAGCGCGTAGCCCAGATCCTCCCAGTCCTGCACGCTCAGCTCCACCCCCGCATGGCGGGCGATGGCTACCAGATGGGGCGGGGCGTTGGTGGAACCGCCGATGCAGGTGTTGACGCGGATCGCGTTCTCGAAGGCCGCCCGGGTCAGGATGGCCGAGGGGCGCAGATCCTCGCGCACCAGCTCGACCGCCCGCCGGCCGGTCCGATAGGCCATCTCGGCGCGGTCCCGATAGGGGGCGGGAATGGCGGCGCATCCGGGCAGCGACATGCCCAGCGCCTCGGCCAGGGCATTCATGGTGCTGGCGGTGCCCATGCTGTTGCAGTGGCCGAGGCTGGGCGCCGAGGCGCAGACGCGGGCCATGAATTCCGCGCGGTCGATGCGCCCCTCGGCCAGAAGCCGGCGCGATTCCCAGATCACCGTGCCCGATCCGGCCAGCCGCCCCTGCCACCAGCCGTCCAGCATCGGCCCGCCCGACAGCACGATCGCCGGCAGGTCGACGGTGGCCGCGGCCATCAGGAGCGCGGGGGTGGTCTTGTCGCAGCCCGTGGTCAGCACCACCCCGTCGATCGGATAGCCGTGCAGGATCTCGACCAGGCCCAGATAGGCCAGGTTGCGGTCCAGCGCCGCGGTGGGGCGCCGGCCGGTCTCCTGGATCGGATGGACGGGAAATTCCACCGCGATGCCGCCCGCGTCGCGGATGCCGGCCTTGACCCGTTCGGCCAGGATCATGTGAATGCGGTTGCACGGCGACAGGTCGCTGCCGGTCTGGGCGATGCCGATGACCGGCCGGCCCGACTGCAGCTCCTCGCGGGTGAAGGCGTGGTTCAGATAGCGTTCGAGATAGAGCGCAGTCATCCCCGGATCGTCGGGGTCGTCGAACCACTGCTGGCTGCGCAGGCGGCGCGGCGGGCGGCTGTCGGTCATGGCGGGGCGCTCCTTTCGGCCATCGCGACAGCTATCGGCCCCGTGCCGGGCAAGGTCAACCTTGCGGGCCGGTGGCGGCGATGATCCGGGCGATCAGCGCCTTCGCCTCGGGCGAGGCCCAGTCGGCGGCGCCGGTCAGGCGGGCGATCTCGCGCCCGTCGCGGTCGAGGATGATCGTCGCCGGCAGGCCCAGGATCCCCGCCTCGCGCGCGAGAAGCCCGCGCGGGTCGGCATGCAGCGGCAGATGCGCGACCCCCGCCTCGGCGA
>RFGB01000117.1 GCA_003697125.1 Alphaproteobacteria bacterium
CCTGTCGGGCGGGGCGGGCGCCGATGTCTTCATCCTGGCCGGGGATTCCGGCAATGACCGGATCCGCGACTGGGAGGACGGCATCGACCGCATCGACCTGTCCGCCCTGGCGATCGGCTTCGACGCGCTGACCATCACCGACAGCGCGCCCGGCCGGGTGCGGGTCGATTTCGGCGCCGGAACCCTGGTGGTGATGGACGCGGCCGGGCTGCTCTCGGCGGCCGACATCACCGCCGAGGATTTCATCGGCCTGCTCTGATCCGGCCGCCGGGGCGCGCCCCCTGGCGGTCGGACGGGGCTAGGTTCAGGTGGTGGCGGGCGCGGTCGTCGCGGGCGTCCCGCCATAGAAATACCAGGCGCCCAGCGCGATGATGGCGATGATGATGATCACGATGGCGATGGTGCGCGGATTCATGGCGCGTCTCCTCGTTCCGTGAGCGGTCCGGCAGGGCGGACCGGGCGAGTATGGCAGAACCGGCCGGCGATGCCCAGACCGCGCGGCGCCGCGGCCCCGGGCCGCCGGCGGGGCCGGCCGGGTCGGAATTGAACGCCCGGGCCGCCGGGCCGCATTGCGCGGGCGCCCGCGCATCACTAGCTTGGCACCCATGCTGACCGGATCGTCGCCGATGCCCTGGATCGCCTTCGCCGCGCTGACCGGCGCGACGCTCCTGTGGATCCTGTGGCCGCTCATCCGGCCGGGCGGGCAGGCAGCCCGGCGCGCCGCCCATGACCGGCAGATCTACCGCGATCAGCTGGCCGAGATCGACCGCGACCTGGCGCGCGGGGTGCTGGACGCGGCCGAGGCGGAGGCGGCGCGGGCCGAGGTGGCGCGCCGGCTGCTCGCCGCCGATGCCTCCGCGGCGCGCGAGAGCGGCCCGGCGGCCACCCCGCCCCGGCTGCGCTCGTTCGCGGCGGGGCTGGTCGCGGTGGCGGTGGCCGGGGGGACGACCGGGCTCTATCTGTGGCGCGGGGCGCCGACCCTGCCCGATGCCCCGCTGGCCGAACGCCGGGCGGCGCGGCCGACCCAGGCCGAGCATGAGGCGCGGCTGGCCGAGGCCGGCATCGATCCGGCCCCGCCCGCGCGGGGCGAGGATGTCCGCCTTGCCGAGCTGGTGGGGCAGCTGCGCGAGGTGCTGGCCGGCCGCCCGCAGGACATCCGCGGCCACCGGCTTTTGGTCGGCGCGCTGGCGCGGCTTGGCCATTATGCCGAGGCGCACCGGGTCCAGGCCCATGTGCTGGAACTTCTGGGCGACAGCGCGACCGCCGAGGATCATGCCGATCACGCCGAACTGATGATCCTGGCCGCGCGCGGCTATGTCTCGCCCGAGGCCGAGGCAGCCCTGGCCCGGGCGCTGGAACGCGACCCGGCGCTGAAGCCCGCACGCTATTACGCCGGCCTGGCGCTGGCCCAGCAGGGACGGGCGGAGGAAGCCTTCTCCCTGTGGTCGGCGCTCCTGGCCGAAGGGCCCGAGGACGCGCCCTGGATCGCGCCGATCCGCGAGCAGATCGGCGCGCTGGCCGCGGCGCTGGGCCGCACCCCGCCGCCGCCCGCCACCCCCGGGCCGGGGCCCTCGGCCGAGGATGTCGCGGCCGCGGCGCAGATGTCGCCCGAGGCGCGGCAGGAGATGATCCGCGGCATGGTCGAGGGGCTTGCCGAGCGTCTGTCGCGCGAGGGCGGGCCGGCGGCGGACTGGGCGCGGCTGATCCGCGCGCTGGGCGTGCTGGGCGAACGCGAGCGCGCCGGCAAGGTCTGGGCCGAGGCGCGCACGGCCTTCGCCGATCGGCCCGACGATCTGGCGCTGCTGCGCGCCGCGGCCGATGCCGCGGGGCTGGCGGAGTGACGCCGTGCCCGCGCCGATCCTGACGCGGGCGGCGGAGCTGGCCCCCCTCCTGCCGGAAGGCGCGCCGCTGATCGGGCTCGACCACGGCACGCGGATGATCGGCGTGGCGGTCAGCGACAGCCGGCGCAGCATCGCCTCGCCCCTGACCACGCTGCGCCGCAGCCGCCGGCTGACCCCGGATCTGCAGGCCATCGAGGCGCTGGCCGCGGCGCGGGGCGCCGCCGCCTTCGTGCTGGGCCTGCCGCGCAACATGGATGGCAGCGAGGGGGCGCGCTGCGATTCGGTGCGCTCTTTCGCGCGCAGCCTCGCCCGGGTCAGCCCGCGGCCGATCCTTCTGTGGGACGAGCGGCTGAGCACGGTCGCCGCGCATGCGGTCCTGGATGCCACCGACGCCCGCGCCGATCGTCGCAGGCGGCTTGTGGATCGCCTGGCCGCGGCGCATATTCTGGCCGACGCGCTGGAGGCGTTGCGGCGGGGCGCGCCGGACGGGTCGCCGGAGAGGGCGCGGGGCGGAACGGGGTCGGAATGAGCGACAGCATCTGGTTTCGGCGCGAGATCGAGAGCCCCTGCGTGAAGGTCTGCGTCATCCATCCCCAGGCGCGGATCTGCGTCGGTTGCCACCGCACCGCCGAGGAGATCGCCGCCTGGTCGCGCATGACGGCCGAGGAGCGCCGGCGGATCATGGCCGAGCTTCCCGGCCGGTGCGAGGCGCTGCGCGCCGCGGCGAACCGGCCCTCGCGCCGTCGCGCCCAGCGCCGCGCCGCCCAGTCCGCCCA
>RFGB01000118.1 GCA_003697125.1 Alphaproteobacteria bacterium
CCGCGCCCGGCGGCCCGACGCCCCGCCGCGGCTGCGCCGATGAAGCTGCCCGGCCCCGCCCAGCCGATCGACCCGGTCCTGCCCGGGCTGGCCGCACGGCTTGCCGCGGAGGGGGCGCTGGTGCTGGAGGCCCCGCCCGGCGCGGGCAAGACCACCCGCGTGCCGCTCGCCCTGGCCGCGACCCTGCCCGAGGGGCGCATCGTCATGCTCGAGCCGCGCCGCCTTGCCGCCCGCGCCGCGGCGTGGCGGCTGGCCGAGGCCCTGGGCGAGGAGCCGGGCGGGCAGGTCGGCTATCGCATGCGCGGCGAGGCGCGCCCGGGGCGTCGCATCGAGGTGGTGACCGAGGGGCTTCTCACCCGGATGATCCAGGACGATCCCGAACTTGCCGGGTTCGGCTGCCTGATCTTTGACGAGGTGCACGAACGTTCGCTGCAGTCGGATCTGGGGCTGGCCCTTGCGCTGGAGGTGCGTGCCGCGCTCAGGCCCGATCTCGCGATCCTGGCCATGTCGGCGACGCTGGATGCCGGCGCGCTGGCCGCGCTGATCGGCTGTGGCGTGATCAGCGCGCCGGGGCGGTCCTACCCGGTCGAGACCCGCCATCTGGATGCGCCCGCCCGCGGGCGCTTCGAGGAGGACGCCGCGGCGCTGATCGCCCGGGCGCTGGCCGAGACCGAAGGCGGCGTTCTGGCCTTCCTGCCCGGAGAGGCCGAGATCCGCCGCGTGGCCGCGCGGCTTGCGCCGCTGCCGCCGGGGGTGGTGCTGCGCCCGCTCTATGGCGCGATGCCCGCCGCGGCCCAGCGCGCCGCGCTCGCCCCGCCGGAACAGGGGCGCAAGCTGGTGCTGGCCACCTCGATCGCGGAAACCTCGCTGACCATCCCCGATGTGCGGGTGGTGGTCGATTGCGGCCGCGCACGGCGCGCGCGCTTCGATCCGGGCTCGGGCATGACCCGGCTGGTGACCGAACGGGTCTCGCGCGCCGAGGCCGATCAGCGCCGCGGCCGCGCGGGACGGGTCGGGCCGGGCCTGTGCTATCGCATGTGGACGCGCGGCGAGGAGGGGGCGCTTCCCCCCGAGCCCCCGCCCGAGATCCTGTCGGCGGATCTGACCGGGCTGGCGCTGGAACTGGCGCTGTGGGGCTCGGCCGAGCTGCCCTTCCGCACCCCGCCGCCCGAGGCGGCGCTGGCCGAGGCCCGCGCGCTGCTGGCCGATCTGGGGGCGCTGGATGCGGCGGGCCACATCACCCCCCATGGCCGCAGGCTGGCGGCGCTGCCGCTCCATCCCCGGCTCGGCCACATGCTGGTCGCCGGCGGCGGCGGCGCGCTGGCCGCCCGCATCGCCGCGCTGATGGAGGCGCGCGACCCCCTGCGGGGCGACTGCGACCTGATGCGCCGGCTCGACGCGCTGTCCGAACCCGGCCGCGCGCCGCCCGAGGCCCGCCCCGCCCTGGCCCGGATCCTGCGCGAGGCCCGGAGGCTGGCGCGCATGGTGCCGGGCCGGGGCGGGGTCGGCGTGGCGGGGCTGGTGAGTCTGGCCTATCCCGACCGGATCGCCCTGCGCCGGCCGGGCGAGGCGCCGCGCTGGCTCATGTCGGGCGGCAAGGGGGCGGTGATGGACCCGGCCGATCCCCTGGCCGGCCAGCGCCTTCTGGCGGTGGCCGAGACCGATGGCGACCCGCGCGAGGCGCGCATCCGCCTGGCCGCCCCGCTGGCCGAAGCGGAGCTGCGCGCCCTGCATGCCGGGCGGCTGGGGACCCGGCGCATCTGCGAATGGTCGCGGCGCGACCGCGCCGTGATCGCCCGCGAGCGGCTGATGCTGGGCGCGATCGCGCTGGAGGACCGGGTCTGGCGCGACGCGCCGGCCGAGGCGCTGGCCGCGGCGATGGCCGAGGGGGTGCGGGAGATGGGGCTGGACGCGCTGCCCTGGACGCCCGCCGCCCGGCGGCTGCGCGCCCGGGTGGAATGGCTGCGCGCCCAGGGGGCCGACCTGCCCGACATGTCGGATGCCGGGCTTCTGGCCCGGCTCGACGACTGGCTGCGCCCGCATCTGGCGGGGATGCGGCGGGCGTCCGATCTGGCGGCGCTGGATCTGGCGGCGATCCTGGCCGGGCTTCTGGACTGGCCGCAGCGCCAGCTTCTGGATCGCGAGGCGCCGGCCGAATTCGTCGCCCCCACCGGCAGCCGGCTGCCGGTGGACTGGTCGGGCGCGGCGCCCGGCATCCGGGTGCGCCTGCAGGAACTGTTCGGGCTGACCGAGCATCCGGTCCTGGGCCCGCGGCGCTGCCCGCTGGTGATCGAGCTGTTGTCTCCCGCCGGGCGGCCGGTCCAGGTCACCGCCGATCTGCCGGGCTTCTGGGCCTCGTCCTATGCCGATGTGCGCAAGGAGATGCGGGGCCGCTATCCCCGGCATCCCTGGCCCGAGGACCCGACCCGGGCCGCGCCCACCCGCGGCACCCGGCCGCGCGGTCAGAGGGGCTGACGGAACTTCTCCAGATTGCCGAAGCGGGTGAAGCGGCCGTCGAAGGACAGCTCCACCGTGCCGATCGGGCCGTGGCGCTGCTTGCCGATGATCACCTCCGCCTTGCCGGTGACGCGGTCCATCTCCTCCTGCCACTTGATCAGCGCCTCGGCATTGCTGTCCGAGGGCTTCTCGCGCTCCTTGTAGTATTCCTCGCGGAACACGAACATCACCACATCGGCATCCTGTTCGATCGACCCCGATTCGCGCAGGTCCGACAGCTGCGGGCGCTTGTCCTCGCGCGCCTCGACCTGGCGCGACAGCTGCGAGAGGGCGACGACCGGGATGTCCAGCTCCTTCGCGATCGCCTTCAGGCCCTGGGTGATCTCGGCCACCTCGTTCACGCGATTGTCCGAGGCGCGGCTGCGGGCGGGGCGCACCAGCTGCAGATAGTCGACGAACAGCACGTCCAGCCCGTGCTGGCGCTTCAGCCGCCGCGCCCGCGCCGAAAGCTGGGCGATGGTCAGCGCCGGGGTGTCGTCGATGAACAGCGGGATGCGGTGCAGCGCGTTGGCCGCCTCGACCAGCCGGCGGAAGGCGTCCTCGGTCATCTCGCCGCGGCGGATCTGTTCGGAGGGGATCTCGGCCTGTTCGGACAGGATGCGCGCGGCCAGCTGTTCGGCCGACATCTCCAGCGAGAAGAACCCGACCACCCCGCCATCGACGGTGCCCTGGCTGCCGTCGGGGCGGGTGCCGATGCGGTGGGCGCGGGCGATCGAGAAGGCGATGTTGGTGGCCAGCGATGTCTTGCCCATCGAGGGCCGCCCGGCGATGATCAGCAGGTCCGAGGGGTGCAGCCCGCCCAGCTTGCGGTCCAGGTCGATCAGTCCGGTCGAGATTCCCGCAAGCCCGCCATCGCGCTGATAGGCGGCATAGGCGACATCGATCGCTGCCTTCACCGCCGCGCCGAAACGCTGGAAGCTCGATTCCCGGCGGCCCTTCTCGGCGATGGCATAGAGGCGCTGCTCGGCGTCGACGATCATCTCGGCCGGCTCGTCATCCATGCTGACCCGCGCGGCGCGGTCGGCAATCTCGCTCCCCACCCGGATCAGTTCGCGCCGGAGCGCGAGGTCATAGACGATGCGGGCATAGTCCACCGCCGCATAGGCCGAGATCGCTGCAGCCGAGAGGCGCGCGAGATAGGCGGCGCCGCCCAGTTCCTTCAGACCGGCGTCATCCTTCATGTAGGTGGCCACCGCGGTGTGGTTGGCCAGCATGTTGCGTTCCAGCCGGGTGGCGATGCAGTCCCAGATCCGGCCGTGGGTCGGTTCGTAGAAATGCTCGGCGCGCAGGAACTCGGCGACGTCGTCGAAGACCTCGCGCCCGTTGAGGATCGCGCCCAGCAGGGCCTGCTCGGCCTCGATGCTGTGCGGTGCGGCCGATGGTTCCGGGCCGGTGGTGCCGTCTGCCATGCGAATCTCCCCCGCCCCCTGATACACCGAAAGCGGGTTATCCCCAGCCTGTGAAAAGCGGGGATCGCCGCGGCCGGATCCGGGTTCAGCCGCCGGAGGGCGCGACGACGACATTGCCGATCACCGTGCCGGCCTCGACCAGCCGGTGCGCCTCGGCAATCCGCGCCAGCGGCAGCACCGCGCCCACCGCGACGCGCAGCCTGCCCGCATCGGCCATGCGGGCGATGTCGTCCTGGGCGCGGGCGCGGGCTTCGGCGGGCAGGTTGAAGCCCTGGATGGTGCGCAGGGTGCCGCCCTTGGACTGCAGCGCGTAATAGGCGAGGCGCGGTTCGGGGCAGCTGGTCGAGGAATAGGCGGCGATGATGCCGTTCGGGGCCAGAAGCGCGATGTCCATCCCGGCATTGGCGCCGAAATCGACCTCGATGATCCGGTCATAACCGCCGGGCGCCAGCGCCGCCAGCCGGTCGGCCAGGTCCGGGGCGTGGCGGTCCTCCACCACCGCCGCGCCGG
>RFGB01000119.1 GCA_003697125.1 Alphaproteobacteria bacterium
GCGGCGCGGCGGTGCGGCGGCTGGCGGCGAGTGGTCGGGGGGCGGATTGAGGTGATCAGGTTGTTTTGTCTGTTCCGAGTGTTTTTGCGATGTGTTTTCTTGTGTTGAGGAGTGCGTTTTCGACGCGGGACCTGACGTCGGCGAATCTGGATGAGGGGACCGGGACGGAGATTGCGAGGAGGTCTCCGGAGCGGTCGCGGAATGCGAATCCGATGGCGGAGATTCCGTCGGTATGTTCGTCGATGTCGTAGGCGAGGCCGGTGTTTCGGATGGTCTCGAGCATGTCGAGCAGGCGGCTGATGTCGCCCTTCTGTCCCTGGCGTTCCCATTCCTGTTCGGCGAGTTCTTTGGCGCGCTGGACGGGCAGGCATGCGAGGCAGGCGCGGCCATTGGCGGTTGTGGTGAGCGGGAAGGCCTCGCCCACCGCCGAGACGGTCCGCAGGCGGTGGGTTCCCGGGACCTGATCGAGGAAGATCATTGCCTGGCCGCGCAGGACGGAGAGGTCTGCGGTCTCGCCGGTGGCGCGGGCGAGCTCGGTCAGCAGCAGGCGGCAGGTCTCGACGATGCTGACGCGCGCGGCCTCGGCCAGGGCGGTGATTTCCGGGCCGAGCCTGAGGCCGCCGCCGCGGGGATCGGCGGCGACCAGCCCCTCCTCCTGCAGGGCGGCGACGATGCGCTGGACGGTTGAGCGGGGCAGCCCGGCGCGGGCGGCGATGCGGCCGAGGCTCATGCCCGCGGGATTGTCGCGGATCACCCGCAGGATGCGCGCGGCGCGGGCGATGACCTGGATGCCGCCGCGCCCGCCGCCCGTGTCGCGCCCGCCGCCCGTGTCGCGCCAGCCGCGCCCCTCGCCCGTGCCGCCGGTGCCGTCCCGCTCCATCCCCGCCTCCCGCGATGATCATCGCCCGGGGTGATGGCCCGGGCCGCCGATGTATCGCCATACAATACATCATGGCCGTGATGCAGACAATGATTGACCGCATGGCGGACCCCCTGTATCATGCTTCGGACAAGACCGCCCCGCGGCGATGCCCCCGATCCCCGCCCGCGCCTGCCGCGCGGGGCGGGGGCGGATGGCGGCGGATGGCGGGACGGCGGCGACCGGCAGCAGGGGGAGAGGCGCGATGGTCACGGTGCGCGGCATCGAATTCCAGGGCAACCGCGACAATGCCATGGGGCTGGAGTTCTACGACCTCAGCCACCGTTTCGGCTTCCAGTGCCCGAACTGGCCCTATTTCCGCGACGTCCAGATCGAGCGGATGCACTACATGGCCAAGTCCGGCGTGCTCAGCCAGACCATCACCACCACCATGCATGTGACCACCCATATCGACGCGCCGGCGCATGTGGTCCAGGGCACCCCCTTCATCGACGAGGTGCCGCTGCCGCATTTCTTCGGATCGGGCCTGGTGGTCTCCATCCCCAAGAAGAAATGGGAACAGATCACCGCCGATGATCTGGAGGCGGCCTGCGGCCACGCCATCCGCAGGGGCGACGTGCTGATCATCAACACCGGCTGGCACAAGGTCTATGACGATGGCGACTATTTCGCCTATTGCCCGGGCCTCGTCCCCTCCGCCGCCGACTGGATGATCGAGAAGGGCGTCAAGGTCGTCGGCCACGACACCCAGGCCAACGACCACCCGCTGGCCACCGCCATCGGCCCGCAGCGCAACGGACCGCTGCTGCCGCATCTGGAGGCCGAATACCGCGAATGGTCCGGCGGACGCGACTGGAAGGACGACTTCCCGGAATGGGAACCCGTCCACAGAAAGCTGTTCAGCGCCGGAATCCTCGGCATCGAAAATGTCGGCGGCGAAATCGACGCCGTCACCGGAAAACGCTGCACCTTCGCATTCTTCCCATGGAAATGGGACCGCGGCGACGGATGCGTCATCCGACTCGTCGCAATCACAGACCCAAGCGGAAAATACAGAATCGAACCGGGAAAGAACTTCTGAAGGCGGCGCCGCCCGTCCGCGCCGCCCCGGGTGACGGGGCGGGCCCATCGCCCGCGCCGGTCCGGCCGGGCCCGCCGGGAGGATCCCGCCGATGACGCCGGTGCGCAACATCCTGTTCATCATGGCCGACCAGCTGCGCTGGGACCATCTGGGCTGTTACGGCCATCCCCATCTCGAGACCCCGAACATCGACCGGCTGGCCGCGCGGGGCGTGCGCTTCGACCGCGCCTATGTGCAGTCGCCGGTCTGCGGGCCGTCGCGGGCCTCGTTCTATACCGGGCGCACCGTGTTCAGCCATGGCGCCACCTGGAACCGCGTGCCGCTGCCGGTCGGGGAATGGACCCTGGGCGACTATCTTCGCCCGCTGGGGTTTCGCGTCGCGGTTGCCGGCAAGACCCACATGATGCCGGATGTCGAGGGCATGGCCCGGCTGGGGCTGGATCGCGACGCCGGCCCGGGGCGGCTGGTGGCCGAGGCCGGGTTCGAGCCCTGGGAGCGCGACGACGGCCTGCATCCCGGCCCGCTGCTGCGGCGCAGGGGGGGGCGGCTGGCCTACAATGACTGGCTGCGCGCCCGGGGCTATCCGGGCGAGAATCCGTGGGAGGAATGGGCCAATTCCGGCGAGGGGCCGGGGGGAGAGATCCGCTCGGGCTGGTATCTGAGGAATTCCGCCCTTCCCGCCCGGGTGCGCGAGGCGCATTCCGAGACCGCCTACACCACCATGCGCGCGCGCCAGTTCATCGAGGCGGCGGGGGCGGAGCGCTGGCTGTGCCATCTGAGCTACATCAAGCCCCACTGGCCCTACGTCGCCCCCGCGCCCTATCACGCGATGTATGGGCCCGACAGCTTCCTGCCGGTGCATCGCCACGAGGCCGAGCGCCGCGACCCCAACCCGGTCTACCGCGCCTTCATGGAGATGGAGGTGAGCCGCACCTTCTCGGCCCAGGGCGTGCGCGAGACGGTGCTGCCCGCCTATATGGGGCTGATCCGGCAGATCGACGATCACCTGGGCCGGCTGTTCGCCTGGCTGGAGGAAACCGGCCGCGACCGCGACACGATGATCGTCTTCACCTCGGATCACGGCGACTATCTGGGCGACCACTGGCTGGGCGAGAAGGAGCTGTTCCATGAATGCTCGGTGCGCATCCCGCTGATCATCCTCGATCCCCGGCCGGAGGCCGACGCCACCCGCGGCACCGCCTGCGACGCGCCGGTCGAGGCGATCGACCTGCTGCCCACCTTCATCGAGGCGGCCGGCGGCGTGCCCCCCGCCCACCGGCTCGAGGGGCGCTCGCTCGTCCCGCTGCTGCACGGCGCGCGCCCCCCCCGACTGGCGCGACGCGGTGTTCTCGGAGATCGACTACGCCTTCTATGCCGCGCGCGAGATGCTGGGCGTGGCCCCGTCCGAGGCGCGCGGCTACATGCTGCGCACCGAGGATTGGAAATACGTCCATTTCCGCCATTTCCCGCCGCAGCTGCTCGACCTGCGCAACGATCCCGACGAGTTCTTCGACCTCGGCCGCGATCCGGGCCACGAGGCGGTGCGCCGCGAGATGCAGGACCGCCTGATCGAACGGCTGACCGCGCGCCGCAACCGGGTCACCATGACCGATGCCGAGGTCATCGCCCTGCGCGAGGACGAGGAGGGCGCGGGCATCATCATCGGCCGGTGGGAGGAAGGCCCGCCGCGCTGAGCCCGCGGCGCGGACGGGGGGTTGATTTCCGGCGCGCGAGTCCCTCCATTGGCGCGGAGCGAGATGGAGCGAGACCGTGACCGCAATTCCCGACAGCATCGACGCGACGCAGGCGCTTCTGGCCGGACAGGGCTATGTGTGCGGGCGGGCGCTGGGCACGGTGGTGTTCCTGGCGCTGAAGCTGGGCAGGCCGCTGTTCCTGGAGGGCGAGGCCGGCGTCGGCAAGACCGAGATCGCCAAGGCGCTGGCCGCGGCGCTGGACCGGCGGCTGATCCGGCTGCAGTGCTATGAGGGGCTGGATGCCGCCTCGGCGGTCTATGAATGGAACTTCGCCGCCCAGATGGTGGCGATCCGCACCGCCGAGGTGACCGAGGGCACGGACCGCGAGACGCTGACCGACGAGCTGTTCTCGGAACGCTTCCTGATCCGGCGCCCGCTGCTCGAGGCCATGTCCCCCCAGCCGGGCGGGGCGCCGGTGCTGCTGATCGACGAGATCGACCGCACCGACGAGCCCTTCGAGGCCTTCCTGCTGGAGGCCCTGTCCGACTATCAGGTCACCATTCCCGAACTGGGAACGGTCAGGGCGCCGGTGCCGCCGATCGTGATCCTGACATCGAACCGCACCCGCGAGGTGCATGACGCGCTGAAGCGGCGCTGTCTCTATCACTGGGTCGATTATCCGGATTTCGATCGCGAGATGGAGATCCTGCGCGCCCGCGCGCCGGAGGCGACCGAGCGGCTGAGCCGCGAGGTGGTGGCCTTTGTCCAGAGCCTGCGCACCGAGGATCTGTTCAAGAAGCCGGGCGTCGCCGAGACCATCGACTGGGCGAAATGCCTCGTCGCGCTGGATGCGGTGGAACTGTCGCCCGCGATCATCGCCGACACGCTGGGCGCCATCCTGAAATATCAGGACGACATCGCCAAGCTGCAGGGATCCGAGGTGAAGCGGCTTCTGGATCAGGCGAAGGCGAAGCTGGAGCCGGCATGACGGCGGCGCCGGGGCGATGCGCGGATGGGTGACGCGATGGCGGACACGGGCAGCCGCGGCGATCTGGCGGGCCTGCCGGTCAACCCCGACGGAAGGCTGGCCGAGAACATCACCCATTTCGCCCGCGCCCTGCGCCGGGCCGGGCTGCCGGTCGGCCCGGGCCGGGTGATCGAGGCGATCCGCGCCGTCGAGGCGGCGGGATTCACCTCGCGCCGCGACTTCTACTGGACGCTGCACGCCTGTTTCGTCAGCCGCCCCGAGCACCGCGAGATCTTCGGCCAGATCTTCCGCCTCTACTGGCGCGATCCGCAGTTTCTCGAGCGGATGATGGCGATGCTGCTGCCCTCCCTGCGCGGCACCCAGGAGGAGCGCAGGCCCCAGGATGCCGAACGCCGGGCGGCGGAGGCGCTTCTGGAAGGCACCGAGCCCCCCCCGCCGGAAAGCGGGCGCGAGGAGGAGGCGCCCGAGGAGATCGAGCTCGACGCGCGGCTGACCTTCTCGGCCGACGAGAAGCTGAAATCGATGGATTTCGAACAGATGAGCGCCGCCGAGCAGGCGGCCGCCCGCCGGGCGATCGCCAGGCTGCGCCTGCCGGTGAAACCCATCGCCAGCCGGCGCACCGCCCCCTCGGCGCGCGGACGGGCGCCGGACTGGCGGGCGACGCTGCGCCGCATGGCCCGCCGCGGCGATGTCGACCGGATGCTGATGCGCGAACGCCGCCGGCGCTGGCCCAATCTGGTGGTGCTGTGCGACATCTCCGGCTCCATGTCGGGATATTCCCGCATGCTGCTGCATTTCCTGCACGCCGCCGCCAATGCCCGCGGCGCGGGCTGGGCGAAGGTGCACGCCTTCACCATGGGCACGCGGCTGACCAACATCACCCGCCACATGCGCGCGCGCGATGTCGATGCCGCGCTGGCCGCCGCCGGGCGCGAGGCGCGCGACTGGGAGGGGGGCACGCGCCTGGCCGCGGCGCTGGAGGCGTTCAACCGCGACTGGTCGCGCCGGGTGCTGGGACAGGGGGCGGTGGTGCTCCTGATCACCGACGGGCTGGACCGCGACGATCCCGCACGGCTGGCGCGGGCCGCCGAACGGCTGCGCCTGTCCTGCCGGCGACTCATCTGGCTCAATCCGCTGCTGCGCTGGGACGGCTTCGCCCCGCGCGCCGCGGGCATCCGGGCGCTGCTGCCCCATGTCGACGTGTTGCGTTCGGCCCACAGCATCGCTTCGCTGGAGGAGCTGGCGGACACCCTGTCCGATCCCGATGACGAGGGCGAGAAGGCGCGGCTGATGCGTGCGCTGTGACCCGGGCATGCCCGCGCAGCCCCCGTGCCTTCGCCCCGCCGCCGCGCTATATCGGGAACTGCAAGGGGGAGAGGATGCGATGAGCGACGCGCGACATGACCGCATTCCCGAGGCGGCGCTGGAATGGCACCGCGCGGGCAAGCCGGTGGCGCTGGCCACGGTGGTCGAGACCTGGGGTTCGGCCCCCCGGCCGGTGGGCAGCCAGCTGGCCATCTCGGGCGAGGCGGAGATGACCGGCTCGGTCTCGGGCGGCTGCGTCGAGGGGGCGGTGATCGCCGAGGCGCTGGAGGCGCTGGAGGACGGCGTGCCGCGGATCCTCAGCTTCGGCGTGTCGGACGAGGATGCCTTTGCCGTGGGCCTCGCCTGCGGCGGGACGATCCGCGTCCTGGTCGAACCTGTGGGGGTGGGCCGGGGCCTGCCGGTGGCGCTGCTGGAGGACCTGGTCGCGGCCCGTGCCGCGCG
This sequence comes from Alphaproteobacteria bacterium, assembly GCA_003697125.1. Taxonomy (GTDB): domain Bacteria; phylum Pseudomonadota; class Alphaproteobacteria; order Rhodobacterales; family Rhodobacteraceae; genus J013. The sequence continues at coordinate 6,411 of RFGB01000119.1, forward strand.
GCGCCCGGTGGTCTATGCAGTGAACACCGAGAGCTGGGAGCGGCGGCTGGTGGGCGGGGCCGGCGATCCCCTGGCCGGGGCGGCGGCCGAGGCGCTGCGCAGCGACCGGTCGGGCCTGGCGGGGCCGTGGTTCCTGGGCGTGCACAATCCGCCGCTGCGCCTCGTCGTGGTGGGCGCGGTGCACATCGCCCAGGCGCTGGCGCCGATGGCGCGGCTGGCGGGCTATGACGTCACGCTGATCGATCCGCGCGAGGCCTTCGCCAGCGCGGCGCGCTTTCCGGGCGAGCGGATCGTCCACGACTGGCCCGATGACGCCCTGACCGCGCTGGCGCCGGACCAGCGCACCGCGATCGTCACCCTGACCCATGATCCCAAGCTGGACGATCCCGCGATACGGTTCGCGCTGCGTTCGGACTGCTTCTATCTCGGCTGCCTGGGCTCGACCCGAACCCATGCCAAGCGCGTGGCCCGGCTGCGCGAGGCCGGCTTCTCCGAGGCCGAGATCGCCCGCATCCACGCCCCGGTCGGGCTGGACATCGGCGCCAGATCCCCCGCCGAGATCGCCATCGCCATCCTCGCCCAGATGACCGAGCGGCTGCGCCGGCCCGAGACCCGTCCGGTCGCGGCCCCGGCGGTGGCATGAGGTTCGGGCCGGTCCCGCTGTCCGAGGCGGAGGGCGCGGTGCTCGCCCATTCCATCCCGCTTCCCGGCGGGCGGCTGCGCAAGGGCCGGGTGCTGGGGGCGCAGGACATCGCGGCGCTGTCCGCGGCCGGGATCGGGCAGGTGACGGTGGCGCGGCTGGAGCCCGGGGACCTGACCGAGGACGAGGCCGCCCGGCGCGTCGCCTGTGCGCTGGCCGGGGATGGCGCGGGGCTGGGGCTGACCCTGCAGGGGCCCTTCACCGGGCGGGCGAACCTGCTGGCCGACCGGCCCGGCATCCTGCGCGTCGATGCCGCGGCGGTCGACCGGCTGAATGCGGTGGATGAGCGCGTCACCCTGGCGACGCTGCCCGATTTCGCCCGGGTCGGGCCGCGCGACCTGGTGGCGACGGTGAAGATCCTGCCCTTCGGCCTGCCCGAGGCGGTGGTCGCGGCGGCGATCTCCGCGCTTGGCGGGGCTGCGGTGGTGCGGGTTCACGGGCGGGTCCGCGCCGATGCGGCAGTGATCCAGACCCGGGTGCGCGGCATGCGCGAGACGCTGATCGCCAAGGGCTTTGCCGCGCTGCGCGACCGGCTGGCGGCGCTGGGCATGGCGGTGGCGGCCGAGCGGGTCGTCCCCCACGAGACCGCGGCGCTGGCCGCGGCGCTGGCGGAGCTTCCCGGCGAGATGATCCTGATCCTCGGCGCCTCCGCCGCCCAGGACCGCGCCGATGTCGCGCCGGCGGCGGTGGTCGCCGCGGGGGGGCGGATCGAACGCTTCGGCATGCCGGTCGATCCGGGGAACCTGCTGTTTCTCGGCGCGCTGGGCGAACGGCCGGTGGTCGGGCTGCCGGGCTCGGTGCGCTCGCCGGCCCTGAACGGCGCGGACCGGGTGCTGGAACGGCTGGCCTGCGGGCTGCCGGTGAGCGCGGCCGACATCGCCGCGATGGGGGTGGGCGGGCTTCTGAAGGAGATCCCCACCCGTCCGCAGCCGCGCACGGCACCGCCCGCCCGGCCGGGCCGGCCGCGCATCGCGGCGATCGTGCTGGCCGCGGGTTCGGCGCGGCGGATGCGCGGCGCGGACAAGCTGCTGGAGGAGGTCGAGGGCGCGCCGCTGATCGCCCGCATCGCCCGGGCCTGCCTCGGGGCGGGCCTCGCCGCGGTGCATGTCGTGCTGCCCGCCGGCGATCGGGCGCGCCGCGCCGCGCTGGCGGGGCTCGATCTCGACATCGTGGACAATCCCCTCGCCGCCGAGGGCATGTCCAGCTCGATCCGCGCCGGAATGGCCGCGATCGATCCCGAGACCGACGCGGTGATCCTGGTGCTGGCCGACATGCCCGAGATCGGGGCGGCGCATCTGCGGCGGCTGGTCGCCGCCTATGATCCGGCGGGGGGGCGCGAGATCTGCCGCGCGGTCACCGCCAGCGGCCGGCCGGGGCATCCGGTGCTGTTCGGCCGGCGCTTCTTCGAGGCGCTGCGCGGACTTGCCGGGGACATGGGGGCGCGAGAGATCATCCGCGCCGCCGAGGGCCATGTGGTGGACGTGCCCACCCCGGGCGAGGGGGCGGCGACCGATCTCGACACCCCCGAGGCCTGGGCCGAGTGGCGCGCCCGCGGGGATGCCGCCACGGCCGGGGGCTGAGCCCGGGCCGCCCCGGCGCGACGCCCCGCCCCGTCTGACGCGGGCAGCCTGTCGGGCCGTCGCGCGGCCCACCCGCGTCGCGCCGGGGTGGTCTAGGTCATACACTCATAAATCGCTAGCGTTTTTTGAGGAATGCTGATTCAC
>RFGB01000120.1 GCA_003697125.1 Alphaproteobacteria bacterium
CCGCCCTGGCCGAGGGCCGCACCACCCCCGCCCTGTCGTGCGCGGTCGCCCGCCTGGGCGCCCGCGCGCGCGCGCGCCACGGGCAGGGCCTGGCCGCGGCACGCCATGCCCCCGCGGCGGCCCGTCCCGCCCTGCGCGCCGCCTGGCGGGCGGGCTATGTGCTGGCCCGCGCCCGCGAGGGGGTGGACGTGCTGCGCGATCTGGGTCCCGAGAGCGAGGCGCGCCGGCGCTGGGGCCTGCTGTGGCGCAGCCTGCTGGACCGGGTCTGAGCCGATCCGGCGGGCTCTGGCCCCGGCGCGGGCTTCGGGATATCTGGGGCGGCTGAGGAGGATGCGCCATGACCGAGCCCGATCCGAACGCGGACCCCTTCGCCGAACGCAAGGCCCGCGCCGCCGCCTGGTTCGCCGAGCTTCAGGCCACCATCTGCGCCGCCTTCGAGCGGCTGGAGGAGACCCAGCGCCACGGGCCCCATGCCGCGCTCGCCCCCGGCCGGTTCGAGCGCCGCGCCACCCGGCGCGAACCCGCCCCCGGCGAGGATGGCGGCGGCGGGGTGATGGCGATCATGCGCCAGGGCCGGCTGTTCGAGAAGGTGGGCGTCAATGTCTCGACGGTGCATGGCAGGCTGGACGCCCGCGCGCGGCAGAGCCTGACCGCCCGGCGCGACATCCCCGGCCTGGCCGAGGATCCGCGCTTCTGGGCGGCGGGCATCAGCCTGGTCGCGCATATGCGCTCGCCGAAGGTGCCGGCGGTGCACATGAACACCCGCATGTTCTGGACCCCGGCGGCGTGGTGGTTCGGGGGCGGGGCCGACCTGAATCCGATGGTCGAGCTGGCCGAGGACACCGCCTTCTTCCATGACCGCCTACGCGCGGCCTGCGACGCCCACGACCCGGGCTACTATCCGCGATTCAAGGCCTGGGCGGACGAGTATTTCATGATCCGCCATCGCGGCGAGCCCCGCGGCGTCGGGGGCATCTTCTATGACGATCTGTGCACCGGCGACTGGGAGGCGGACTTCGCCTTCACCCGCGATGTCGGGCGCGCCTTCCTCGAGGCCTGGCTGCCGATCGTCGAGCGCCATCGCGACGAGCCCTGGACCGAGGAGGAGCGCGCCTGGCAGCTGATCCGCCGCGGCCGCTATGCCGAGTTCAACCTGGTCTATGACCGTGGCACCCGTTTCGGGCTGGAGACCGGGCACAATGTCGAGGCGGTGCTGATGAGCCTGCCGCCGCTTGCCGCCTGGCCCTGAAGGGGCGCGTCGGGATCAGCCGGCCAACGCGTCCATCTTGCGCGCGAGCTTGACGTCGCGTTCGGTCAGGCCCCCCGCGTCATGGGTGCTGAGCGTCACCTCGACGGTGCGGTAGACATTGCGCCATTCGGGATGGTGGTTCCATTTCTCGGACCACAGCGCGACGCGGGTCATCCAGCCGAAGGCGGTGACGAAGTCGGAAAAGGCAAAGGTCTTGGCGATCGCGTCCCGGCCGGGAACCTCCTGCCAGCCCCGCTCCGCCAGCTCGGCCAGCGCCTCGGCCCGCGCGCTGCCGGTCAGCCTCTCGACCATCGCGGTTCTCCCCTAGCTTCGCAGCCGCCGCCGGGGCGGCGGATCCCGGGGGCAAGTCTAGCCGCTGTCCGGGGCGCTGTCACCGCCGGCCCCCTCGCCGTCGCGGCGGAACGGTCCCAGCCGGGAAAGCGCGGCGATCTCGGCATCGGTCGCCGCGGTCTCCTCGGCCAGATAGCCCGCCACCGCCCGGGCGAATTGCGGGTCGGCGATCCAGTGCAGGGAATGGATCGGCACCGGCAGATAGCCGCGGGCGAGCTTGTGTTCCCCCTGCGCGCCGGCCTCGACCCGGTCGAGCCGCTGGGCGATCGCCCATTCGATGGCCTGATGGTAGCACAGTTCGAAATGCAGGCAGGGGTGGTCCTCGATGCAGCCCCAGTAGCGGCCATAGAGCGCGCGGCGCCCGATGAAGTTGAGCGCGCCGGCGATCGGGCGCCCGCCGCGCTGGCACAGCACCAGCAGCACGTCGTGGCGCATCGTCTGATGCACGAGGTCGAAGAAGGCGCGGGTCAGGTAGGGGCGCCCCCATTTGCGCGCCCCGGTATCCTGATAGAAGGCCCAGAAGGCATCCCAGTGCGCGGGGCGGATGTCGTCTCCGGTCAGGCGCAGGATCTCGCCGGCGCGCCGGGCGGTGGCGCGCTCCTTGCGGATCGCCTTGCGCTTGCGCGCCGACAGCGCGGCCAGGAAATCGTCATAGTCGCGATAGCCTCGGTTCAGCCAGTGGAACTGCAGCGTCTGCCGGCGCATCAGGCCCAGCCCGGCGCCCCATGCCGCCTCGGACCCGGTGCAGAAGGTGACATGCAGCGAGGACAGGCCGTTGCGGCGCGCAAGCTCCAGCGCGCCCTGGATCAGCGCGGCGCGGGCCGCCTCGGCGTCGGCGCCGGGGGCCACCAGCAGCCGCCGCCCGGTGGCCGGGGTGAAGGGGACCGCGGCCTGAAGCTTGGGATAGTAGCGCCCGCCGGCGCGTTCCCATGCATGCGCCCAGGCATGATCGAAGATGTATTCGCCCTGGCTGTGGAACTTGAGGTAGAGGGGCATCGCCGCCACCGTCCGGGCGCCGGCGCCGGCAATCAGATGGGCGGGCTGCCATCCCGTGCGCCCGCCGACCGAGCCCGAGCGTTCCAGTGCCGAGAGGAAGCGGTGGGTGGTGAAGGGATCCTCGGGCCGGCCGCCATCGGCCGCCTCGGGGCAGGCGCAGGCATCCCATGCGCCGGCCGGGATCTCGGCCAGGCTGCGCAGGACGGTGATGCGGAATTCGGGGCCGGCGTCCACGGGGTTCAACTTGGGCGCGGCGGGGCGCGCGTCAAGGGTGGTCGGGCGCCGGCGCGGCCCGAGGCCCCGCCCCGGCGATGGCGCGCGCGCGGCGGGCGGTTCGCGGCCCACCCGCCTCGGGCCGCGCCGG
>RFGB01000121.1 GCA_003697125.1 Alphaproteobacteria bacterium
ATCTCGGGCGCCGGGGTGGTGCGCTTCGTCGACGAACGCACCGGCGCGCCGGGGATCTGGGGGCGCTATCTGCCCCAGTCCCAGGGGCTGGACGCGCTGTCGGGTCAGCGCAGCCCGCTGCCGGTGGGCCGCGAGGAGCGCCTGCGCATGGGCCAGCCCGGGCAGTCGCTCGAGGAGATCTCGCCCGGGACGGTCGCGGCGCTGTCGCGCGCGGGCGGGCAGGCGGCGGCGGCGCTGGGCGATGCGCAGGAGCTGGAATTCACCCTGGAGGATGGCGCGCTGCATCTGCTCGACGCCAGGCCCGCAAGGCGCGGCGCCCGCGCGGCGGTGCGCATCGCGGTGGACCTGGCCGATTCCGGCGCGATCAGCCGCGCCGACGCGCTGTTGCGCGTGGACCCGCGCAGCCTCGCCGAACATCTCCACCCCCAGATCGATCCGCGCCACCGCCGCGACGTGATCGCCCGCGGGCTGGCCGCCAGCCCCGGCGCCGCCTCGGGGCGGATCGTCTTCACCCCCGAGGCGGCGATGGCCCTGCGCGCGCAGGAGGTGCCCTGCATCCTGGTGCGCACCGAGACCAGCCCCGAGGACATCCGCGGCATGCATGCCGCCACCGGGCTTCTGACCATGCGCGGCGGCATGACCAGCCACGCCGCCGTGGTCGCCCGCGGGCTGGGACTGCCCTGCGTGGCAGGCTGTGGCGAGCTGGCGCTCGACCCCCAGGCCGGGATCCTGCGCGCGCCGGACGGGCGCGTCTTCGCCGAGGGCGACCTGCTGACCGTGGATGGCGGGCGGGGCGAGGTGCTGGCCGGCGCCGCGCCGATGATCCAGCCGGAACTGTCCGGCGCCTTCGCACGGCTGATGGAATGGGCGGCCGAGGTCCGCAGGCTGCGCGTGCGGGCCAATGCCGACACCCCGCAGGATGCGCGGCTGGCCCGGCGCTTCGGCGCGGACGGCATCGGGCTGTGCCGCACCGAGCACATGTTCTTCGAGGCCGACCGCATCAACGTGATGCGCGAGATGATCCTCGCCCGCGACGCCGCCGAACGGCGCCGGGCGCTGGACCAGCTGCTGCCGATGCAGCGGGCCGACTTCATCGAGCTGTTCGGGATCATGCGCGGCCTGCCGGTGACGATCCGGCTTCTGGACCCGCCCCTGCACGAGTTCCTGCCCGTCTCGGCGGCCGAGAAGCGCGCGGTGGCCGAGGAGATGGGCATCCCCCCCGCCGCAATCGAGGCCCGCGCCGAGGAGCTGGCCGAATTCAATCCGATGCTGGGCAAGCGCGGCGTCCGGCTGGCGGTGCTGATGCCCGAGATCTACGAGATGCAGGCCCGCGCGATCTTCGAGGCGACGCTGGCGGTCCAGGCGCAGGGCGGGGACACGGTGACGCCCGAGATCATGATCCCCCTCGTCTCGGCCGCGCGCGAGGTCGAGCTGGTGCGCGCGCGCATCGAGGCGGTGGCCGAGGCGGTGGCGCGCGAACGCGGCGCCAGGCCCGCCTACCGGCTGGGGGTGATGGTGGAAACCCCCCGCGCGGCGCTGCGCGCGGGCGATCTGGCGCGCAATGCAAGCTTCCTCAGCTTCGGCACCAATGACCTGACCCAGATGACCTATGGGCTGAGCCGCGACGATGCCGGGCGCTTCATGCGCGACTATGTCCGGCAGGGGGTATTCCCCGAGGATCCCTTCCACGCGCTGGATCTGGAAGGGGTGGGCGAGCTGATCCTGATCGCGGTGCAGCGCGCGCGCGCGGTCAGGCCAGGGGTGGCGCTGGGACTGTGCGGCGAACATGGCGGCGATCCGGTCTCGATCCGCTTCTGCGAAGTCGCCGGGCTCGATTACGTCTCCTGCTCGCCCTACCGGATGCCCATCGCCCAGCTCGCCGCGGCACAGGCCGCGCTGCTCAGGCGATGACCACGCTGGCCGAACTGCGCAGGGGCGGCAAGCCCGCGCTGGCGCGGGCGCTGGCGGCGGTCGAGGCGGGCGGCGCGGCCGCGCTGCTGGATGCGGCGCTGCAGGACCCGCGCGGTATCGCCCTGGGCCTGACCGGGCCGCCGGGGGTGGGCAAGTCCACCCTGACCGGGGCGCTGATCCCCCGGCTGCGCGCCCGCGGCCTGTCGGTGGCGGTGATCGCGGTCGATCCCTCCTCGCGCCGGTCGGGCGGCGCGCTTCTGGGCGACCGCACCCGCATCCGCCACGATCCCGAGGATGCCGGCGTCTTCATCCGCTCGATGGCCGCGCGCGACCAGCTGGGCGGGGTGGCCGAGGCCACCTATCCCGCGCTGGTGCTGATGCGCGCCACCCATGACGTGGTGATCGTCGAGACGGTCGGGGTGGGGCAGTCCGAGACCGAGATCGCCGATCTGGCCGACCGCGTCGTCCTGCTGGCCGAACCGGGGGCGGGGGATGCGCTGCAGTTCATGAAGGCGGGGATCGTCGAGACGCCGGATCTGGTTCTGGTCACCAAGGCCGACCGCGGCCCGGCGGCGCGGGCCACCGCGGCCGAGATGCGCCGCGCGCTGGCGCTGTCGGCGCGGGGCGCGGTGCCGGTGGCCGAGGTCTCGGCGGCGACCGGCGCGGGGCTCGAGGCGCTCGACCCGCTGCTCGCGCCCGACCCCGCCCTGGCCGGGCGGCGGCTGGTCCAGGCCGAGGCCTGGATGCGCGCGCGCATCCGCGCCGATTTCGGGCGATTCGGCCTGGCTGCGGCCGGGCCGCGGCTGGTGGCGCGGCCGGGCGCGGTGTTTTCCGGCCTTGCATCCGTGGCGCGAAGCCTTCAAACGCTGCTGGCAGACTGGTCCGCAAGGGGTTGAGACGATAGCGCCCGCGACCCGCCGCGGATGATTCGCGCAACGGTGCCGCGCACCATTGCGGCAGAAGGATGGCATGCGGATGGTGGACAGCGCGCCGATGTTGGGTAACCTTTGCGGATGAATTGAAATTCATTGTGATCGTCGCGCCGCGATCGCGGCGCCTTGTATGGGGTGGGACAGATGCGTTGCCACAGTCGCCGCGGCGGACCCCGCCGCGCCCGCGTGATTGCCCTTCTGGCGGCACTTGCCTTCGGAACACCGCTGGTTCACGGTCCGCCGGCGATGGCCGATCCCGGCCCGGGACAGGATCTCGCGCCGCGCATCGCCGCGATCATGTCCCAGGAACGCGCGCTGCTCAGCGCGGTGACCGCCGACCGGCTGCGCGAGCTGGGCGGGGTCGAGGCGCCGATCCTGCCCGGCACGCGCCCGCGCAGCGGGCGGCTGTTGGCCAGCGTGGCGGCGCTGAACCGGGTCGATGCCGAGGCGGCGCGGCTGGTCGACGATGCCCGCTTCCGCGCCCTGACGCCGGAGGAGCGCCACTCGCTGCTGTCCTTCTCCGAGGAGGAGATCGACCTGCTGCCCGAGGCGCAGGGCGATGCGCAGTGGAGCTGCCTTGCCGAGGCGCTGTATTTCGAGGCCCGCGGCGAGACCATAGCCGGGCAGGTGGCGGTGGCCGAGGTGATCCTGAACCGCGTGGAGCATGAGGATTACCCCGACACCGTCTGCGCGGTGGTCCGCCAGGGGGCCGATCGGCGCAATGCCTGCCAGTTCTCGTTCATGTGCGACGGCCGGCCCGAACACATCACCGAATCGCGTGCCTTCAGCCGCGCCGGCAAGATCGCCCGGATCATGCTGGACGGCCAGCCGCGCGTGCTGACCGGGGGCGCCACCCATTTCCACACCACCAGGGTCAGGCCCCGCTGGTCGCAGGTGTTCCACCGCACCGCACGGATCGGCGATCACGTCTTCTATCGTTCCTGATCCCGCGGCGCCGGGGCAAATGCCCCGGGCTGCCCGGATGCCCGGGCGGCCGACTGGTCTGGTGGGGAGCGATGTGTCCGTTAACCAATACTAAAGGAACAATTTGCGATTTCTTTGTCGCAAAGGCATGGTCATTGCAAGAGAAGGAGCCCAGACCATGCAGGCGAAATTCGTTTCACCCGGAGGCTGGCTGGCCGACTGGCTCGCCCCGCTTCCCGCAAGCCCGGCCCTGCCGGCCGCGGCCATCCTTCTTGCGCTGGCAATCTCGGTGATCCTGGCTGGCACGACGACCAGGCCCTGAGCGCGGGCCGTGTGACTTCTGCGTTTGAACTGGGGGTTTTCCCCGCGTTGCGAAAGGATTTCTGTCGATGGAAGGTCTTGCCGATCTGCCGCTCGCCCTCGATACCGCCGCCCTCTACCGGGCGGGGATCCTCAACGGACTTGCCGCGATGGCGGCCGCCGGGCTGACCGCGCTGGCGGTGATGCGCGCCCTGCGCGCCCTGCCGCGGCGGGGCTGACGCCGGGGCGGCCGGGGCGCCCGGAACCTCCGCGCGTCCGAAACTGGATTCGAGAGTGCTGTCATGTTGCGTCTAGCTGCGAGCCTTGCCGGTGTCGCGTCGGTCCTGCTGTTCCTTGCCCGGGCCGAGGCGGCGGGCCTGCGCCCCTTCACGCCCGGGGGGGCGCCCTGTGCCGGCGCGTGCAGCCAGGAATGGGCCGAGGCCCAGACCGGCGCGCCGGGCGGCACGCCCGTGCCGATGAAGGCGATGCCGGGGCAGGTGATCCTGTGGATGAGCTTTGCTCGCGGCGGTGTGCCCCATGGCAGCTGGGAGGGGCGCTTCGTCGCCGGGGAACAGCCGCTGACCGGGATCGGCTATGAATTCGAACGCGATGGCCGCAGGCTGGTGCTGATGCGCCTCGATGCCTGCCAGAACTGGGCGATCCTGGTCGCCGAGACCCCGCCGGTCCTGGCGCGCGAGGCGCCGCCCGACCCGGCCCGCCCCGATCCGCGGCGGATCGCGCAGGTGCCCCC
>RFGB01000122.1 GCA_003697125.1 Alphaproteobacteria bacterium
CCACCTCCAGCACCACATCGCCGGGGCGGATGCCCTTCTCGAAGGCCTCGCTGGCCGGATCGACATCCTCGACCACGACGCCCCGCTGGTCGTCGCCGATGCCCAGCTCCCGCCGCGTCTCCTCGGTCAGCGGCGCCAGCCGCATGCCCAGCACTTCCGCGCTGCGCTGGGGGGCGGGGATGTTGCGGTTGTCGTCTCCCTCGTCGCGCAGCATCGCCGGTTCGGCATCTTCCAGACGGCCCAGCGTGACCGAGACCGTCATCCGCCTGCCGTCACGGAAGATGCCGACATCGACCTTCTTGCCGACCGGGGTGTCGGCGACCATGCGCGGCAGGTCGCGCATCTCCGACACCTCGCGCCCGTCGAAGGTCAGGATCACGTCGCCCGACTGCAGGCCGGCCTTCTCGGCGGGGCCGCCCTCGGTGACGCTGGCCACCAGCGCGCCCATCGCCCGTTCCAGCCCCAGCGCCTCGGCCATCGCCGGATCGACCGGCTGGATGCGCACGCCAAGCCAGCCGCGCCGGGTCTCGCCATATTCGCGCAGCTGCTCGACCACCTTGGCCACGACATTCGAGGCCATCGAGAAGCCGATGCCGATCGAGCCGCCATTGGGCGACAGGATCGCGGTATTCACGCCGATCACCTCGCCGTCGAGGTTGAACAGCGGGCCGCCGGAATTGCCGCGGTTGATGGCGGCGTCGGTCTGGATGTAGTCGTCATAGCTGCCCTGCAGGGCGCGGTTGCGCGCCGAGACGATCCCGACCGAGACCGAGAAGCCCTGCCCCAGCGGGTTGCCGATCGCCATCACCCAGTCGCCGACCCGGGCCTTGTCGCTGTCGCCGAAGGACACGAAGGGCAGCTTCTCGCTGCTGTCGACCTTCAGCAGCGCGATATCGGTCTTGGGGTCGCGGCCGACCACCTCGGCCTTCAGCGTGCGGCCCGACAACAGCTCGACGGTGATCTCGTCGGCCTTGTCGATGACATGGTTGTTGGTGACGATGTAGCCGTCATCGGAGATGATGAAGCCCGCGCCGAGGGCATTGGCGCGCTCGGGCCGCTGGCGCTGGCGGTCGCGGAAATCGCGGAAGAACTCCTCGAAGGGCGACCCCTCGGGCACGATCGGCCGCATGCGCTCGGCACGCCGCACCACCTGGGTGGTGGTGATGTTGACCACGGCGGGCATCAGCCTCTCGGCCAGATCGGCGAAACTTTGCGGTGCCACCTGGGCGAGGCCCGTCACCGGCGCCATCAGCGCGGCGCCGAGGCATCCGGCCACCGCCAGCCCCCGCAGATCCGCCCAGCCCCGCGCGACCCTTGCGGACCGGACATTGATGAAACCCATGGCACATCCTTTCCTGACGTGGCGGGCCCGGCCGGGCCCGCGACTTGCGTGCATCATGCCGAAATCGGCTGATGCCAGCTATCTTCCGGCCCGCGCGGCAATCAAGCCCCGGGGCCGGGAATGTCACGCAGGCGTGACGCGCCGCGATCACTGCGCGGGGCTGGCCGGGGCCGTGGTGCTGCGCGGCTCGGCCGCCTTCAGATATTCGAAGAATTCCGAATCCGGCGTCAGCACCAGCCGCGAATTGCTGCCCTTCAACGCCCGTTCATAGGCGGTGAGAGAGCGGTAGAAGGCGAAGAATTCCGGGTCCAGCCCGTAGGCCTCGGCATAGATCCGGTTACGCTGCGCGTCCGCCTCGCCGCGGATGATCTCGGCCTGCTTGCGCGCCTCGGACACCGTCTCCACCGCGGTGCGTTCGGCCTGGGCGCGGATGATCTGCGCCGCCTCCTGACCGCGGGCGCGCTCCTCCGCGGCGATGCGCTGGCGTTCGGCCTGCATGCGCGCGAAGGTCGCCTCAAGGTTCTGGGTCGGAAGGTCGGCGCGCTTGATGCGCACATCGACGATGGTGATCCCGAGCGAAGCGGCGCTTTTCTGCGCGACGTCGCGGATCTTGACCATCAGGCCCGACCGGTCGGCGGTCAGCAGGGCGTTCGAGGTGACCGCGCCCAGTTCCTGACGCATCGCCGCATTCAGGATGCTTTCCAGCCGGACATTGGCCTGCGCTTCGCTGCCGACCGCGCGGCGGAACGCCTCGGGGTCGGTGATGCGCCAGCGTGCGAAGCCGTCCACGACGCGGCGGCGGTTGTCCAGCGGGGTGACCTCCAGCGGCCGGGTGTCCAGCGACAGGATGCGATCCTCAAAGAAGACCACGTTCTGGATGAAGGGCAGCTTGAAGCCCAGCCCCGGATCCTTGCGGGTGCGCACGACCTCGCCGAACTGCAGCACCAGCGCCTGCTGGCGTTCGTCGACGATGTAGATTGAGGAATAGGCGGTGATCCCCAGCGCGATCAGGATGATGGGAATGATGGTGGCGCGTCTCATCGCGTGGCCTCCCGGCGCAGTTCGGGCAGCGGCAGATAGGGGATCACCCCCGGGCCGGCGCTGGTGGCGGACTGGTCGATGATGATCTTGTCGAGCCCGCCCAGCACCCGTTCGACCGTCTCGATGTAAAGCCGCTTGCGGGTCACCTCGCGTGCCTGGAGGTATTCGGCCAGGATGGCGCGGAAGCGGCTCGCCTCGCCCTCGGCCTCGTTCACCGTCTGCGCGCGGTAGGCCTCCGCCTCCTGGATCAGCTGCGCGGCCTGGCCGCGGGCCTCGGCCAGGCGGCGGTTGGCGTCGCGCTCGGCCTCCTTCTGGAAGCGGTCGCGCTCCTGCTCGGCGGCCTGGACATCGCGGAAGGCGTCGATCACCTCGGCCGGCGGGTCGGCCTTGTCGAAGTTGACGCGCACGATGTTGATGCCCGAATCGTAGCTGTCGAGGGTGGACTGGATCAGGGCGTGCACCTCGTCGCTGATGATGCCGCGGTCGCGGTTCAGGATCGGCTGCAGCTCGTAGCGGCCGATGATCTCGCGCATCGCCGATTCGGCCACCGCCAGGATGGTGACCTCGTGATCCTTCAGGTTGAACAGGAACTTGCCCAGATCCTTGATGTTCCACACCACCTGGAATTCGATGTCGACGATGTTCTCGTCGCCGGTCAGCATCAGCCCGGCGTCGCGCGCGCCGCGCCGGCCGGGTTCCGGCTGGCCGATGTCGATCACCCTTTCGCGCGTCACCGCGACCTTCTCGTAGGTGACGATCGGCCATGGGGCGAAGTTCAGCCCCTCGCCCTGGGGCGCACCGGTGTATTCACCGAGGAAGAGCTGGACGGACTGCTCCTCGGGCAGGACGCGATAGACCGACATGTAGAGCCAGCCCACCACCAGCACCGCGGCGAGGATGAACCAGCCGCCGCGGCCGATGCCCGGCCCGCCGCCGCCCCCGCGCCGGCCGCCCGACCCCCCGCGGCCGCCCATCAGCACGCGCAGCTGCTCCTGCCCCTTGCGCACGATCTCGTCGAGATCGGGAACCTGGCCCGGGGCCGGCCGGTTGCCGCCCCAGGGATTGTTGCGGTCGGGCCGCTTGTCCCTGTCGTCGCCGCCCCCCCAGGGGCCGCCATTCTTGCCGTAGGGCATCGCTCGGTCTCGCCTCCGCCTTCGGTGTCGTTTCCCATGTGTGGCCGGCGCGGGCGCTGTCAAGCCTCAGCCGGACGGGCGCCGCATGGTGACCAGCTCCTCGGCCGCGGTGGGATGCACGGCCACGGTGCGGTCGAAATCCTCCTTTGTCGCGCCCATCTTCAGCGCGACGGCGGCCAGCTGGATCATCTCGGCCGCGGCCGGGCCGGCGATGTGGCAGCCCAGAACGCGGCGGCTGGCGGCATCGACGACCAGCTTCATCAGCATCCTCTCCTCGCGCCCCGACAGCGTGGCCAGCATCGGGCGGAATTCGGCGCGGTAGACCACGGCGTCGTATTCCTCGCGCGCCTCGTCCTCGGTCAGCCCGACGGTGCCGATCTCGGGCCGGGTGAAGACCGCGGTGGCGACCAGCGCGTGATCGGGGCGCACCGGCGCGGGCCCGAACAGCGTCTCGGCCAGGGCCTGGCCTTCGCGGATCGCGACCGGCGTCAGGGCCAGCCGGTCGGTCACGTCGCCCACGGCATGGATCGAGGGGACGGAGGAATGCGAATAGGCATCGACCTCCACCGCACCATTCCCGGCCAGCACGACGCCGGCCTCGGCCAGCCCCAGCCCCGCGGTGTTGGGCACCCGGCCGGTGGCCATCATCACGCAGTCGGCGTCCAGCACGCCGCCATCGTCCAGATGCACCGCCAGCGCGTCGCCCGCGCGGGCGATGGCGGTGATGTTGCGCCTGAGGCACAGGGCGATGCCGCGCGCGGCCATTCCGGCGGCCAGATGGGCGCGCAGGTCGCGGTCGAAGCCGCGCAACAGCTCGTCGCGGCGGTGGACCAGCGTCACGTCGCTGCCCAGGCCGTTGAAGATGCAGGCGAATTCGCAGGCGATATAGCCCCCGCCCTGGATGACGACGCGCCGCGGCTGCCCGGGCAGATGGAAGACGTCGTCCGAGGTGATCGCCAGTTCCGCGCCGGGGATGTCGGGCTTGAAGGGCCGCCCGCCGGTGGCGATCAGGATGTGGCGCGCGGTGATCCGCTCGCCGCTGGACAGGCGCACGGCGTTGGGTCCGTCCAGCACCGCGCGGGCGTCATGGATGCGCACGCCCGCCGTCTCGAGCCCCTTGCGGTAGAGACCCTCGAGGCGGGCGATCTCGCGGTCCTTGGCGGCGATCAGCCGGTCCCAGTGGAACCGCGGGGTGACCGGATCCCAGCCGAACCCCACCGCGTCCTGATACGCGGCGCTGAAGTCGGCGGCATAGACCATCAGCTTCTTGGGCACGCAGCCGCGGATGACGCAGGTCCCGCCCATGCGGTATTCCTCGGCCAGCGCGACGCGCGCCCCGGCCTCGGCGGCGACGCGGGCCGCGCGCACCCCGCCCGATCCGCCGCCGATGACGAACAGATCCACCGTATCGGCCATCCTCACTCGCCCTCGCCGCGGAACAGGCTTTCGCCCGGCGCATCCCCGCCATCGGGCGGTGCCAGCAGGTCGGTCGCCGCGCCGGTCTCGCCATCGGGGGTGATCCTGCGCAGGCTGCCGTCGGGGGCGCCGACGATGGCGAGATCGGCCATGCCCACGAACAGCCCGGTCTCGACCACCCCCGGCAGCTGGGTCAGCGCCGCGGCCAGTTCGCCCGGCCGTTCGATCAGGCCGCAATGCAGGTCGAGGATGAAGTGCCCCTCGTCGGTGACGAAGGGCTCGTCGCGGTTCATGCGCAGCGTCGTGCGCTGCCCGGGCAGGCCGGCATCGGCCATCACCTCCTCGATCATCGCCCGGGTGACCTGCCAGCCGAAGGGAACCACCTCGACCGGCAGGGGAAAGGCGCCCAGCCTGTCCACCAGCTTCGACTGGTCGGCGATGACCACCATCCGGTCCGAGGCCGCGGCGACGATCTTTTCCTGCAGCAGCGCCCCGCCCCCGCCCTTGATCAGCGTCAGGCCCGGCCCGATCTCGTCGGCGCCGTCCACGGTCAGATCCAGCCAGCCCGCCTCGTCCAGCGTGGTCAGCGGGATGCCCAGCCGCTCGGCCATCTCGCCGGTGCGCACCGAGGTCGGCACGCCCACCACCCGCATTCCGTCCTGCCGGATCAGCCGCGCCAGTTCGCGCAGGAACCACGCCGCGGTCGATCCGGTGCCGAGGCCGATCTTCATGCCCGGGCGCAGCTCGGCCAGTGCCGCGCGCGCGGCGGTCTGCTTGGCCCGTTCCGGGCCCTCTGGATCCCTCGTCATGTTCGTTCCGCGCCGCAATCCTCCGACTGCGCCCTCTATAGAGGCTTCCGCGCGGCTGTGCGAGGCGAAATCCCGCGCCCCGCCAAGGGCGATGGCGGCGGGCCTCGGGCCGGGATAGACTGGGCGCGCAACCGTCAGGGGGCCCCATGTTCCTCAGCGTCTTCGACCTGTTCAAGATCGGCATCGGCCCGTCTTCCTCGCACACCATGGGACCGATGCTGGCCGCGGCGCGGTTTCTCGACGCGCTGCGCAGCGGCGCGGAGCGGGTGCCCGGCTCGGGCGCACCGGCCGCCCTTGCCTGCCGGCTGCATGGCAGCCTCGCCTTCACCGGGCGCGGCCACGCCACCGATCGCGCGGTGGTGCTGGGGCTGGCGGGCTTCCGGCCCGACACGCTCGACCCCGACCGCGCGGAACAGGCGCTGGCGCGCATCGCCGCCAGCGGCCGCATCGCCCCGCCGGGCCTGCCGGAGATGGCCTTCGACCCCGCGCGCGACATCCATTTCGACTATGGACCGCCGCTGCCGCTGCATCCCAACGGCATGGTGCTGGCCGCGCGCGACGCGGCCGGCAATGCGGTGCTGGAGGAGACCTATTATTCCGTCGGCGGGGGTTTCGTGGTCACCGCGCGCGAGTTCGGGCGCGAGGATCCGGCCGCGCAGCCCGACCTGCCCCATCCCTTCACCGACGCGGCCGGGCTGCTCAGCATCGCGGAACGGACCGGCCTGTCGATTGCGGCGATCCAGCGGGCCAACGAGGTGGCCGCCCGCGGCGCGCCCGAGGCCGGCCTCGACCGCATCTGGGCGGTGATGTCGGCTTGCATCGACCGCGGTCTGGCGGCCGATGGCGAACTGCCCGGGGGGCTGAAGGTCCGCCGCCGCGCCGGGGCGATCCACCGCAAGCTTCTGGCCGAACGGGGCAGCAACCTGGCCCCGCCCCATGCGGGAAACGACTGGCTGTCGGCCTATGCGATGGCGGTGAACGAGGAGAACGCGGCCGGCGGCCAGGTGGTCACCGCCCCCACCAATGGCGCGGCCGGGGTGGTCCCCGCGGTGATCCGCTACTGGCTCGACCATGTCCCCGGCGCCAGCCGCCGCGGCGTGCGCGACTTCCTGCTGACCGCGGCCGCGATCGGCGGGATCATCAAGCGCAACGCCTCGATCTCGGGCGCCGAGGTGGGCTGCCAGGGCGAGGTCGGCAGCGCCGCGGCGATGGCCGCGGCCGGCTTCTGTGCGGTGATGGGCGGCAGCCCCGCCCAGGTCGAGAACGCGGCCGAGATCGCGCTGGAACATCACCTTGGCATGACCTGCGACCCGGTGCGGGGTCTGGTGCAGATCCCCTGCATCGAACGCAACGGCATGGGGGCGATCAAGGCGGTGGCGGCCGCGTCGCTGGCCTTGCGCGGCGATGGCCGCCATGCCGTGCCGCTGGATGTCTGCATCGAGACGATGCGCCAGACCGGACAGGACATGGATCACCGCTACAAGGAAACCTCGCTCGGGGGGCTGGCGGTCAATCTGCCCGAGTGCTGAGCGCGGCGATCACCGTGCCGAGCGCGGCGAGCGGCAGGATCAGGAAGGCGGTGCGGCTTGCGAAGGCCAGGCTGACCCGCCCGCCCCGGGCGGCGTTGGAGGTGCCGATGCGGCCCATGGGCTCCAGCACCAGCCCGCCGGCCGGCCAGACCAGGCCCTCGGCCCGCTCGACCCGGGTGGGGGCGATCGGCCAGATCGACACCCGCGTCCCGCGCGGCAGGTCCAGCGCGATCTCGCGCGGGGCCAGAAGGCACAGATCGCCCTCGCCGATCAGGATCACCCGCCGCGCCGGCATCGCGGCCAGCACCGAGAGCGCGGCGAGGAAGTGATCCAGCCGGTCGCCCACGAAGCCCAGCGCCAGATAGAGCGGCGCCTCGACCATCCGCAGGCATTTCGCGAAATCGGTGCTCTCCTGCTCGGCAATGTGGTGAACCGGAATGCCCGCCTCGAGCCAGGGTTCGCGCGGGCCCAGACTGTCCAGATCGCCGATGATCGCCTCGGGCCGGCGGTTCAGCCCGGCCAGGCGCAGCGCCCCGCCATCGGCGGCGATCAGCCGCGGCGCGAATCCCAGCGCCGCCTCCAGCGCCGCGCCGTCGACCGGCCCGGCGCCCACCAGCGTGACCGCCACATTTGTCAAGATTCGTTCATTCTTCATTCACGAAACTGGTTCGATTTCCTCGCGTCCTCAAGGATTTGCACAGCATTCTGAAGGATTCGCTGCTTGACCCCACCGCGTGTGCCCCAGCATACTTCGCAACCGGGGGTGTTCCAGCCGTGGGAGTGGTCGAGTGGCAGATCCGAAGCGTCTGACCGTGTCATACGGGTCCTTCACCTGCACCGTCGAGGGGTTCGACGAACCCTTCCGCGTGATGAAGCTGGTGGTGGACTATTTCCAGAGCCTGACCAGCCTGGATCCGGCCTTTGGCGCGCAGCCTCGCCGGCTTGATCCGCAGGAGGTGTCGCGCCGCGCCGCGGCGCTGCCGGGGATGGAACGGGTGGAGGTCGCGCTCGATCCCGAATGTGAAGGCGCGGGAATCATCCTGCGCAACGGTTCGGCCGCGGCCACGGCCGCCGCCGGCCCCGACATGCCGGCGCCCGCGCTTGCAGACGAAGCGCCCGCGGCGGACAGCGCGCCGGCGGCAGATGCCGTGCCCGTGGCCGACCCCGCGCCCGCGGCAGATGCCGTGCCCGAGGCAGATGCCACGCCCGCGACCGAGGACATGCCCAAGGCAGATGCCACGCCCGCGACCGATGCCGACCCCGTGCCCGCGCCCGCGACCGATGCCGACCCCGTGCCCGCGCCCGTGGCAGATGCCGACCCCGTGCCCGCGCCCGCGGCCGAGCACATGCCCGCGGACGGGGCCGCACCGGCGGCCGCATCCGGGTCCGAGGCCGGCGCTCTGCCGGAGGCCGGCCGCGCAACCCTGCCCCGGGCGGAAGCGATCCCCGCAGGGGAATGCGGGATCCTGTCCCGGCGCGAGCCGGACAGGATGCCCCTGGCGGAGCCCGCATCCGAGGCCGATCCCCTGCCCGCGGCGATGACCGCCCCGGCCGCCGCCGAGCCTCCCGCGCCCGGCGGCGAGACGGCGCCGGGTCAGGCCCCGGATCGGGCCGAGGCACCGGAATCGCTCGACGCGGCGATCGGCGCGATCCTTGCCGCCGAAACCGGGCCGGCGGAAGATCCCGCCCTGGCCGGGAATGCCGCCGCCCTGCCCGCCACCGAGGATTCGCCGGCGCTGCCGGAAGCCGCCATCGCCGCGCGGAAGGCCGCGCCCGCCGATGGCGCGCCCCTGCCCGATGACGCAACCACGCCCGCCGCGGCGGCCGGCACCGATCCGGCC
>RFGB01000013.1 GCA_003697125.1 Alphaproteobacteria bacterium
CCCCATACCCCCGATCCCCCCGCTTGCCAAGCCGGGCGGCGCCGGCGCGTCAATGTCGCGCAGCCGGACATCGACCGCCGCAGGACGGCCGATCCGGCGGGGCAAGCCGGCATTCGCCGCCCTGCCCGGCTGCGGCCGGCGCGGCGGCGGGGGTCCGCCCGGGCCGTTCCGCCGCGGCAGCGCGGCGCCGACGCGGCGCAGGACGGCGTCCGGGCACGGGAGGATCGCCGCGACATCCGCATGCTGTCGGCCGGGATCCGGTCTCGGCCGGGCGCGGGCCTGCGGGCGACACCGCCCCCGCGGCTGCCTGGCGGCGCGGACGGGCATTAGCATGGCCTCGTGCGCGGCGCGGTCCGGTCCTCGGCATGCGCCATCACGTCGAGCAGGATCGCCTTCATCCTCCGGCGCCGGTCGGCGAACTCGGGCAGGTGACAGAGGTTCCTCAGCTCGCATGGATCCTCGGCGAGATTGTAGAGCTCGCCGTCGCGCTCCCTTCCGCAGGCGGGCTCTCCGTGCCAGACGATCAGCTTCCAGTCCCCGTGGCGCACCATCGTCGTCATGGTCGGCGGGTCGGTCGCAAAGCCCGAATCGCGGTATTCCGACAGCGCCCAGCTGCGCCAGGGACCGTGGGGATCGGCGACCAGCGGCATGAGCGAGCAGCCCTGCACCCCCCGGCCCGGTCCGCACCGGGCCGCGTCGAGGAAGGTTGCCGGCAGGTCGATCCACTGGACGGGCTGCGCGATCTCGGTGCCGGGCGCGATCCGGCCCGGCCAGCGGGCGATCAGCGGCACCCGCGTCAGATCGTCGTATAGCTGCGGGCCCTTGAGAAGCTGCCGGTGGTTGCCCAGCATCTCGCCATGGTCCGAGGAGAACACCACCAGCGTGTCTTCGGCCAGACCCGCCGCCTCCAGCGCCGCCAGGATGCGCCCGACCTCGTGGTCGATGAGCGCGATCATGGCCCAGTATTGCGCCCGGATCTCCCTTATCTGTTCCGGGGTATAGTCCTGAAAGCCCGGAGCCGTGCCGCCATAGCTCTTCTCGGACCAGGCGCGATGGGGCGCGGGTTTTCCGTCCAGTTCGCCTCGGCAGGTGACGGGGGCGGGGATCGCGTCGGCATCGATCATGTCGCGAAATTCCTGCGGGGCGCCGAAGGAATGATGCGGGTCGAGGAAATTCGCCATCAGGAAGAAGGGCTGCCGATCGCTGCGCGGATGGCTGATGAAGTCGATCGCGCGTTCGGCGACCCAGTGGGAGTAATGCGCCTCCTTCGGCACATGGTCGATCGGCGTGCCGGTGCGCGCGCGGTTCGAATACTCGGTGTCCTCGTTGGCCCCCCTGTCGGGGAAGATCTCGGCGAAGATGGCCGGGTGAGTCCGGCGCAGCCAGCGGTGGTAATCGTTCTCCAGGGCGCGGTGGTTCGGGCCGTGCGCCCATTCGAAGACGCGAAAGCCGTCGTCGCGCCGGGGCTCCGTCCGCCAGGTGTCGCAGGGCGCGAGGTGCAGCTTGCCGATCATGCCGCAGTCATATCCGGCATCGGCCAGGGTGCGGGTGAACATGCGCTGATGCGCGGGCAGCGGCACGCCGTTCGCGTGCAGCCCGTGACTGGCGACATATTTCCCGGTAAACAGCGAGGCGCGCGACGGGCTGCAGACGGGGTTCTGGACATAGCAGTTGCGAAACAGCGCGCCCTGCGCCGCCAGCGCGTCAAGGTTGGGCGTCACGGCCCAGTCTGCGCCAGTGCAGCCCAGGCTGTCGCCGCGTTGCTGATCGGTGCAGATGAACAGGATGTTGGGACGGCACTGCGGCATCCGGGGCGGCCTTCAGAAGCTGGCGATGCGGGGTTCGGTGCGGTCTTCCATCGCAACCCGGGCGTCGATCATCAGGTCGATCATCGTCTCGAGCATGCCCTGATGCGCCTGATCCGCCGCCAGGTCGCGCGATTCCTCCGGATCCTCGCGCAGATCGAACAGGCTGAATCCGGGCTGCACCCCGGCGTCCGGATCGCCGTGAGAGACCACGAGCTTCCAGCGGCCGTGGCGAAGCGCGGTCTTCCACCCGTGATCGCGCCGCAGGCGCGACAAGGCCCAGCCCCGCCCGACCGAGCCCGGCCCCGTTGCCAGAAGCGGCGCGCCCTGCAGGCGCCGGGGAGGCGGGACCCGCGACAGGGCGTAGAGGGTCGCGGCGACATCGATGGTGGAGACCGCCTGCGCGACCGTGCCGGCCGCCAGGCCGGGCGAACGGATCATCAGCGGCACCCTGATCGCGCTTTCCTGCATCGGTGCGTCCGTGTCGGCCTCGGCGACCGAACCGCGCGCGGCGGTCACGACCAGGGCCGTCGTTTCCGCCAGTCCCGAACGCTCCAGCTGCCGCAGGATGTCGCCCAGCGCGGCATCGGCCTGTCGCAAGGCGCGCTCCTGCAACGCCTCGCAGGGCGAGGATTGCCGGGGCGCCGCGCCCATCGTCTCGCCGATGACGAAGCCCGCGATCCCGAAGAACGGCCCATCGCGCCCGTGGGATGCGAGCAGTTCGCAGCTTCGCGCGCCGACCCAGCGATTGAAGCTCAGCGCATCCGGCAGGGCCGACATCGCCGCGCGCTGCCAGTCCGGGCAATCCGTGTCATCGGCATTGGCCTGGGTGGGAAAGATCTCGGCATAGGCCGCGGGCGCCCTGTCCTGAAGCCAGGCGAGATAGGCATTCTGGCGCGAGCGGTGCAGCGGCCCGTGCGCCCAGTCGAGATGCGCGTATTCGAAGGGGCGCGCATGTTCGGTGGTCCAGTTCGAGACACCCGCGAGATGCCTGCGCCCGACCAGCCAGGTCCGCCAGCCGCAGGCGGCCAGCCGTTGCGCCACGGTGGTTTCCCGTTCCGGCAGGGCCACGCCGTCGGTCCAGACGCCATGCACCGGGATGTCGAGGCCGGTGAACAGGCTCGCCCGGGCCGGGCCGCCTTCGGGCGACGGGGCATAGGCGGCGGCGAAGCGAAGGGCCTCCCTGCGCAGGCCCGACAGCACCGGAAGCGCGTCGGCCATCGAGGCGAGCGCACCCTCGCCCAGGCTGTCGAAGATCACCAGCAGGATGTTCCTGCGCCCGCAACCGCTCACGCCTGCCTCCGCCCCATGCGCCCCCGGCCAGGCGAAATCCCTGGCCCGATGCCGCGATGCGCCGGCGGCCGCAAGGGCCCGTGCGGCACCCGCACGCCCCGCCGGTCCCGGGCTGCGGGCGGATGGCGGCCATTCGATGTCGCGCGCATCGGCTCGGTCTTCCCTGGCGCCCCGCCCGACCCGCAGGCCCGTCCCATCTCAGCGCGTCCCCTCGCGGTGCTGGCCACGCGCCACATGCGGCGGCGGCGACATCATGGCATGCGCGCCGCGCACGCAGGCCTCGACAAAACCCTGCGTCCTGAGGCTGCTTTCCGCGCGCCAGTTGAGGATCTCGCGGATCAGCCTGTCGCGGGTCGCGCGATGCGCGGGGTCGTCCCAGAGGTTGACCCGCTCCTGTGGGTCGCTGTCCAGGTCGAACAGCTGGCCGTCGTCCGAATCGACGAAATGGACGAGCTTCATCCGGTCCTCCAGCACCATGGTCATCATCCGGGTGCCGGTCAGCAGCGCGTCGTTGGAATGCTCGGCAAAGACCAGCTTGCGCTTCGGTGCCGGCGCCTCGCCGAAACAGGGGGCGAGCGAGGACGCCTCCATCCAGCCGGGGACCGGCACGCCCGCCCATTCCAGGACGGTCGGGCCGAAATCGAACAGGGCGACATTGTCGGCCACGCGCCTGCCGGCCGGAATGCCCGGGCCGGCCACGACCGCCGGAACCCGGACGGTGGACTGATACATGTTCCATTTCTGCGAATGCCCGTGGTCGCCCAGCACGTCCCCGTGATCCGAGGTGAAGACGATGATCGTGTCGTCCAGCACGCCGCGCACCTCCAGCGCGTCGACGATCTCGCCCACCTGCCTGTCGATCATGGTGACATTCGCGTAGTAATGCGCCCGCTGGCGGCGGGACTGTTCGGGCGTCGGGTCGGGAAGGTGCACGACCCCGTCGGCATCTTCGCCCAGCATGAAATCGCGCAGCGCCCGCAGCGCCGCAGGCTGTGCCTCGGGATCGGGCGGGATCACCTCGGGCAGGTCGCGCCCCTCATACATGTCGAGGTATTCCCGCGTCGGATCATAGGGCGGATGCGGCCCGGGGAACCCGACCTGAAGGAAGAACGGCCCGTCGCCGGGGTAGCGGTCGATCCACCATTTCGCCATCTGGCCGGTGAAGACGTCGGGGTGCAGGATCTCGTCCAGTTCCCAGACCCATGCGCCCATCTGCCCGCGATAGTCCTCGCGCCGGCGCTGGGTCACGCGCGAGGGCTTCTCCAGACCGCGCAGGAAGAAGGCCTTGTCCCAGTTGTCGAGATAGAAGGGCAGATTGGGATGATCGCGGTCCTTGTTCTCGACCACGTGGCGTTCGTGGAAGCCGAAGGCCCCCTCGACCGGCATGGTGTGCATCTTGCCCACGTTCACCGTGCGGTAGCCCGCCTCGGCCAGATCCTTCACCCAGCAATACTGCCACGGCTCGTCGTTGCGGAACACGCCATTGGTGTGCGGATAGGTGCCGCTGAACAGCGAGGCGCGCGACGGCGCGCAGGAGGGAGAGGTGATGTACATGTTCTCGAACGCGGTGCCGCGTCGGACCAGGCGGTCGAGATTGGGCGTGATCACGTGATCGAAGCCCAGGGCCGCGATGGTGTCGTAGCGCTGCTGGTCGGTGATGATGAAGACGATTTCGGACGCTTGGTCATGCTCAGCCCTTCACGGCGCCGGACAGCGACTGGACGATGTAGCGATTGGCAATCGCCACCAGCGGCAGGATCGGCAGGGTCAGCGCGATGCTGGCCACGGCGATCGAGGCCCAGTCGACGCTGTCGAACGAGATGAAGTTCATCACCGCCACCGGCGCCGTGGTGGTATTGGACCGGGTGATGATCAGCGAATAGAAGAAGTCGTTCCAGGCCACGAGGAAGGCAAGGATCGCGGCCGCCACCGCGCCGGGCCGCGCCGCGGGCAGCGCCACCAGCACGAACGCCTTGGCGAGTGATGCACCATCCATGATCGCCGCCTCGATCAGCTCGTCGGGAACCTGCGCGAAGGAGTTCCACATCGACCATGTCACCAGCGGCAGGGTCAGCGTCATGTAGGCGATGACAAGCCCGGAATAGCTGTCGATCATCCCGGCATTCACATAGACCAGGAACAGCGGGATCACGAAGCCCACCGGCGGCGCCATGCGCAGCAAGAGCAGCACCCAGGACGCGATGAACTTGCCCGAAAGCCGCGACTTGGCCAGCGCGAAGCCGGCCGGAACCCCGATCAGCATCGCCAGGACGGTCGAGGATCCCGCCGTGATGAAGGAATTCATCAGCGCCCCGGGGAATTCCGACCGCGTTATCTTGAACAGGTTCGCGAAGGTCAGCTTGAGCGGGCTTTCCCAGATCGGCTCGAACACCGCGTCGGGCGCGCGGAAGGCGAGGATCAGCACCCACAGCGTCGGCAGCGCAGCAAAGCCCAGAAGGATCAGCATGACAAGGACGCCGATCGCGCGCTTGACACGGAATGCGCCGGTCCTGTCGATCATTGCGAAACCCTCTGGTTCAGCCGCGCCACATAGAAGCTGATCAGCGCCGCGGTAAGGAACAGCAGCACGGCGATGGACGCGCCATAGCCGACATCGCCGCTCTGGAAGGTCTGCACATAGGCATAGAAATTCGTGGCCTGGGTCGACCGGCCCGGCCCGCCCTTGGTGATGACGAAGATCATCGGGAAATGCTTGAGCGAGTCGATGAACCGGAACAGCGTGACCATCAGCAGCGCGGGCGTCAGCAGCGGCAATGTCACGTGAAGGAAGGTCCTGACCTGCGTGGCGCCGTCCAGTGCCGCCGCCTCTTCCAGATCCCTCGAGATCCCCTGAAGCGCGGCCAGGATGATCAGCATGGCAAAGGGGAAGTTCGTCCAGGTGTCGGCGACGATGATCGCGAACAGGGCGCCGCCCTGTGTGGTCAGGAAGGCCGGCACCGTGATCCCGAACAGGTCGAAGAAGGCGTTGATCGGCGACAGCGTCGGCGTGAACAGCGACAGCCAGATCAGCGCCACCGCCACATGCGGGACGGCATAGGGCACGAGGAACAGCGCGCGCCCCAGCCGCCATCTCCCGACGATCTTGTGCAGCCCCACCGCCACCGCCGTGCCGATGACGACCTGGGCGGCGACACCGAAGATCGACAGGACGGCGGTCACGTAGACCGACTCGATGAAGCGCCGGTCACCCAGAAGCCGCAGATAGTTGTGCAGGCCGATCTCGCCCTTCGAGCCGCGGATCAGGTGATAGTCGCTGAAGGACAGGGCCAGCATTCCGGCGAGCGGCACGATGGCGAAGAGGAGAATGGCGAAGATCGCGGGAAGGATCATCCTGCGGTAGCCGCGTTCCAGTTCGTAGGTCGCGCCACGCCGCTTGATGCTCGTCTGTGACACCTGGAAACCTCCGGCGGGAAATGTCCGGCGGCGGGGGCCGCCGGACGCGGGAAGGGCGTTGCCTATTGTCCGAGGATGTCGCGCATCTCCTGCTCGGCGGCCGCCAGGGCCGCCTCGGGCGACATCAGGCCGTTCACCGCGGCGTTGATGAGCTCGCCGACCGCCGCGCCAAGCTCGGGCCATTCGGGGATCAGCGGGCGATAATGGCCGATGGCGAGATTCAGCGCCTCGGTCCGCAGGCGCAGATAGTCCGGATGGATCTTCGCATATTTGGCAAGCACCGCGGGGTCGCGCGCCACCGAGGCGGTGGTGAAGTCCGAGAACGGCTCGGACAGCGCGATCTTGGTCACCGTTTCCGGGCTGACCGCCCATTCGATGAACCTGGCCGCGGCCTCGGCATGCCGGGATGTGGCGGGAATGCCAAGCCCGTGCACGGCGATTGCCGGCGAACGCCCGGCCGGTCCGCCGGGGGGCAGCGCGATGCCGGTGACGGAGGCGTATTGGCTCTCGGCCGGATCGACGATCTGCGTGACGACGCCGGTGCCCTCGACGGTGAACACGACCTGGCCGTTCTGCGCGGCGGCCTTCACCTCGGCGAAGTTGAAGTTGCCCGCGCCCGGCGGCGCGAATTCGTTGATGAGCCTGATGTAGACGCGCAGCGCCTCCAGCGTCTCGGGCGAGTTGATCGCCGGCGTCAGATCGCCGCCGACATAGTCTTTGAAGAACTTTCCGCCATAGGCGCGCATGATCATCGGGAAGATGAACATGTTGAAGCCCTGGCCGGGCGCCGCGCGCAGGGCGATGGCGGCATGCTCGTCATTGTGGACCTTGGGCGCGATCTCGAGCATCTCGTCCTAGGTCTGCGGAACCCCCGACGCCGGCGGCGTCAAGCACGTCCTTGCGGTAGGTCATGAGGCCCGTCGCCGCCATGAACGGCACCGCATATTGTTTGCCGTGAATCACATAGGAATTGAGCGGACCGGACAGGATATCGCTCTTCACCGGCATCGCGTTGACTTCGGCGGTGATCAGCTTCAGCCAACCCGCGGCGACCCAGCGCTGCACCTGGATGACCGGCGTGTGCACGACGTCGATGTCGCCGGTTCCGCCGGTAAAGGACAGGGTGATACGGCTTTCGAACACGTCCTGGCCGACGACGCTGATATTGGCCTTGATCCCGGTCTAGGCCTCGAAATCGCCGGCCAGCTTCTGCAGCCCGTTGGTATAGGGCATGCCGAAAAGCATGACATTGATCTCCTCGGCCTTGGCCGATGTGGCGACGAAGGGCGCCCCGACGGCCAGGCCGGCCAACAGGGCGACAGCGCGGAATTGCGTCACGAGTTTCATGGTTCCTCCCTGGATCTTGCCCCCGCCATCCGGTCATCCTCCCCGGGGCGGCAGCACGTGGTGCCTGGGCCGCGGCCGTCGCGCGGCGCTTTCGGCGGCAACAAGCCTGGCGAGCTCGGCGCGGGCGTCGAGCAGCGCGTCGCGATAGCGCCCGATCCCGCCATTGACCCTCTCGGCGGATTCGGCCAGCGCCAGCAGATGCAGGAACCTGCCGTCCACATCCTCGACCACCGTCGCGAAGCGGCGGATGCCCATGTGATTGCCCTGCGGATCGGCGGCGAACGCGGTGTCGCGAAGCTCGTCCAGCGCGGCCTTCACATCCGGGGCGGACAGCCACGAGGTGGGCTGGCCCGGCCTGCGCGGCGTCTCGTAGAAGCCGTCGGTGTAGAACCGCGCCTCGACCTCCTCCCAGTCGAGCCGGCTGAGATAGAGCCGTGACAGCACGTCCAGCTCGTAGAGCGAGCGGCGGAATCCGACATTGGCGCGGATGATCACGCCGGGGTCCGGGTGATCGGTCTTGGAATGCCACAGCAGTTCGTGCCCGGCCACGACGACGACTTCCGCAGAGACCTCCAGCGCGGCCGAAAGCGCGCGCATGGTCTCGTCAAGCTTCGCCAGATAGGCCTCCGACATCGGAACGTTGCGCTCGAGCCGGAAGTTGCGGACGCAGTACTTCTCGCTGGTGCGGAACAGATAGCCCCAGTCGGACAGCGACTTGATGATCCTGTTCACCGTGGCCGGCGACAGGCCGCAGTCGCGCGCGATGTCGACCTGCTTCAGGGGGCCCGGACCCGCGGCCATGATGTATTCCAGCACCTGCAAGGTTCGTTCCGTCGGGTTCATGGTGATTTCACATATGGAAACCTAAATTCCAATAATGGAATTTGCCACACAATCCACGATCTTGCCGCGCCTGTCAACCCTTTTGCGCCCATGGCCGGGCGCGGCAGGCGGGGGGGGGGGCGGATGAGCCCGTCTTCAGCCGCGCATGCTTTCCGGCCGCGGCGCTCCGGCTACCGGGCGGCGGCGAAGGCGTCCCACAGACAGGTCGCGGCGGGTCCGCTGGCCGTCCTGCGCTGGCGGAAGGCGAAGACCTGGATGTCGAAGCTCAGATGGGTGTGCGGCAGGACGATTTCCCGCAACCGGCCCTGCGCCAGCTCTTCGGCGATCATGTGCTCGGGCAGGCGGCCCCAGCCAAGGCCGGCCAGCAGCAGATGCTTCTTCATGTGCAGGTCGCTGACATACCATCGCCTCTGGCCCTTCTGGACCCCGAGCTCACGCCCGAACGGGCCCGAGGCCGGACCGCTGTCGCGCGCGATCACCTGATGCAACCGCCGCAGGCCGGCCAGGGTGACCGGTGCGTCCATGGCGTCCAGAAGCGCCGGCGCGGCGACGTTGCGCATCACCGACCGGGCCACGGGCATGTAGTCGAAGCCCGCCTCCTCCAGCATGACGGGGATGGCGGGCGCGACCGCGAGGGCCGCCTCCCCGGATCGAACGGCCTCGATCGCACCCGAAAGAACCTCGGCGCGCAGCACGATGCCCGTGTCGGGATACCGGTCGCGCACCCGCGCCAACACCGGGGAGAGGATGCCCGGATCCGCAGCGGCGTCGATGGCGATGGTCAGCGTCTCTTCCTGCCCCCTCTCGAAATGCCGGATGAGCTCGGCCAGATCCTCGGCCTCGGCCAGGACCCGCAGGGATTGCAGATAGACGCGCCGGCCCACCGCGGTCAGCTCCAGCCGGTAGCCCGAGCGGTCGAACAGCGCGGTCCCGGCCTGGGCTTCCAGAGCCTTCAGCGCCTGGCTCACCGCGGGTTGCGTGCGGTTCAGGCGCTGGGCGGCCGCCTTGACCGACCCGGCTTCGACCACCGCGCACAGCACCTTCAGTCGATCCAGTTTCATCGGCGGCCCCTGTCCTTAAGCATCGCTTATACAGAGCAGCAAAAAATATAATTTTCAATTCGCCCCGGGGGCGACTATCTCCGGATCAGCAAACGAATGCGGCCCTCGATGCGGATCGCCCCCATCCGGCCGCCCGGCAAGGAAAGGTCCCCATGCCCAAGCGCATCGCCATCGTCGGCGGCGGCTATGTCGGCGCCCGCCTCGCAAAGTCGCTCGACGACACCGCCGAGGTCACGCTGATCGAGCCGCGCAGCCATTTCGTGCATGCCCCCGCGATGATCCGCGCCGTCGTCGATCCCGCGCTGCTGGATCGCGCGCTGATCCCCTATGACCGGCTGCTGAGGAACGGCCGCCTGCTGCGCGCCCGAGCCAGCGCGATCGACGAGGGCGGCGTGACGCTGGAGGACGGCGAGCGGGTGGAGGCCGATTACATCGTCGTCGGCACCGGGTCGTCCTATGCCCTGCCCTTCAAGCCCATGGGCGACGACATCGAGGGGCTGCGCCGCGCCAATCACCGCGTGCACGACCAGCTCAGGGCTGCGCGGACCATCGGCATCGTCGGGGCGGGGGCGGTGGGCACCGAACTGGCGGGCGAGATCGCCCACGCCATGCCGGACAGGAAGATCACGCTGATCTCCGCCCATGGCCGCCTGTTTCCCGACCTGCCGGAAAAGTTCGGCAACGCCTTGGCCGCCAAGCTGCAAGAGGCGGGCGTGACGCTGATCTTCGGCCAGCGGGCCAGAAATCTGCAAAGCCTGACCGAGCCCTACACCGGCAGCCTGACGCTCTCGGACGGGACCGGACATGACTTCGACCTGATCTTCCCCGTGCTCGGCTCGCGCGCCAATTCCGACCTTGTAGATAGGCTTCCCGGTGCGCAGAAAACCACCGCCAACCGCATCAAGGTGGACCCCTGGCTGCGCCCCTCGTCGCTGCCCAACGTCCTTGCCGCCGGAGACGTGGCCGATCCGGGCGACAACATGACCATCGTCGCGGCAAGCCGCCAGCTGCCCTGGCTCGAGTCCGCGCTGAAGGGGCTGATGGCGGGCAAGCGCCTCGATGCGATGAAGCCCTACAGGCCCTGGGGGCCCAGGGCGCCGATCCTCGTCCCGCTCGGCCCCAGGCGCGGCAATTCCTTCCTCGTCTGGTTCACC
The DNA here is from genome assembly GCA_003697125.1 of Alphaproteobacteria bacterium. GTDB lineage: Bacteria > Pseudomonadota > Alphaproteobacteria > Rhodobacterales > Rhodobacteraceae > J013. Next base: position 10,918 of record RFGB01000013.1, read on the forward strand.
GCGGGGGATTTCCTGACCCGCAAGATGAAGGGCGAGGATCTGTTCCTGAAGAGGTATCACAAGCTGCTGAACCGGGCCTGACCGGCTGCCGATAGCGCGCGGGTGCCCGCAGCCCCCGCGCAACCGGCCCGGGCGGCGCCGTCGGCGCTGTCTGCCGCCCTCAGCGCGCGGCGGGCGCCCTGGCCATCGCCTCCCTGGAGAGCAGCGCCAGATAGTCGCGCTCCAGCCGGGTCGGAACATGGCCGCGCCGGTGGATCACGCCCAGCGGGCGCCCGAATTCGGGATGGTCGAAGGACAGGAAGACCAGACGGTCGCCCAGATAGGGCGCGGTGGTGGCCCTGGGCATGGTGGTGATCAGGTCGGTCGCGGCGATGATCTCGAACACCGAGCGGATCGAATCGGTCTCGCAGGCGATGCGCATCGACCGCACCCCCGAGGCGATCATCGCCGCCTCGGTCTGCTGGCGCAGCAGGCTGCCGCGCGAATGCGCCAGCCAAAGCTGCGCCTCGAGATCCGCGGCGAGCACCGTGCCGCGCGAGGCGAGCGGGTGCCCCGCGCGGCAGAGCACGCCCACGCGGTCATCGATCAGGAAGGTGAATACGAGCCCGTCCACCGGGTCGGCGAGGCTGCGCGGGCCGATGACGACATCGACCTCGCCGCGCTCCAGCATGCTGCGCAATTCATGCACCAGCCCGGTGCGCAACGCGACGCTGCAGAGCGGATTGGACTTGATGAAGCGCGAGAGCGTGTCGGTCAGAAAGCGCCCGGCGACAATCGGCGGCGCGCCGATGCGCAGATAGCCGATGACGCCGGCTGCCGCCTGACCGGCGAGGATGCCGGCCTGTTCCTCGGCCAGCCGTATGGCGTGGCCCTTGCTTGCCAGCCGCCGCGCCAGTTCCGTCGGCACCGCGCGCCGGCCCTCGCGCTGGAAGAGCGGGCTGCCCAGCCGTGCCTCCAGCGCCTTCATGTTCCGGCTGAGCGCCGGCTGCGTGGTGCCAAGCCGGGTGGCCGCGGCCTGGAAGGACCCCGCTTCGACGATCACCGAAAGCTGGGCGAGATGTCTGGGATCGAGTTTCATATCAGTTCGTTATGTATGAACCAAGAAAATTGATTCATCAATATGAATGAACCCTGCTATGCCTGCCATGAAACACAGGGGGAGGATTCCATGACCTTCATTCGCGCGATCGGCCGCCCGCTGGCCGTGGCAGGCCTTGCGCTGGCGCTGCCGGCCGCGGCGCAGGCCGAGGTCTACAAGGGCGAGACCGCAGGGGTGGGCGACCCGGTCCACACCATGTTCGTGGCCTTCGCGAACCAGGCCGCCAAGGCCGGGATCGAGATCCAGGTCAATGCCGGGCAGACGCTGACCAAGTCGATGCTCAAGGGCGCGCGGGGCGAGATCGACTTCTTCTCGGCGGTGCCCTCGCTGGTCAACCTGATGGCCGGGCGCAAGGCGATGTACCGCAACATCGAGGATGCCCCCGAGCTGGCGAAGAACCTGCGCGCCATCCTCGGCTTCAAGGCCGGCGCCTACCACCCGGTGACGCTGGCCGGCTCGGGCATCGAGCGCTGGGAGGACATCAAGGGCAAGACGGTGTTCACCGGCCCGCCGGCCGGCTCGGCCTCGGCGACCTCCGAGGCGCTGATCCGCATCATCACCGGCTATGAGCCCGGCAGGGACTACACCGCCGTCCGCCTGAGCTGGGGCGAGGGTTATGCGGCACTCGCCGACGGCAAGATCGACATGATGGTGCGCCCCGCCGAAATCGGCTCGGCCAATATCCAGCAGTTCGGCCTGTCGGGCGCGTTCCGCATCCTCTCGATCCCCGAGGAGGCGGTGTCGAGCGAGGCCATACAGGCGCTGTTCGGTCAGCCCGGGCGCGGCATGGTGCAGTTCGACGGCTCCATCTACAAGGGTCAGCTGACCAAGGGCCCGATCACCGCGCTCGGCTTCTTCCAGTTCATCGGCGTCAGCGCCTCGGTGCCCGATGATGTGGTCTATGCCGCGACCAAGGCCTTCTGGGAGAACCTCGACGAGGTGCATGCCTCCGCCTTCTTCCTGCGGGACGTGACGCCCCAGACCGCCTTCACCGCGATCAACGTGCCGCTGCATCCCGGCGCGCTGCGCTATTACGAGGAAGCCGGGTTCGACATCCCCCACGCCCTGCGACCCTGACGGCGACAACCATGGCCGGACGGGCGGAACCGCCCGGCCACCCGCTTCCCGCCCGCGCCCCGGAACACCGGACCGATCCATGACCGAGCGAACCCCCGCCCCGGGCGGCGTCGAGCGCATCTTCGGCCTCGCCTCCGCCACCGCCTGCGCCCTGCTCGCCGCCATCGCGCTCTACAGCGCCGGCTATGGGCTGATAGACCCGAAGTTCCATCGCGCCGCGGGCTTCGCGCTTGCCCTGGTGGTCGGGATCGCCGCGTCCCGGCAGCTTCGGCGGAAGCGATCTGCCCGCGGCCGCAGCCATGCCGCCGCCCTTCTGGCGCTCGATCTGGTGATGCTCGTCGCCGGGCTGTGGTCGGTCTGGTCCTTCCATTCGGTCCAGACCCAGATGGAGGAGGCGCTCTACGACGTGACCACCGCCGATGCCTGGCCGGCGCTGGCCGGTCTGGCGGTGTTCCTGGAGCTGTGCCGCCGGCTGTGGGGCTGGGGGCTGTTCGGGGTGGGCGCGTTCGGGGTGCTCTACCTGCTGTTCGGCCAGGACCTGCCGGGCATCCTGGGCCATACCGGGTTTTCGCTGAAGGAGGTGGCCGAGGCGCTCTGGTACAACACCAACAAGGGCGTGTTCGGCTCGATCACCAACATCGTGCTGAACACGGTGTTCATCTTCATCATCTTCGGGGTGCTGCTGGAAGGCACGGGGGCGGGCGACACGCTGCTGAAATTCGCCTTCCGCGCCACGCGCCGCACCCGCGGCGGGCCGGCCCATGCGGCGATCCTCGCGTCCTCGCTGTTCGGCACCATGTCCGGCTCGACCGTGGCCAACACCGTCGGCACCGGCACCTTCACCATCCCGATGATCAAGAAGCGCGGCTTTTCCCCCGCCTTTGCCGCCGGGATCGAGGCCACCGCCTCCTCGGGTGGCCAGATCATGCCGCCGATCATGGGGGCGGCGGCGCTGGTGATGGCCGACCTGACGGGGGTCGGCTACCTCACGGTGATCGTCGCGGCCCTGGTGCCGGCGCTGTTCTACTATTTCAGCCTGGTCGCCGCGGTCACCGTCGAGGCGCGGCGGCAGGGGATAGAGATCCAGCCGCTGAGCATCGACGACCGCATCACCACCGTCGACCTGGTCAACTCGGTCCTGTTCATCGCCCCGATCCTGACCGTCATCGGCAGTCTGGTGGCCGGGTTCAGCACCTCGGCGGCGGGGTTCCATGCGGTGGTCGTGCTGCTGGTCCTGTCGGTGCTGAACCCCCGGGTGCGCGAGGACCCGCTGCGGGTGTGGCGCTCGCTTCTGGGCGGGGCGAAATCCGGCGCCTCGCTCATGATCGCGATCGCCGCCATCGGCATCCTGGTCGGCGCGCTCGACTCCACCGGGCTGGGGCTGAAGCTGGCGCAGGTGATCTCCTCGCTCCGCGGCGACAGCCTGTTCTCGGCGCTGCTGGTGGCGATGGCGGGGGCGCTGGTCCTGGGCATGGGGATGCCGACGCTGCCGGCCTATCTGATCATCATCCTGGTGATGGGTCCGGCGATCCAGGAACTCGGCGTCTCGATGCTGACCGCCCACATGTTCGTCTTCTACTACGGGGTCGCCTCGTCGCTGACCCCGCCGGTGGCGATCGCCGCCTATGCCGCGGCGCCGATCGCCCAGGCCAACCCGCTGACCACCGCCTTCATGGCCTTCCGGCTGGGCATGGCCAAGTTCATCATCCCCTTCGTCTTCGCCTTCTATCCGACGATCCTGATCGTCGAGGAATTCAGCCTCGGGCCGTTCCTGTGGATCGTGGCGCGGACCTGCTTCTGCATCTGGCTGTTCTCCACCGCGCTTTCGGGCTTCGACCGGCGGCGGCTGACGCTGCCCGAGATCATCCTGCGCTTCGCCGCAGCCTTCGCGGTGCTGGCCATCTCGCCGGTCATCCACCTGCCGGCGATCGCCCTCGGGCTTGCGCTGATCGCGGTTGACATCCTCGCCGCGCGGGCAGCAGCCTCCCCTTCCGGAGAGGGGAAATGACCAAGCGACCGAACTTCCTGTTCATCATCACTGACCAGCACCGCGCCGACCATCTGGGGTGCTATGGCAATCCGATCGTGCGGACACCGAACATCGACGCCATTGCCGCCCGGGGCACCCGCTGGGAGCGGTTCTACGTCGCCAACCCGATCTGCATGCCGAACCGCGCCTCGATCATGACGGGACGGATGCCCTCGGTGCATGGCGGCCGTCACAACGGGATTCCGCTGTCGCGCGATCACGCCACCTTCGTCGAGCTTCTGCGCGATGCCGGCTATCGCACCGGGCTGATCGGAAAGTCGCATCTGCAAAGCTTCACCGGCCTGCCGGCGAGCGCCCGCTTCGCGCCGCAGCCCGGCCTGGCCGTGCCTTCGCCGCATCTGCGCGACGCGGTGAAGAACAACCGCCACGGCCCCGAATATGACCTGGAGCTGGCGCCGCGCTGGGACCGGCCGCTGGCCGAGAGGATTGACGGGGACTACTATGGCTTCGAGCATGTCGAGGTCGTGGCCGATCACGGCGACCGGGCAAGCGGCGACTACCTGTTGTGGGCGCGCCAGCAGTGCCCGGAATTCGACCGGCTGACCGGGCCGGAGAACGCCCTGCCCGACAACCGGATCGACGCGCCGCAGGCCTGGCGCACGGCGGTGCCGGAGGAACTCTATTCCACCTCCTGGATCGCCGACCGCGCGCAGGCATGGCTTGCCGAGCGGGCCGGCGAGGACGCACCCTTCTTCCTGCAGATGTCGTTTCCGGACCCGCATCACCCCTTCACCCCGCCGGGGCGCTACTGGGACATGTATGACCCCGCCGACATCCCGCTGCCGCCCTCCTTCGGGAAGGGCGATCTGCCGCCGATCCGGGCGATGCGCGAGGCGCTGGCGCGCGGCACCGACCCGCGCGACAACCAGAACCCCTTTGCGGTCACCGCCGACGAGGCCCGCGCGCTGATCGCGCTGACCTACGGCATGATCACCATGATCGACGACGCCGTGGGCCGCGTGCTCGCCCGGCTGGAGGAGCTCGGGCTGGCCGACGACACCGTGGTCATCTTCACCTCGGACCATGGCGACTACATGGGCGACCACGGGCTGATGCTGAAGCTTCTGCTGCATTATCAGGGCCTCATCCGCGTGCCCTTCATCTGGCACGATCCGCAGCACCCGGTGGCGGGCGCGGTGGATCGCGGCCTCGCCTCCTCCATCGACATCTCGACCACCATCCTCGCGCGGGCCGGCATCCAGCCCTATAACGGCATCCAGGGGCGCGACCTGTTCAACAGCGACCCGCCGGAGGTGATCATCGTCGAGGAGGACAGCCAGCGCACGATGATCGGGTTCGACCGCCCGCAAAGGGTGCGCACGGCGGTGACCGAGCGCTACCGCATGTCGCTGAGGGCCGGGGAGAGCTGGAACGAACTCTACGACCTGCGGGACGATCCCCATGAGATCGTCAATCTCTATGACGATCCCGCCGCCGCCCGGACGCGCGGAGAGCTCACCGAAGCCATGATCCGCCGGATGATCGAGCTTCAGGACCGCGCGCCCCTGCCGGCCTATCGCGCGTGACCGGCCGCCGGCGGCGCGCCTGCCGGACCGCCCGCCCGGTTCAGGGCCGGGTCATCGCCTCCCGGTCCACCCCCTGCCCCGCCGGGGCCCCGCGCTCCGCGATCCCGGCCAGGACAAGATCCGCCAGACCTGGCCCCTTCCCGGGCGCGCAGCAGGCCATGAAATCATGTCCGGCGCCCTCGATCACCGTCAGGCTCTCGGCACCGACCGCCCCGGCCCACCGCTCCGCGCGCTCGAGCCGGTTGCGGCCCTGAAGCCGGTCGAGGACCGGATTCTTGCGCAAGGCCTCGTCGCGTTCGGTATCGCCGCCTCCCGCATAGACATGCTTGGGCAGGCGGCGGAACAGGGCCAGGTTGCGGATCATCGGCCGCGCCAGCCGGCGGGCGCCAAGACCATAGGGCCAGCGCAGATCCGGATCTGGCATCGTGTACCAGCCGGCCGAGGCGACATGCAGCGAGCGGATGCGGTGCGGATGGAGCATCGCGTAGCGATGGGCGAACTGCGCCCCGCCCGAGAAGCCGAACAGGTGAAACCGCGCGGTGTCGGCCCCGGTCACCGCCGAGCAGCGTTCCAGCGCCGCGTCGAGCGCGAGATCGGCCCTCAGCCCGCGTCCGTAGAGGCCGAGGCGCTGGAAATCGGGAAACTGCCGCCTTCCGAAACGGGGCGCGACGATCGTCAGGGAGCCGCCGGCCCGGGCCCGGAAGGCTTCAAGGATCTCCGCCGCATTCCGGGAAATCCCGTGCACCGCAACCAGGACCTCGGCGCGGCCGCCGCAGCCGGCAGGGTGCACCAGCAGCCGGAAATCGTCCAGCCAGGGTCCGGGATCGAGATCATGCATTGCGGGCCTCCTTGCGCGCCGGTTCCGGGGATGCCAGTTGCCAGGTATCGCCGGCCAGGGAGGCGATCGCAGGGTCCCGGGCGGTGAACAGGATGGTGCCCGCGAAGCCATCGAAGACGTCGCGAAGCGCCGCCCGGCCCGCCTCGTCCAGCGCGGCATCGATGTCGTCCAGGATCAGGACCACGGGCCTGCGCATCAGCGCGCGGATCAGCGCGACCTGCGCGCGCTGCCCGGCCGAAAGCTCGGGCGCGCCGGCCGAGACACGGGTCATCGCGCCGCGCGGCAGGCGACGTTCCAGCTCATCCCACCGGCAGAGATCGAGGATCCGGTCGCGCTCCGCCGGGCTCACCCGCGCGCCCAGGGCAATGTTGTCGGCGACGGTTCCCCGGATCAGCGGCATGCCCTCTCCGGCGATGGCGACGCGCTTGCGCAGGTCCGACCGGCGGCGCCGGCCGATGTCGCGCCCGTCGAGCACGATCCGGCCGCTCACCGGATCCTCCAGGCCGGCGATCAGTCCGAAGAGGCGGGACTTTCCCGCCCCGCTCGGTCCCCGCACCAGCACGCGGCCGCCCGCTTCCGCCCGCGCCGAAAAGGGCGCCTGCCCCTCGGCCCAGATGACCTCCCGCAGCACCAGGCGCCCTTCGCGGGCGGCAAGGCCCGGCCCTTCGCCGCGGATGTCAAGCACCGGCTCGGCCAAAAAGGCATCGATGCGGCGCCGCGCCACCAGCGCGAGGTTGAACTGTTCGGGGATGCGGCCGAGCGCGCGCAGCCGCGGCCCCAGGATGGTGGCGAAGGCGAGACCGCCGGCCAGGGTGGCGCCCTGCATGGCGGGATCGAGCAGCGCAAGCGCGGCGATGGCCACCAGAAGCCCGGTGGCCCCGAATTCGGCCGCAGCCCGCATCAGACCCGCGCGCCGCGCCCGCGCCACCATCGCCTCGGCGAACCGGCGGCTGCGGCGCTCGATGGCGCGCAGCGCCTGCCCGGTCCGGCCGAAGGCCTGAACCGCCGCCAGGGTGTCGAATCGCGCGCAAACCTCGCCCGCCAGCCGGCCGCGCGCCCGGCGCGCCGCGTCCGCCGCGCGGAGATGGGCGGGAGAGAGCGCAAGCTGGACGGCCAGCGTGCACAGGATCACCGCCGCCGCCGCGGCGCCCAGACGCAAATCGCGCATCGCCAGATAGAAGGACCCGCCGAGAATGACCGGCAGCGCCACCACCAGCGAGGGAATGGCGCGCATGTGCCAGGTGCGAAGGGGCGCCATCTCGCCGGTGAACCGCAGCAGGATTTCCGCGCGCGCCGCCTTCGCCCCCTTCGGCGGCAGGTTCAGCAGTTGCCCTGCCAGCCGCGCGCGCAGGCCGTGCACGATCCGCTGCGCCATGGCCTCGGCCTGCCACAGCTCCACGAGCCGCAGCACCGACAGGCCCAGCGCCGCCGCGGCGGCGAGGGCCAGCGCCGGGCCGATGCCGCCGGCATCGGCCGCGCCGGAAATCGCGGTGGCGACCGCGCGGATCAGCAGGATCGAGGCGGCGGCCTGCGCCGCGCCGACGCCCACCAGAAACGCCAGCCGCCAGCCGGTTCCGAACCGCCCCGGCAAGAGGACGTTCATGCGACACGCCCCATCGGCTGCCGCCCGGGGTGGCGATCGGCGGCAAGCGCCCCGTCGGCCAGTTCCCCGCGGGCGAGCACGGGGGTTCGTGCATGCGCGCGCACCTCGTCGGCGGCGATGGGCGAGGCGGTGAACGCGCCGGTCAGCGCCAGCGGCGCCAGGCCGTGCCCGATCAGCCAGCCCTCGCCATAGAGCGCGCCCATCGCATCGGCGGCGGCCAGGACCAATGCGTCGACCTCGCCCCGGAAGGCCCCGGAAAGCACCAGCCGCGCGCTCTCGCCGAACAGCAGCCCGTCGGCGACCTCGACGAATATGGTGTCGATTCCCGGCTCCTGGCGGCAGCGGCGCAGGAGCGTCCGGAATATCTCCAGCCGCTGCGCGTCGGTCAGCCGATGGGTGGAGGCGTGGCCGGCATCGGTGAAGTCGAGCGCCAGGCCCGCGCCGGCATCCCGCTGCGCCCACAGGTCGCCGCCGGATCCCGTGCCGGTGACCTTGATCACCGCGACCTTCTGCCCGCTGCGCAGCGCGCCGCGGACCATGGCAGAGATCGCCGTCGTCTTGCCCGCGTTCATCGACGAGCCGACGACCGCGATCACCCGCGCCGCGGCCGAGGGAAGCCCGCCCCCCGGGGCCGACTTCATCGCGAAATCGCGCAGGTTGAGGCGCCTTCCGGTCGCATCGACCAGGATGCCGAGCGGCAGGATGCGCGTGGCATCGCGCACGCGGGCCGACCGGCGCAGGACCTCGGCCGCCACGCCGCCCCCGGCGACCAGCGCGCAGGGCCCGGAGGTTGCGGGAACATGCGCCTCGAACTGGTCGGGCGCATAGCGGTCGCCATAGGCGACGAGGATGCGGTCACCCTCGTTCAGCGTCACCCGGCGCCCGTGGATGTCCTCCAGCCGCCGGTGCTGACCCAGGGTCTCGACCTCGGCCAGCACCACGTCACCGGCGCGCGGGGCGGCGTTGCGCTCGATACCCGCGGCAAGGTCAAGCGCCACGCGGCGGGTGGTGAAGGCGCGCTTGGCCGCGGCGAGAATGCCGGCCGGCAGCGGCTGGATGCAGCGCTGCGCCTCCGGCCCGCCCGGGCTCGGGAAGCTCCGCTTCGGCATGATGGTCATGTCGTTCTCTCCGGTTCCCGCATTGCCGGCATCCCCGGCGTCAAGAGAGAACTAGCAGCCTGCCGACGCCCGTTTCAGGGCACAGGGTCCGACAGGGACAGGCATTATGGTCCCGTCCGGGGGCCCGGGAATTCCTCGACCAAGGTCGGAATCGGGGGCCGCCCTTGCGCGCGGTACGCGCGGTCTTGCCGCGGTTGCGCATGTGCCGGCGGGGTGCCGACCGGGGCCGGAACCCGCCATGGGCACCGGGGTCCGGCCCGGCAGGATGCTGGCATGGCAGGCGGGGAGGGTGACCGGGTGCGGGGAGCGGCGATCTGTCTCCCCTCCCCGGGCGAGGGGTATTCGCCCGCGGGCGCGGCGTCCCGGCGATCAGTCGTCGTACCACATCCGCGCGAGGTTGGCCTTGGCCTTGAAGACGCGGTCGAAGGCCGGGGTCTTGCCGTGTTCGTCGAAGATCGCGCGCGCGGCGACGTCGAGATCGTGCAGGATCTCGCGCCGGGCCGGATCGCGCACCCAGCTGGTGATCCAGCCGACGATCGCCACCCGCTCGCCGCTCAGCACCGGCGCGACCCGGTGCAGCGCCGATGTCGGATAGAGCACCAGATCGCCGGCATCGAGCTTGAAGGCGCGGTCCTCGATCCCGTCCTCCATCACCAGCTCGCCGCCCTCATAGCCCGAGGCGTCGCTGAGCGAGAGGGTGAAGGAGAGATCCGTCCGGCAGCCATTCATCACCGGATCGTCGACATGGGTGCCATAGCTGCTGCCCGGCCCGTAGCGCGACAGCAGCAGCCGGGCGAAGCCGCGCGGGCGCGCGACCGAGCGCACCACCTCGTGGGCCAGCATCGCCTGGCGCAGCTTCGCGAAGATCGCCTCGCGCTGCGGGGACGGCGCCGCCTGGAGGTTGGACTTGACCTCCCGGGCATAGCGCCCGGCCGTCCCGCGTCCGTCGACATAGTCCAGCCTGTCGGCGGCCTCCCGCAGGGCCGCCAGTTCGTGGGCATCGAACAGATCGCCGATCACGACGATCATCGGTCAGTCGCCCTCGCCTTCGCCCTCGGCGCGCACGCCTTCGGCGGACGCATCATCGGCAAGCGCCAGCGCGGCAAGCTCCATGCGCGCCGCTGCGCCGTAGAGGATGCTGGGATCGGCCTCGAACGCGCCTTCGCCCTGGAGGTTGCCGAAGGCGGCCTCGGTTGCCCCGAGCTGTTCGAGGATCTCCTCGGCCGCCTCATGCACCGCTTGGCTGCCGCTTTCCCCGAGCGCGCGCGCCTCCGCCGCCACGGCCTGAAGGAAGCCCCAGGCGTCCTGATATTCGTGCAGGTCCGAGACGCGCCCCTCGCCCAGGGCCTCGGCATATTCCTCGGCTGCGGTGCGGGTCAGCGCAACCAGCGCCGCGAGGCGATCGGCCGCCGGGAACCTCTCGCGCACCTCCGCGAATTCCCCGAACACGGCCTCGGCCTGCGCCTCGATCTCGCTCGGCTCGGCGCCCGCCTCCGCCGCCTCGGCCAGGGCGACGATCAGATCGCGCTGGTGGCCTTCGCCCAGCCGCTCCAGCCGCTCGGCAACGGCGTCGTATTTCTCCTTGATGGGATGCCCCATATGGGTCACCGCCGCCGCGCGGTCTCCGGCCCGGTACAGGGCCAGACCGGCGCGGATATGTCCTTCCATGAAGCCGATGTCGTGCAGGAACGCCACATCGCCCTCGAGAGATGCGGCAGTGCCCTCGCCACCCTCGCCTTCGCCCTCGATGGCCTGACCTTCCCCCTCGGCCTGCAGCTGCGCGATGACCAGGGTTCCGTCGTCCGCGACGCCGGCGCTCCCGCCCTGGCCTGCGGCGGTGGTCACCGTGCCGGCGGCGGCCAGCGCCGCCAGGCTTGTCAGGGTGGTCACCCGGCGGAAGGTCACGCGACGCATGTTCCGATCATTGCTGCTTGTCATGGGCGGTCTCCTGTCTCCTGCTCTGTGCGCCGCCGCGCGGGCGCACCCATTTGCTGACAAAATGAATCGGGCTTGTCAACAATGACGAGCGAAACCGTCGGAATTTCCATGTCGGACCGTTCCGGCAAGGTGCCGGGCACCGAATCTCCCGAACCCGGCCATGTGCACCGCGACACGCGCCCCCACCGGCGCCAGCGGCCGGGAAGGCCCGCCGGCGCGGGGTCTTCACGCCAGGCGAATGCGCCAGCCGCCTCACCAGCCCGGGGCATGAACCGGATCGATGCGGATGGTTTCCGGGTCACGCACCCACGGAAGACGAGCGGCGATTGCGCTTTGCTGGTTCACGCGATGCCGAGGGAAGCGCAGCATGTCCTTGCGTGCCACGCGTTGACCGACCTCGCGTGGCCGGTCATCGCGCCACCTTCGCCGCACAGGCCGCGCGGGGTTCCCCGGCTGGATCACCGTCGGGTGCCGAGCGGTATCCGCTGGCGGCCCGGGACCGGTTCGCCCCGGGCCGGCATCCCCGAGCGCCACGGCTCCCGACCCGGCTGCTGCACCCTCTTGGCCGCCGGGCGCGCCTGGGCCGGGGGATCGGGCATTCGAAGCCGTGTCAGAGGCTTGCGAAGGCTCGGAGCAGTCGGCGGACGGCGCCCCGCTCCCCGTCCGCCAGAACGGAGCCGACGAAGAAGGGGGGCGAGGCGCCCGCCGGCCCCGCAGGTCCGGCCGGCCTTCGGACCGTCCGCATGGGGCGCTCGCGGGGCGGCCTGACCATCAGGATCCACGCCGCCACCGACGCGCAGGGACTGCCGATGACGCTGAAACCGACCGCCGGGCAGGCCCGTGGCCGCGGTTCTGCCGACGCCATCTCGGGCAGGGTCAGATCGGGCCAGACCCTGCTTGCGGGCGCGGCCTGCGACGGCAATCGGCTGCGCGACCCCCTGCCAGGGGCCAATGCAAGAGCGGTCATCGGGCCGATCCCCCGACGCCCTGCCCCGCATCCGTTGGACGGAGACGCATGCCGCCGTCGCAGCCGGAACGAACGGGTCGTCGCAAAGCCAGATCGTTGCCGGGCGACAGCGACCCGATACGAGAAGCACGACGCCCACCGCCGCGCCCTCGTCAAGCTCGCCCGACACGCATCCGGCTGCGCGTTCATGGGGCGGGAACCCGGCGCGAAGGCATCGCGCCCTTACACATGGCATGTGCCATGCGCCTCACGCTGCTGGCGCCGGATATCGTGGAGGCGTCCCCGGATGGGCAGCAGGGGCCGGAGGTCACCCTCAGACACAGGCTGGAAGGGTTTTCCGGTGGCGTGTGAGGAGCAGGCTGAACGCAAGGTTGACCGCTTCCAGTCCCCCTCTCCAGGATAACCTGAGATGGCAAATTCCTGACTTGCACCTGTGTTCGCCCACTCCATTCAAGGCCGTCCCGAACGCCTCTCGGAGCCGCTCTCGGATCATCTCCGCGCCGTAGCGGCGAGCGGCCATCGGAACCCCATAGCGGCGAAGGCGCGCGATTTGCGGCAGAGAGGCTTCCGGGGCTGGGCAAGCTGATCGCCCACCCCATCGCCGGCCATCACGCCGGCTTGCCCAATGGAATCGGACGGGCGGAAGGCAGGCCGGCAACTCCGCTCGCGGAACGGATCAGGCAGGCCGAGGCGCTCGAGTTGCCGCGGGGCATCGAATTGCCGGCGCTCGATCGTCCGCCCGCACCGCTTGCCGGGCTGCCCATGGATGATCAGGCGAGTTTCCGGCTGCATTTCTTCACGCGGATGCTGTTTTCCGCGCTGGTCGACGCCGACTTTCTCGAGACGGAAGCCTTCCATGACCGCGTGGAAGGGCGCCCTCGCGAGCGGGGGTGGCTCGGCTCGCTGGCGGGGCTGCGCGGTCGGCTTGAAACCCATCTGGCCGCAATCGGGCGGGCGACGGCGCCGATCAATGCTGAACGCGCGCGGATCCTCTCCCATGTCCGGGCCGGGGCCAAGCGCGCGCCCGGCCTGTTCTCTCTCACCGTGCCAACGGGCGGTGGCAAGACGCTGACCTCGCTCGCCTTTGCCCTCGATCACGCGATCCGGCACGAGCTCGAGCGCGTGATATACGTCATTCCCTGCGTCTCGATCATCGAGCAGACGGCGGCGGTTTTCCGCAAGGCGCTCGGCGATGCGGATACGGGGCCTCGGTGGTCTTCTGCACCGCGACCCAGCCGGCGGGCCGTCGACGCCAGTTCAAAAATGGCCCGTTTGGCCGAAGCAAAAGCGACCCACCCGTGCGATGAGCAGGCCAGATCGCGTGGGAGCCTCATGTAACCCAGACGCTCTGGCCTGCGGCGGTGGGGCTATTTCGCGGCGATTTCCTTTGTGGGTCCGGTGCCGATGATGCCGGCCTTGCGCTTGTCCTTGAGCCGGTAGCTTTCGCCCTGGATCTGGACGACGTGGCTGTGGTGCAGGAGTCGGTCGAGCATGGCGGCGGTGAGCACGCGGTCTCCGGCGAAGGCCTGATCCCAGGCCCCGAAGCTGAGGTTCGAGGTCATGATGGTCGATCCCTTCTCGTAGCGGGCGGCAACGATCTGGGAGAACAGGTGCGCCTGCTCGCGGTGCAGCGGCAGGTAGCCGATCTCGTCGATGATCAGCAGGGTGTAACGGCTGAGGGTGCGGAACGCGTCGGAGAGCCGTCCCTGGCGCTGCGCCGCCTCGAGCTTGAGGATCAGATCGGCAGCGGTGGTGAACTGGGTCTTGATCCCGGCATTCGCTGCCTTGTGGCCGATGGCGATGGCCAGGTGGGTCTTGCCGACGCCGGAGGGGCCGAGGAACACCGCGTTCTCCCTTCGCGCGACAAAGGCCAGCGAGGCGAGCTGCTCGATCTGGCGCTTCGGGGCCGAGCTGGCAAACTTGAAGTCATACTCTTCCAGTGTCTTGACCACCGGGAACCCGGCCATGCGCACCAGCGTGGCC
>RFGB01000123.1 GCA_003697125.1 Alphaproteobacteria bacterium
CGGGCGCGACGGCGACGGAGCGGGCGGGGCCCCGGGCCGCGCCGGTCACTGACCCAGTTCGTAGACCCGCGCGGCATTCTCCCAGGCGATCATCGCCGCGATCCGTTCCGCCTCGGCCAGCGGCAGATCCCCCGCCGCGATCCAGTCGGCCAGGATCCGGGTCAGCGCCCGCTCGAACTGCACCCGGCCCAGAAGATGCAGCTCGGCCAGCCCGAAGGCGTCGGAGCTGTAGAGCTGCTTGGCGAAGGGGGCCATCTCCATCAGATCGCGCAGCGGGCGCAGCGCCGACGGTCCGGTGAAGTTCAGCGTGAATCCGACATCGACATGGACATTCGACCACACCTCGGCCATCCAGGCGCATTCCCGCTCGAAGGGATGGCAGTGCAGCAGCATGACCGGGACGCCGCGCGCCTCGGCCTCCTCGATGAAGGGCACGAACCAGCCCGGATCGCAGCGCGGCATCACCACGTCGCGGTCGCCCACCCCGACATGCAGCTGGATCGGCAGCCGCCGCTCGGCGGCCAGCTCCAGCGCCACCCACAGCGCATGGCGCAGCAGCACCGGATCCTCGAGCCGCACCCGCCCCGCCTCGCAGGCGCGCTGCCAGCGCGCCAGCGCCACCGAGAGTTCGGCCGCGCCGGGGCGGGTCTGCTCGATGGCGAATCCGGACCGATAGGCGACCACCGACTTCAGCGCCACCGCCGTCGCGGCGCGCGCGGCCAGCGTCTCGGCGAAGGCCCGCAGCGGGTCGCCCTGCCCCGCCGCGGCCTCGAACACCGCCTCGATGCGCACCACCTCGTGGCTGGGCACGCCGGCCAGCTCGGCCATGCCCGCGCAGTCGAGGATCTCGTCGGCGCGATGGCCCGAATCGATCAGCATCGCCGACACCCCCGCCGCGGCCAGAAGGCGCCGGCTCGCCTCGGTCGGACCCAGCGCCATGCGCCGGGCCAGATAGGCCTCGGGCGATGCCATCGGCTCCAGCCCCAGCACCGGGGCGCAATGGCGCCGCAGCACCAGCCCAAGCGGCTTGTCGAACTGGCTGACGAAGGCCGGGGAGCCGGGCCGGTGCGCCTCGGACATCAGCGCCTCGAAGCCCGCCCGATCCAGCGCGGCCAGCGTCACGCCATGGCAGTGATGGTCGATCAGCCGGTCGAACATCTCAGTAGACCGCGGCATAGCGGGCGAAGCTCGCCTCGGGCCCGGCCGCGTCGCGTTCGGCCTCCCAGCGTTTCAGTGCCAGATAGGTCGCGCGCATCCGCGGGGCCATCCAGCCCGCGGCGACGCGGTCGGCCTCGAGCGCGTCGGCGGCCTCGGCCAGCGTCGCGGGCAGCGGCCGGATGCCGGCGCGGGCGCGCTCCTCGCCGCTCATGTCGGCGGGATCGCGCCCGACCGGAACCGGCGCCTCCAGCCCGCGGCGGATGCCCTCCAGCCCCGCCCGCACCACCGCGCCCAGCGCCAGATAGGGCGAGGCGGTGGCGTCGCAGGGGCGGTATTCGATGTTGAAGCCGCGCGCGCGCGCGGCAGGGTCCGGGCCCGCGCCGGGGATCACGCGCAGCATCGCCTCGCGGTTCTGCACCCCCAGCGCGGCGAAGCCGCAGGACCAGTGATGCGGCCCCAGCCTGCGATAGCTGACCGGGCTGGGCGCGGTCAGCGCCACCACCGCCCCCGCATGGGCCAGCACGCCCGCGGCGAAGGCGGCGGCCATCGGCGACAGCCCCGCCGGGCCGGCGGGATCGGCGGTGACATTGCGCCGTTCCGGATCGGCGAGGCTCAGATGCAGATGCACGCCATTGCCCACCGCATCGGGGGCGAATTTCGGCGTGAAGCTGGCCTTCAGACCCTGCCGGCGGGCGGATTCGCGCACCGTCTCGCGCAGGACCAGCGCATGATCGGCCGCGCGCAACGCCGGTTCGGGCGCGACGCTGACCTCATACTGGCCAAGGCCGTATTCGGGCTCAAGCGTCTCCACCACCAGCCCCGCGCCGTCGAGCAGCCGCTCGGTCTCCTCGAGGAAACGGTGCCGCTGGCGCGCCGCGGCGAAGCTGAAGGGCGTCTGCGGATCCTGGCCGTTGCCCCACAGCGTGAACTCGTGCTCGAAGCTCGCCATCAGGTCGAACCCGGTCTCGGCGCGCAGATCGGCCAGCGCGCGGGCGCAGAACTGGCGCACGCAGCATTCCCAGGGTTCGCCATCGGCGGTCATGCTGTTGCAGATCACCCCGGCGATCGACGGGTTGGCATCATCGCCGGGGATGATGAACTGGGTGGCCATGTCCGGGATCTGGCGCGCCTCGTCCATCGGACCCCAGTCATTGGCGACGATGTCGGTGAAGGGCGTCAGCGCCTGGCCGGCCATCGCCCAGCCCAGCCCCACCCGCGCGCGCCGGTCCAGATCGCGGCTGGGCACGCCCCGGGTGCGGGTGACCCCGACCAGATCGCTCCACAACAGATAGGTCAGCCCGTCATCGCGCATCGTCCCTGCCCTCCTTGACCATGTCATGCCTTGAAACCGGGCGGGCGGTCATGTCTGATCCCGCTTTCTGCCATCCGGAGTTGCCATGCTGCCGCCCACCCTTCTCGGCCCCGACGACCCCGCCCCGGTGACCGTGCTGCGCGGGGCGGGCCGGCGGCTTGTGATCGTGTGCGACCATGCCGGCAAGGCGGTGCCGCGCGGGGCCGATCCGGGCGTCGCACAGGCCGATCTGGACCGCCACATCGGCTGGGACATCGGGGCGCTGGCGGTGGCGCGGCGGCTGGCCGAGGCCTTCGACGCGACCCTGGTCGCCACGCGCTATTCGCGCCTGGTGATCGATGCCAACCGCTATCCCTTCGATCCCGCCGCGATGCCCGAGATCTCGGACGGCACGCCGGTGCCCGGCAATGTCGGGCTGTCGCCCGCCGCCCGCTGGCGCCGGGTGGTCGAGCTGCACCGGCCCTATCACGATGCCATCGCCGCCGAGATCGAGCGGCTGGGCGCGCCCTTCTTCCTGTCGGTCCACTCGATGACCGACCGGCCGCGCGCGACCGGACGGCCGCGTCCCTGGCAGGTGGCGCTGAGCCGCGCGGGGCGTTGCCCCGCCTCGAAGGCGGCGCTGGCGGTCCTGCGCGCGGACCGGGCGATCACGGTGGGCGACAACGAACCCTATGCCCTTGACTTCGGCGAGGATTTCACCACACCCGAACATGCCGTCCGCCGCGGGCTTTCCCATCTTCAGGTGGAGTTCCGCCAGGACCTGATCGCGGATGCGGCCGGGGCGCAGGCCTGGGCCGACCGCTTCGCCCCGGCCCTGTCCGCCGCCATGGAGGCCTGAGTGAGCCTGAGCCGCGAGATCCCGCTCGACCCCGCACGGTCGGCCCTGCTGTTCGTCGATGTGCAGAACTGGAGCGCGACGCCCACCGGCGGCGGCTTCTCGGGACTTGCCGCGGACGAGCTCGAGGCGCGCTATGGCTGGTTTTTCCGTCAGCTGGAGGCGCAGACCATCCCCAACATGGTCCGCCTTCAGGCCGCCTGCCGCGCCGCCGGGATCGAGGTGATGTACACGGTGGTCGAAAGCCTGACCCGCGACGGGCGCGACCGCAGCCTCGACTACAAGATCACCGGCTTCCATGTCCCCCCGGGCTCGCATGACGCGCAGGTGATCGATGCGCTGCGCCCCGGCCCCGACGAGATCATCCTGCCCAAGACCGCCTCCAGCGTCTTCAACGCCACCAACATCGACTACGTGCTGCGCAATCTGGGCGTGGCGCAGCTGGTCATCGCGGGGCTGATCACCGACCAGTGCGTGGAATCGGCGGTGCGCGACGCCTGCGACCGGGGCTATCTGGTCACCCTGGTCACCGATGCCTGCGCCACCTATTCCGCCGAACGCCACGCCGCCAGCCTGCGCGCGGTGCGCGGCTATTGCCGCCAGCGCAGCACCGCCGAGATCCTGGCCGAGCTCAGCCACGTCGCGGCCCGGCGAGACGCCAGATGACCGCGACCGCGGCCACGATCACCGCCGAGGCGGCGGTGGCGATCACCGCCACCGCCGGCACCAGCGGGGAATAGTTGGTGGCGGTGCGCGAGAACAGCCATTCCGGCAGCGTGGTGTCCGCGCCGGTGGTGAACACCGACAGCGGCAGGTTGGACCAGCTGAGCAGGAAGCCGAACAGCGCGCCCGAGACGATCCCCGGCGCCAGCGCGGGCAGCGTCACCTCGCGGAACACCTGAAGACGGGTCGCGCCAAGGTCGAAGGCCGCCTCCTCCTGCGCGGCATCATAGCCGTAGAGCCGGATCGAGATCACCAGCGTCACGATGGGCGCGATCCACACCAGATGCGCGAAGACCGCGGTCCGCCAGTCCGGCGTGATCCCCGCCGCGGTCAGCGCCAGCAGCAGCGCCAGCCCCAGCACCGGCTGGGGGAAGAAGATCGGCAGCATCACCAGCGTGCGGAACAGGCCCCGCCCCCGCCAGCGGGCCCGCGCGAAGGCCAGCGCCCCGAAGACCGCGATGGCCACCGCCAGAACCACCACCGCCAGCGCGATGGCGAGCGAGGTCTGGTGCAGCCGCAGCGTGTCCGCCTGCCCCACCCCGAACAGGGCCTCGCGATAGGCATCAAGCGTCCACACCCGGTGCGGAAAGCGCATGTAGCGGGTGTTGGCCAGCGAGGCGAGCAGCACCGAGAGCATCGGCAGATAGATGAGGGTGACCACCACCCCCAGCCAGACCGCCGCGACCGCCCGTCCCGCCCGCGCGCCCATCGCCTAGCGCCCGATCAGCCGGTCGAGATCGACCCGGCGCAGCAGCGGGATCACCACCAGCGCGGTGATCAGCACCAGCAGCATGGTCAGCGCCGCCCCCTGCGGCCAGTCCTGGGCGTAGGAGAAGCGCTGCTCGATCGCCTGGGTCGCCACCGTCACCGCGCGCCCGCCCAGGATCGCCGCCTCGGCATTCGCCCCCAGCGCCAGCACAAAGCACAGCATCGCCCCGATCGCCGCCCCCGGCGCGGCCAGCGGCGCCTCGATCTCGCGAAACAGCTGCCAGCCCGACGCGCCCAGATCGCGCGCCGCCTCGACCTGGTCGCGCGGCACCAGTCCCAGCCCCAGCATCAGCGGAAACAGGACGAAGGGGAAATGGATGTAGACAAGGCCGATCAGCGCCGCGAGGCGGGTATTCAGGATCGAGCCGATGCGGATGCCGAACAGCTCGTTCAGCGTGCCGGCCAGGATCCCGCCCCCCGGCATCAGGAACAGCGACAGCCCGAACAGGCGCACGCTTTCCGAGATGAAGATCGGCAGCGCGATCAGGATCGCGACCAGGGTCGCCACCCGCCCCCCCAGCCGCATCAGCGCGTTGGCGGTGGGCCATGCCAGCACGAGGCATATCGCGGTGGTGGCCAGCGCGCCCAGCGCCGACCACATCAGCGGCCGCCAGTATCCCTCGGTGAAGGCGGCGAGATAGTTGGACAGGGCCAGCGCCCCGGTCAGGGAGAAGGTCCGCGGCGGCATCAGCGAGGTGACGGCGACGATGGCGATCGGCGCGGCGAATCCCGCCGCCAGCAGCGTCAGCATCGGCAGGGCGGCCAGCCAGCCGCGCGCGCGCATCATCGCCTGCCCCTCCTGCCCGTCCCGCCGGTCATTCCGGTGTCACCACCGCATCGGCCAGATCGAAACCCCAGCGACCCTCCTGACCCGGCCTCAGCTCCGCGGCCGCGGCACCGGGAAGCTCGGCCACCAGCCTGCGCCCCAGCGCCGAGAGATGCAGCTGGCTGCGCGAGCCGAGCAGATAGCCGGTCTCGATCCGCGCCGGAAAGCTGACATCGGCGTGATCGGCAGGCCCCAGCGGCCGCAGCGCCTCGGGCCGCAGGATCAGGAACCCGCTCTGGGCCGCGGCGGGGCGGTCCAGCCCCTCGATCCGTCCGCCGCGGACCGCGAAGACGTTCACCTCGCCCATGAATTCGGCCACGAAGCGCGAATTGGGCCGGGCATAGATCTCCCGCGGCGGGCCGATCTGAACGATGCGGCCCGCGCGCATGATGGCGATGCGGTCCGACATCACCATCGCCTCCTCGAGGCTGTGGGTGATGTAGAGGAAGGTCTTGCCGGTGCGCGCGTGCAGATCCTTCATCTCCATCTCGAGGATCTTGCGCAGCCGGTAGTCGATGGCCGAGAGCGGCTCGTCGAAGAACAGGATCTCGGGATCCGAGGCCAGCGCGCGGGCGAGCGCGACGCGCTGGCGCTCGCCGCCGGAACATTGCGTGACCGGCCGGTCCAGATAGTCCGCGGGCAGCCGCACCAGCTCCATCAGCTCCAGCGCCCGGGCACGGCGCGTCGCCGCATCCACCCCGCGCATCTTCAGCGCGAAGGCGATGTTCTCGCCCACGCTGCGATGGCTGAACAGCGCCAGCGACTGGAACACCATGCAGGTGGGCCGCCGGTTGGCGGGCATGGCGGTGATGTCGGCCCCGCGCAGCAGGATGCGCCCCGCATCGGGCCGCTCCAGCCCCGCCAGCATGCGGATCAGGGTCGACTTGCCCGATCCGGACGGGCCGACGATGGTGAAGAACTCGCCCTCGGGGATGGACAGCGACACCCCGTCCACCGCCGGCCTGCCCGAGAACCGCCGCGTCAGCCCGTCCAGAACCAGGAAGGCCCGGCCGTCCTGCCCCGCCGTCACGCCTCAGCCCCGCGCGCGCATCGCCGCCGAATAGATGTCATAGAGCCGGTCATAGTCCGGCACGATGTCGAATTCCACCGCGTTGGCGATGCGTTCCTCGAACTCGTCCCACTGCAGCGCGTCGAGCTGTTCCTTCGAGAACATCGCCATCACCTCGGGCTGGGCCATCTGGCTCACGGGCTGAAGGTTGCCGTTGCCGGTGGCGACGATGTAGGCCTGCTCGGGCTCGCAGATCCAGGCGAGGAAGTCGAGGATGGTGTCGTCCCCGTTCGGGTTGGCGACCGCCGAGTTGAGCTCGATCCAGTTGATCCCGCCCTTGCCGTCGGCGGGGCCGGAATTGGGGGTGATGGCGTAGAGGTTGGTGACCCCCTCCAGCCGGGCGGAGGTGATCGAATAGGTGCCGCCGGTGAAATAGGCGTCGATCTCGCCATTCAGGATCGCGAGATTGAGCTGCACGAAATCGGTGGTGATCAGCCGGGCGTCGCCGATCCACTGCCGCGCGGTCTTCTCGAAGGCGGCGAAGTCGGCCTCGGTCTTCTCGCGGAAGGGATGGATGCCCGCGCCCATGCAGATATCCATCACGTTCCAGTCCTCATAGGCCAAGATGCCGTAGCGCCCGGCGAAGTCGGGATTGTTGAACAGGTTCCAGCCCTCGTCCTTGGCGGTTGCCGGCGAGATGACATCGGAATTGATCACGAAGTCGAATGTCTCGAACCGCTGGACCACGCCGAGAAGATGCGCGCCATCCTCGCTCATCGCCCATTTGTACGGCAGGTGGAACTTGGGGAACATCTTGTCGTAGAGCGGCGCGAACCGCTCCATCGGCAGGTCGCGGATCAGCCCCTCGGGCCACAGGATCTTGCGCGCCCAGGGATTGTTGATGTTGATGAAGTCCCACACCGCCGTCTCGCCCGCGCGCAGGCGGTTGACCGAGGTCGGGTCCGAGATGTGGATCTCGTAGCGGATGTCCTTGCCCGTGGCCGCGCGCCAGCGGTCGAGAAGCCGCGGATCGGCATAGGCATCCCAGGTCAGCAGCGACAGCGGCCGCCCCTGGGCGCGGGCCGTGCCGGGCAGCGCCGCCGCGCCGGCCGCCGCCGCCATCCCGCCCAGCACCCGGCGGCGTGTCGGTCCCATGTTCCGCACCCGGCCCGGCCCGGCGATGTCCTGCGCCCTCGTTCCCGTCATTGTCCCGTCTCCCTGTCGGCAGATTTCGCACAACTGTTCGCACAGCGGATATTGCGGCGCGCGACCCCTCCTGTCTACCCGGGCGGCAGATCGGGGAAAAGACAGGCGACGCGCCGCCCCGGGGCCAGATCGCGCATCGGCGGCCGGCCGGCGCGGCAGGCCGCGGCCGCCCGCGGACAGCGCGGGGCAAAATGGCAGCCCGGCGGGGGGTCGAGCGGCGAGGGCACCTCGCCCTCGATCGCCGAGAACTCGACCAGGCTGCCCTCCTGCAGCACCAGCTTCGGGACGCTGGCCAGAAGCGCGGCGGTATAGGGATGGGCGGGGTGGGCGAAGAGGTCCGCGGTGGGGCCCAGCTCCACGATCCGGCCCAGATACATCACCGCCACGCGGTCGGCGAGGTGGCGCACCACCGAAAGGTCGTGGCTGATGAAGATCATCGTCAGGCCCAGATCGCGGCGCAGCTCCAGGAACAGGTTGATGATCTGGGCCTGGATCGAGACGTCGAGCGAGGCGACCGGCTCGTCGCAGACCAGCAGGTCGGGCTGCATCGCCAGCGCCCGGGCGATGGCGATGCGCTGGCGCTGCCCGCCCGAGAACTGGTGCGGATAGCGCCCGGCCCATTCGGGATCCAGGCCCACGCGCGCAAACCACTGCGCCACATAGGCCGGCGCGTCGGCCCGGCTGGTCAGGCCATGGGCGATCGGCCCCTCGGCCACCGTCTCGCCCACCTTCATGCGCGGATCGAGACTGGCGAAGGGGTCCTGGAACACCGTCTGGATGCGGGTGGTGACCTTGCGCCCGTCGCGCATCACCGGCTGGCCGTCCAGCAGCACCTCGCCCGCGCTGGGCGGCAGGATGCCGGCGATCAGCCGCCCCAGGGTGGATTTCCCGCAGCCCGATTCCCCGACCAGCCCCAGCGTCTCGCCCCGCGCGATCTCCAGCGTGACCCCGTCGACCGCCCGCACCGGGCGGGCATCCACCCCCATGCCCAGCCAGCCCGCGATGCGGTCGCCCAGCCCCAGCTCGGGGACGAAGCGCCGCTCGACCTCGGCCACGCGCAGGATGCTGTCGCCCGTTCCGCTCATGCCTCCTCCGGACGATGGCACGCCCAGGCCCGCGCCCCCGCGCGCGCCAGCGGCGGCATTTGCGCGCAGGCGGCGCTGGCGCGGGCGCAGCGGGGCCGGAACGGACAGCCGGGCGGCAGCGACATCAGCGATGGCGTGCTGCCGGGGATCTGCCGAAGCGGCGCGCCCGGCGGGGCCATCGCCGGCAGCGAGGCGATCAGCCCCGCGGTATAGGGATGGCGCGGATGGCGCAGCACCTCGGCGGTCGGCCCCTCCTCGACCAGCCGGCCCGCATACATCACCAGAAGCCGGCTGGCGAGCGAGGAGACCACGGCGAGGTCGTGGCTGATCCAGACCATCGCGGTGCCCGTCTCGCGCGCCAGTGCCCGCATCCGGTGCAGGATCTGTGCCTGGATCGAGACGTCCAGCGCGGTGGTCGGCTCGTCGGCGATGATCACCCTGGGCTGGTGCAAGAGCGCGATGGCGATCGCCACCCGCTGGCGCATTCCGCCGGAGAACTGGTGCGGATAGGCCCGCAGCCTTTCGGCCGCCGACGGGATGCCCACCTGTTCCAGCAGCTGCGCCGAGCGCGCGGCCGCGGCCCGGGGCGAGACGCGCTGATGCGCGCGCAGCGCCATCTCCATCTGCTGGCCGATGGTCAGGAGCGGGTTCAGCGTCGCGATGGGATCCTGGAAGATCATCGCGATCTCGCGCCCGCGGATGCGGCGCAGCTCGGGCTGCGACAGGCCGACCAGCTCGCGCCCCTCCAGACGGATCGACCCCCCGACGATCCGCCCCGGCGGATCGACGAGCCCGATCAGCGAGAAGCCGGTCACCGTCTTGCCCGATCCGCTTTCGCCCACGAGGCCCAGGATCTCGCCGCGGCCCAGCGCAAAGGACACCCCGTCCACCGCCTTCACCACCCCCGCGCGCGTCAGAAAATGCGTGCGCAGGTCGGCCACCTCCAGAACCGGCGTCATCGCCGCAGCCTCGGGTTCAGCTGATCGCGCACCTGATCGCCGACGATGTTGATCGCCACGATCAGGATGATCAGCGCGATTCCGGGATAGACCGAGATCCATGTCCGCCCCGACATCATGTAGGGAAAGCCATTGGCGATCAGCATGCCGAGGCTGGGTTCGGTGACCGGCAGGCCGAGGCCGAGGAAGCTGAGCGTCGCCTCGAGGCTGATCGAGTTGGCGATCTGCACCGTGGCGACCACGATCAGCGGCGGCATGCAGTTGGGCAGCAGGTGGCGCAGCACCACCCGCCAGGCCGGCAGCGGCGTGGCCAGCGCCGCCTCGATGTAGTCCTTGCGCCGCTCGGCCGTGGCCGCGCCATAGGCGGTGCGGGCGAAATAGGCGTATTGCGCCGCCACCAGCGCCGCGATCAGCTGCGCCTTGCCCTGCCCCAGCAGCGCGACCAGCACCAGCGCCAGCAGGATCGCCGGGAAGGACAGCTGCAGGTCGATGATCCGCATCAGCACCGCCTCGGTCCGGCCGCCGGCATTGGCGGCGAAGATCCCCAGCGCGGCCCCCAGCGTCAGCGCCACCGCCCCCGCGGCCAGCCCGATCTGGATCGAGATGCGCAGCCCGTGGAAGATCGCCGACAGAAGGTCGCGACCCTGGGGATCGGTGCCCAGAAGATGCACATATCCCCCCGAGCCGACGAAGCCCGGCGGCCGGCGCGCGTCCATCAGCGACAGCCGCGAGAGGTCATAGGGATCCTGGGGGCTGATCCATGGCGCCAGTAGCGCCAGCAGCGCCATCGCCACCACCACGACCAGCGCGACGACGGCGACGCGGTTCTCGGCGAACTCGGCCCAGAACCGCGCGGCGCGCGCGGCGCTCATGCCGTGCGCCGCGCACGGATGCGCGGGTCGATCAGGGCGAAGAGGAGGTCGATCACGAAGTTGATGCTCACGAACAGGAAGGCGACCAGGATCAGGTAGGCGACCATCACCGGGCGGTCGAGCACGGCGATCGAGTCGATGATCAGCTTGCCGACCCCGGGCCATGAGAAGATCGTCTCGGTCACCACCGCGAAGGCCAGCGTCGAGCCCAGCTCGAGCCCGAAGACGGTGATGATCGGGATCGAGATCAGCTTCAGCAGGTGGCGCCGCAGGATCGTGCCTTCGGGGATCCCGGCGGCGCGGGCGAACTTGATGGTGTCGGTCAGCATGATCTCGCGCGTGCCGGCGCGGGCAAGCCGGATCATCATCGCCAGCTTGAACAGCGCCAGATTGACCGCGGGCAGCACGATATGGGCGAGCCCGTCCAGGGTGACGAAGCTCCAGGGAACGCCGAGGATCTCGACCGTCTCGCCCCGCCCGCCCGCTGGCAGCCAGCCCAGCGAGACCGCGAAGGTCAGGATCAGGATCAGCCCGACCCAGAAGCTGGGGACCGAGAAGCCCAGCACCGAGACCGCCATGATCGTGCGCGCGAGCCATCCCTCGGGCCGGTAGCCGGCATAGACGCCCAGCGCCACGCCCAGGATGGTGGCCGAGATGACCGAGATCAGCACCAGCTCCAGCGTCGCCGGCAGCCGGCCCGCGATCAGTTCCAGCACCGGAACATTGTAGACGAAGGAGCGGCCGAAATCCCCCTCGAGCAGATTTCCCGCGAAGATCAGATACTGTTCCCACAGCGGGCGGTCGAGGCCGAGGCGGCGGATCGCCTCCTCGCGGATGTCCTGGGTGGCGTCGGGGGGGATGACGATGTCGACGGGGTTGCCCACGGCATGCACCCCGGCGAAGACGATGACCGACATCGCCACCATGACCAGCACGGCCTGAAGGAATCTCTGGATGACGAAACCCAGCATCACTTTCCCGGCGGATGCGGGGGACGCGCGCGCCCCCCGGTTGTGACGTCAGCCGCGCGGCCGCACGAAGAAGGCCAGCGTCTCCTCGTCGAAGCGCGGGGTGAAGTCGAACCGCCCCGCCTTGGCCGCCCACACCGTCTGCAGCTGCACGATGGGGATATAGGCCCGGTCGGCGACGACCAGCGCCATCGCCTCCTCATACATCGCGCGGCGCTTGGCCTCGTCCAGCTCGACCGCCGCGGCCTCCAGCAGCGCATCCACCTTCGGATTGGCATATTCGATGCGGTTGAAGGCGCCCAGCTTCAGTTCGGGCGCGGGCGAATGGGCGAGCGCACCCAGGGTATAGGACGCCTCGCCGGTCAGCGTGCCCCAGCCATTCATGAACACCGAATATTCCTTGCGCGCCTGGGCGGGGAAATAGACGGTGCGCGAGATGGCGTTGACATTGGTGCGGATGCCGACCTGGGTCAGCATCTGCCCCAGACCCTGGCAGATGGCGCCGTCGCCCGGCAGCCGGTCCGAGGTGCAGTAGAGATCGATCTCGAACCCCTCGGGATAGCCCGCCTCGGCCAGCAGCGCGCGCGCCTTGTCCGGGTTGTATTCGGGCATCGGGATGTCCGGGTTCGACCCGAAGAAGCCCGGCGGCATCAGCTGGTTGGCGGGCTTGCCCAGCCCCTCCAGCACGATGTCGACCATGGTCTGGCGGTCGATGGCCAGATCGAAGGCCTGGCGCACGCGCGGATCGCGCAGCGGGTTCTCGGGCAGGGGCGAGCCGTCCAGCGCCCGCACCTTCGGCGTGACCTGCCGCTGGTCCAGCTGCAGGTTCATGATGTAGACGCTGTCGCCCTTGATCGCCTCGATCGCCGGATCGCGCGCCAGCGCCCTGTAGTCGATCGAGGAGACATAGTTGATGATGTCCACCTGCCCCGCCTTCAGCGCGGCAAGGCGCGCGCTGTCATTGGGGATCTCCTTGCGGATCACCCGTTCCCAGGGGCCCTTGCCGCGCCAGTAGCCGTCGAACCGCTCCAGCACCAGATCGCCCTTCGGCTCCCAGCTGACGAAGCGGTAGGGCCCGGTCCCGATGGTCGCCTTGCCGGAATTGAAGCCCTCGGCCGCGGTCTCGGGGGTCGAATAGTCCTTCGCCGCCTCCGACGAGACGATGAACAGGCGCACGAAGTCATAGGGCAGCGTCGCCGCCGGCCCGTCGGTGTGGATC
>RFGB01000124.1 GCA_003697125.1 Alphaproteobacteria bacterium
CCGGCGCATTCCATGCCCAGCGTGGCGCCGGCGAAGCCGTCCTCCAGCGCCTCGTCGGGCAGCAGGCCCTGCGCCCACATCAGGTCGCGGAAATTCAGCCCGGCGGCGCGCACCTCGATCTCGACCTCGCCGGGGCCGGGGGCGCGCCGGGCGGCGCGCCGCCAGACCAGCGAATCGATCGCCGCCTGCTGGCCGATCTCCAGGCGCAGCGCGTCGCCCCCCCCTGAGTCGGCCACCGGCAGCGGCTCGACACGCGGCGCGCGCATGCCCGCCGCGTCGATCACCACCTCGCGTTCCTCGCCGCCCGAGAGGATCAGCAGCGACAGCTCCTCCGCCTGAACCTCCACCGCCAGCGCGGGGTCGAAATCGACCAGATGCAGCCGCGTGCCGGGCACCTCGTTGGCCAGCACCCGCGCCGCGCCCCACAGCGCCGCCTCGGCGGGAATGCGCGCGGGACCCTCGGCATCGGTGGCCGGGCGGCCGCCGCGGGTGACCACCCACACCCGTTCGGGGCGGTGGGGCATGGCCATCACCGCGCGCAGCGCGGCGATGCGCCGGGCGGCGGTCTCCAGGCCGTCCTCGCCGGCCCGGGGCAGATGGGCGAGGTGGATCACCTCGCTCGCGGGCTCCTGCAGCGCCAGGTCGTCGCCGGCCAGACATTCGCGCACCGCGACCCCCGCCGTGGTCAGCGAGGCGGCGACCAGCCGCGCGAAGTCGCGGCTTTCGGGCCGGGTGTCGGACAGCACCACCAGCGCGAGCCGCCCCGCCGCCGCGCCCGGCTCGGGCCGGCCGGCGCGGATCGCCTGCTGCCGGGGGCGGGCCAGGACCACATGCGCCTCGACCGCGCCGCCGGCCAGGGGCAGGACGGCGATGTCGCGGAACGCCTCGCCGGGAAGATCCTCGGGGCGGCGCGCATCGCGGGCGTCCGGCGTCCGGCCGGCCAGCGCGGCGCGCAGGTCCTGCATGAGCGAGGGCGCGGCCTCGATCCCGACCAGAAGACCCCCCAGCGCCATCGCGCCGGCAAGCCGGTCGCGCTGGGCGGCGTCGAGCCCGCACAGCGCATCGAGCGAGAGCACCACGTCGTGGCGAAGCGGGGTCAGCGCCTCGTCCAGCGGCAGGACCGCAAGGCCGGGCCGCGCCGGGATGGTCTGGCGCATCAGGTCGACCTCGCGCCGGGAGGGGGCGGAGAGCACCACCCCATCCACCCGGGGGCTGTCGGCCAGGGTGGCGACGAGGCTGGCGGGCGCGGCGCCCAGCAGCAGCACCGACAGCCGGTCGGTGGCCGGCCATCCGGCGACCAGATCGGCGGCGATCCGCCCCAGCATCGCGGCCATCGCGCGCCGCCCCGCCCCGGTGTCGGGTGCCGGTGCCCCGGCGGGTTCGGTGCCGCCGCCCGCGCGCAGGAGATCGGCAAGGCGCGTCTCCAGCCGCATCAGCTCCTGCAGCTCGGCCGCGCGGTCGGGCGCCTCGCGCATCAGCAGCGCGATCAGCTCGCCGGTCGGCGGATAGGGCACCTCGGCCGCGGTGAGCAGCCGCCCCGCGGCGGGGTCGGCCAGCCCGTCCTCGGCCAGCGCGGCCAGGATCCGGTCGGCGAGCGGCGAGGGCGGGGCGTCGAGCCGCCCCTCGGCATCGGCCAGCGACAGGCAGGCATCCCAGGCGATGCGGCGGCAGGCGGCATCGACAAGAAGCGCGCCGGCGTCCGGTTCGGGTTCGGATTCCGACGCGACCCCCAGGGCGCGCAGCCGGTCGGCCGGGACCGCCCAGGCCCCGGGCAGCGCGACCCGCGCATCGGGCGCGCGCAGCCGGATCAGGCGCTGGCGCCAGCGGGTCGCCTCGCGCTCCGACCGCCCCTGCAGGCGCAGCGCCTGAAGCCGCACCCCCTCGGCCGCGGCGACCGGCGCGCCCGCGGCGTCCAGAAGCACGAGCCGCAGCTCGACCCCCCGCGCCCCCTGCCGGGTCACCTCGACCCGCGCCGCCGCGGCGGCGACCCCGGCGCGGGCAAGGCGCAGCCGGCCGATGCGCACCGGCAGGAACACCGGCGCCCTGGCGCCGTCGGCGGGGCGATGGGCCATCAGGATCGGGAAGACGGCATGCAGGGCCGCGTCGAGCCGGGCGGGGTTCAGCAGCAGCCGCCCGTCGGCGGGTCCCGCCTCGCCCAGGATCATCGTCTCGGCCCGGTTTCCCGCGCTCAGCACCCGGTCGGCCAGGCGGAAGCGCGGCCCGTATTGCAGGCCCAGCCCCGCCAGTGTCGCATAGAGCTGCGCGCCGGCCAGCTCCTCGCCCCCCTCGGGCGGGGGGATGTCGGGCAGCGCCGGCGACGGCGCGGCGCGGACGGTCGCCATGGCATGCAGCGCCCAGCCGCCATCGCTCAGGCGCGGGCGCGCCTCGATGCGCAGCGCGCCGGTCTGGGGATCGCCGCTGACGCGCAGGTCGGCGCCCTCGCCCTCCAGCGAGAGCGGGCGCAGGATCTCGAGATCGCTCACCTCCAGCGACTCGGTTCCCAGCATCCGCATGCCCGCCGCCAGCGCCATCTCGACCAAGCCGGCGGCCGGGAACACGGCCGCCCCGTCCACGGCATGGTCGGCCAGCCAGGGCAGGCTGCGGATGCCGAGATCGCCGCGCCAGACCGGCACGCCGGGCTGCGGCGCCCGGCCGATCAGGGGGTGGAAGTCGTCGAGGCCCCAGGGGTCCAGGTGATCGGGCGTGGGCGGGGCGCGGAAGCGGTCATTGTTCCACGGATAGGCGGGCAGGTCGGGATGGCTGTGCGGCCGCGGCCCGAAGAAGGCGCCGCGCTCGACGCGGGCGCCCACGGCATGGGCGCGGGCGACCATCTCGGCCGCGTCGGTGTCGGCCTGCGCGCCCTGGTCCATGGTGCGCACCACCTCGCCCGACGCGCCCAGCCCGCGCAGGGTGTCGCGCACATAGGCGGCCAGCACCGGGCGCGGCGAGATCTCGACGAAGGCGCGGCAGCCGGCCGCGACCAGCGCGCCCACCGCCTCCTGGAAGCGGACCACGTCGCGGGCATTGCGCCACCAGTAGTCGCAGTCGAGCGCGCGGCCGTCGGCGATCTGGCCGGTGGTTGCCGAGGCATAGAGGAGCTGTCCCGGTGCGGGCACCAGCCCCCGCAGATCCTCGATCATCCGTGCGCGCAGCGGCTCGACCGCCGCGCTGTGATAGGGGATCTCGACATCCAGCATCACCCCCGCCACCCGCCGCTTGCGCCGGAGCCAGCCGAGCAGGGCGGAGAGCTGTTCCCTGTCGCCCGACACGGTGACGCTGCGCGGGCTGTTGATGCCGGCGACCGAGATGCCCGACAGGCCCGCCTCGGCCAGCGCCGCGGTCACCTCGGCCGCGCCGGCCGAGATCGCCGCCATCCCGCCCGACCCGCGCAGGCTGTCGAGCGCGCGCGAGCGCGAATGCACCAGATGCACCGCATCGCCCAGCGACAGGATGCCCGCGGTGCAGGCCGCGGCGACCTCGCCCACCGAATGGCCGGCCACCGCGTCGGGGCGCAGGCCGCGGGCAGCCAGCGCGGCCACCAGCGCCATCTGCACCGCGAACAGCACCGGCTGGGCGACCTGGGACGAGCCGAGCTTGCCCTCGAGTTCGGGATCGGCGATCAGCGCATGCAGATCCGGACCGCCCAGCCCTGCGAACAGGGCCGCCACCTCGTCGAAGCGGGCGCGGAAGGCTTCGTCGCTGGCCAGAAGGTGCCGCCCCATGCCGGGCCATTGCGAACCGTTGCCCGAGAACAGCAGGGCGGTGCGCCCGCCCTCGCGCGGGGCCCGGCCGGTCACCAGGCCCGGGGCGCGGCGGCCCTCGGCATGGGCGTCGAGCTGGGCGATCAGCGCCGCGCGGTCGCCGCCCAGCGCCACCAGCCGGTGGGGCAGCGCCTCGCGGCGCCATGCGGCCGAGGCCACCAGATCGGGCAGTTCGGCCGGATCGGCCGCGGCGATCCGCGCCCGCCAGGCCGCCGCCAGCCGCCCGAGGCTTTCCGCGCTGGCCGCGCTGAGCGTGAGCGGACCGGGCCGGGCCGGGGCGGGAGCGTCCGGCGCGCACCGCTCCTCGGGGCGGGGCTGGCGCAGCAGCGCATGGGCATTGGCCCCGCCGAAACCGAAGGAATTCACCCCCGCATACCAGGGGCCGGGCCCGGGCGGGATCGCCACCGGCTCGCGCGCAAGCGCCAGGCGCAGCCCGTCGAAGTCGATGTTCGGGTTGGGCGTCCGCACATGCAGCGTGGCCGGCAGCTGGCCGCGTTCCAGCGCCAGCTGGGCCTTCAGCAGCCCGACGAGGCCCGAGGCCGGCTCGAGATGGCCGAAATTCGACTTCGCCGAGCCGATCGGCAGCGGCTGCGCCCGCGCCGCGCCATAGACCGCGCCGATCGCCCGCGCCTCCAGCGGGTCGCCGACCGGCGTGCCGGTGCCATGCGCCTCGATGAAGGCCAGCCGGTCCGGGTTGAGCCCGAAGCGGTCGCGGATCAGGCGCAGGAGGTCGGCCTGCCGGCTGGCCGAGGGCAGCGCCATGCCCACCGTGCGCCCGTCGGAATTGATGCCGGTTCCGGCCAGGATCCCACGCACGGGATCGCCATCCGCCCGCGCCCGGTCCAGCCGGCGCAGCACGAACACCACCGCCCCTTCCGAGCGGACATAGCCGTCCGCGCCCGCGTCGAATGCCCGGCACAGCCCGGTGGGCGACAGCATCGTCGCGCGCGAGAAGCCGACGAAGGGCCCGGGGGCGACCAGCAGGTTGACCCCGCCGACGATGGCGGTGTCGATCTCGCCCGCCATCAGCGCCTGGGCGGCGGCATGGAGCGCATAGAGCGAGGAGGAGCAGGCGGTGTCGATGGTGAAGCTGGGGCCGCGCAGGTCGAGGAGATAGGAGATGCGGTTGGCGATGATCGACAGGGTGTTGCCGGTCATGAACTGGGCATCGACGCGGGCGAGGTCGGTGAAGAAATGGGCCGAATGGTCCGAACTCGACGCGCCGACGAAGACGCCGGTGCGCTCGCCCGCGATCGCGGCCTGGGTCAGCCCGGCATGCTCCAGCGCCTCCCAGACCACCTGCAGCAGGATGCGCTGCTGGGGATCCATCTGCGCCGCCTCGCGCGGAGAGATCGCGAAGAAGCCGGGATCGAAACCCCAGATGTCGTCGATCTGGCCGGCGGCGAAGGAATAGCTCTTGCCGCGGGCGGCAGGGTCGGGGTCGTGCAGAAGGCCCGGCTCGAACCGGTCGGGCCCGATGCGCGAGATCACGCACCGCCCCTCGGCCAGGACGTTCCAGAACGCCGCGGCATCCGGGGCGCCGGGCAGGCGGCAGGCGTAACCGGTGATGGCGATGTCGTATTCTGCGGCGGTCTGGGTCATCCTCGTTCCACCTGCTCCGCGTCGCGACTGGCCGGCGCCGCCGCCGGGGCGGGGCGCCGGACTTGAGGTCCTGCCGCGGCCGGGCGGAACCGCCCGCCGCCGGCCCGTTCCGGTCCGGCTCCTCCTGTCCGGCTGCCTGCCTTCGCCTGTCCGCTCGCCATCAGGGGGGCCGACAATCGCCGCCCTGCCTTGTTGCGTTGCGTCATCTTCTCATGCCCACAGTCGCGGTGTCCAGTCGTTTGCCGATCCCGCGCCGGGCGGCGCGGGATCCGGGCGGCAGGCGGCGCCGGCGGGGCCACGGCTCAGTCCCGCCCGGCCCGGGGATCGGGCAGGATGCGCGCGGCCAGGCTCCGCTCGATCCGGTCGGCCAGGACGGGGGGCAGCAGATTGCCCAGCCGCACCAACAGGTGCAGCTGCCAGGGGAACAGGATCTCGGCGCGCCGGCGTGCCAGGCCGCGGGCGATGATCGCCGCGGCCCTTTCGGCGGATATCTCGTAGGGCTTGGGCCCGACATGGCGCGCCGACATGGGCGAGGTGACGAAGCCCGGGCAGATCACGGTCACGGCGATGCCCTGGCCGCGCAGCCAGGCGCGCAGCGCGATGCCATAGGCGCGCACCCCGGCCTTGGCGGCGGAATAGCTGGGTTCGTCGGCCTGCGGGCGAAGCGCCGCCATCGAGGAGACCAGCGCGATGTGCCCGGCCCGGCGGGCCAGCATCGCCGGCAGCAGGGGTTCCACGGTGTTCAGCATGCCGATGAGGTTGGTGGTGACGATCCAGCGTGCCTGGCCGGGTGGCTCGGGCCCGTCGGGCGGGATCCGGCCCGAGGTGACCCCGGCATTGGCGATCAGCAGGTCCACGGGATGGCTGGCGTCGCGCCGGGCCAGGGTTTCGGCCATCGCGGCGGCATCGGTCACCGGCACGGCGGCGGTCGCCGCATCCGCCCCTCGCGCGCGCACCGCCTCGGCCACGCCCGCAAGGCGCCCCCCGTCGCGCCCCATCAGCAGCAGGCTGCGCCCGGGTCGGGCCAGCGTCACCGCCAGCGCCGCGCCGATTCCCGAGGAGGCGCCGGTCAGCACGATCGAGCGCGGCTCAGCCATCCAGGATCCTCCGCGCCAGGTTGCGCGCCCCGGGCAGGGCGCCCTCGCCATCGAAGCCGCCAGGCACCTGGATCGTGTTCGCCAGCGCCCGCACCAATGCGTCGGCCAGCGCCGGATCGGGCCGGGGGGGCGCGGTCCAGAACCGGTCCAGGTCGCGCCCGGTCAGGCCGGGGATGTCCCAGATCGCATCGCCCAGCGGGCAGACCGGCACCCCCGCCCGGATCGCGGCGAGCCCGACCGTCGAGTTCACGGTGACCACCCCGGCCAGCCGCGGCATCAGCGCGCCGAGATCGCCCCCGTCGAGGAACAGCGCCCCCTCGGCCTCGGCCCGGCGCCGCCAGGGGGCGAGGCCGTTGTCGAGCGGATGCGGCTTGACCACCAGCAGCGCGTCGCGCGGCGCATGGGCGCGGAAGGACGCGCCGACCCGCGCGAGCGCCGCCGCCAGCCCCCCCGGCGGCCCGTGGCGGCGGATCATGAAGTCGGTCTCCAGCTGCAGCGCGAACAGGAACACCGGGCCGCGATGGGTCGCGATGCGCGCCAGCGCCCGCTGCCGGCCCGCCCGCCGCCACGGATGGCGCAACGCCTTGCCCGCCCAGCCGGCCCATTCCGCCAGCGGGCCGTGCAGCATGTGGTGCCGGTAATGGGGATAGAGCAGCCACCCCAGCGCGAGATTGGCGAGGTTCCACGCCACATCCATCGCCGAGAAGGCGGCGAAGCTGGCGGCAAAGCGCGGATCGGTGACCGGCGGGCCGGCCAGGGCGCGCAGCGCCTCGGGATCGCGGGGAAAGCGGCTGGCCGGACCGGTTCCGGAATCGATCGTCAGCCAGCCCGGGCGCAGATAGCCCTGCTCGACGACATGCACCCGCACATCCGGCAGGGCCGCGATTGCCAGCCGGTGCAGCTCGCGCCCGTCACCGAGGCAGACGAGGTCGCTCACCCCCTCGCGCGCGGCAAGCGCGGCGACGAAGCCCGGCCATTCCGCCAGCCGCCCGCGGAAATGCACCGCCCCCGGGCCCCGCCAGAACAGGGCGTCGCCGGGGCAGAACAGCACCCGGGTGACCCGCGCCCCCCGCGCGCGCAGCTCGCGCGCGAGCAGGGTGAAGAACCACGAGAACGGCCCCTGCAGCATCAGGACGTGGCGGTCGGTCGCGGCCATCCCCCTCTCCGCCGGGCGTTGACTCATCGCTGGGCGCTCTCTATCCACCCGCTGCGCCCCGGAAAACCCCCAGACTGCCGGAATCATGGCCCCGAAGAAGTGCTTTCTGTTCCTGCAGGGGCCGCCCGGCCTGTTCTGGGCCCGCCTTGCGGATGCGCTGGCCGCGGCCGGGCATGGGGTGCGGCGGATCAACCTGAATGCCGGCGACAGGCTGTTCTGGCCCCGCCGGGGGGCGGACAACTACCGCGGGCGGCTGTCGGCCTGGCGGGACTGGCTGGACGCCTACTGCGCCCGGCACGGGGTGACCGACATCCTCTATTACGCCGACCGGCAGCCCTATCACGTCGAGGCGCTGGCGGTGGCGCGGGCGCGCGGCCTGCGCGCCCATGCGGTGGAATACGGCTATCTTCGCCCCGACTGGATCACCATCGAGCCCGAGGGGATGGGGCGCCATTCCACATTCCCCCGCACCCCCGCGGCGATCCGCGCCCTTGCCGCGGGCCAGCCCGATCCCGACATGACGCCGCGCCATGGCCATGCCTTCATCGACGAGGCCTGGCGCGAGGTCGCCTACAGCCTGGCGATGGTGTTCGGGCGCCCGCTCTACCCGTTCTACCGCTCGGACCGCTATTACTGGCCGGTCGCGGAATACCTCGCCTGGGCGATCCGCCTCGGGCTTCGCCCCATCGCTCTCGGCCGGGGCGAGGCGCTGGTCGACCGCTGCCTTTCCGGCGCGTTTCCCTTCAACGTCGTCGCGCTGCAGCTGCAGATGGACTACCAGATCCGCGCCTCGACCGATTACGGGCATCTCGAGGAGATGCTGGACGAGGTGATGGCCAGCATGGCCGCCCATGCCCCCGCCGACCGCCATCTGGTGGTCAAGACCCATCCGCTCGACTGCGGCCTGGAGCTGTGGCCCCTGCGCCTGCGCCGGCTGACCCGCCGGCACGGGCTGCGGGGCCGGGTGCATCTGGTGGAAAGCCGCCGCCTGGCCCCGCTGGTCCGCGCGAGCCGGGGGGTGATCCTGGCCAATTCCACCGTGGGCCTGCACGCGCTGGGCGACGGGGTGCCGGTGCTGGCGATGGGCGACGCGATCTATGACATTCCGGGCCTGACCCATCAGGGGGGCATCGACAGTTTCTGGACCGATCCCGAGCCGGTCGACATGGGGCTGGTCGCCGATCTGCGGCGCGCGCTGGCCGCGCATATCCAGGTGCGCGGCGACTTCTTCGATCCCGAGGGCCAGCGCGCCGCGATCGCGGCCCTGGTCGCGCGGCTGACCGCCTGAGCTCAGGGCAGGGCCGCGGGCCTCGGCCGCGCGCCCGCCCGCCGTGCAAGCCGCCTCTCGCGCCAGAAGGCATAGAGCCCGCTGCCGACCACGATCGCCGCGCCGGTCAGGGTGACGGGCCCGGGGATGTCGTCGAAGATCAGCCAGCCGAGCAGGAGCGCCCAGACCAGCGCGGTATACCGGAAGGGCGCGGCGAAGCCGACCTCGCCCACGCGCATGGCCAGGATCGCGGTCTGATAGCCGATCATCAGGAACACCGCGCTGGCGGCGAGATACAGCAGCCCGGCCGGCGCCATCGCCCGCCAGTCCGTGAACAGCATGCCCGCCCAGCCATAGGCGGTCAGCGCGACCGTGGCCGCGGCGGTGACCGGCAGGCTGGCGGTGGCGGGCGACAGGGTGCGGGTGACGAGATCGCGCGCCACCACCACCAGCACCGCCAGCGCCGCCCAGAGCGAACCGGCGGTGAACCCCTCCGGCCCCGGGCGGATGATCAGCAGCACCCCCAGCAGGCCGATGGCGATGGCCAGCGCCCGGCGCCAGCCGATCGGCTCGCCCAGGAACAGCGCCGCGCCCAGGGTGACCGCCAGCGGGGTGGCCTGCAGGATCGCCGATGTCCGCGGCAGGCCGATCTCGACCAGTGCCGAGATGAAGCAGATCGTCGCCGCCACCTCGGCAAGGCTGCGCAGCGCCACCCTTGCCCGGTCGCGCGGCGCGATGCGCCGGCCGGCCGGGCGGGCGGCCAGCAGGGCCGCGCCGACCAGCGCGCAGGCGATCGCGCCCCGCACCGCCAGCGCCTGGTGGAAGGGCACGCTCTCCAGCGCCAGCTTCATCAGGGCGTCGTTGCAGGTGAAGGCCCCCATCGACACGACCATGAAGACCGCGCCGCGGGCGTTGGCCGAGGGGTCCGGCTGCATGGCTGCGTTCAGGGAGTCAGGTCCCCGTGCCCGGCCTCGCGGTCAGCGCGCGCCGGCGCAGTTCTGGCACAGCGGGGTGTGGGGCACCACCTCCAGCCGCTCCTCCGGGATCTCGTCGCCGCACTTGACGCAGATGCCGTAGGTGCCGGCCTCGATGCGGTCCAGCGCCGCCTCTATCGCCTGGATCTCGGCCACCGCCAGCGCGCCCAGCCCCTCGAGCACCTCGTCATCCTCGCGCTCGGCGGCCTGCTCCTCCCAGTCCTTGCTCACCGGCTGGTCGAGCTCCTGCTCGATCTCCCGCGCGCGGCCGCGCAGCTGCTCCAGCCGGTCGCGCAGCAGGGCGGCGTAGTGATCGGGTGATTTCATGTGGATACCCCCCTCTGGCTCCGGGCCGGGTTGTGGGTGATGCCGGCGGGCGGCCGGGCGCCTCAGCGGCCGCCTTCCTCCTCGTCATCCTCCGCCTTGCCGGAGGATTTCGGCAGGTTGAACAGGCTGTCGGCGTCGACGAGGGTGCTCTCCTCCTCGTCGTCGGGCAGGCCGCGCGGGTCGCCGGTCATCTCGCGCAGGCTGAAATGCTCGAAGCCCGAGACGCTCGAGGGCAGGCGCGGCTCGGTGGGCGCGCGCAGCGATTCGGAGGTCTCGAGCAGCCGCAGCCGCTCCTCGGGCGTCATCAGCGCCTCCTGCTGGGCGCGCTTGCGCTCGGCGGCCTTCTGCACCGCGGCGTCAAGCTCGGACTGGCGGCACAGGCCCAGCGCCACCGGATCCACCGGATGGATGTTGGCGATGTTCCAGTGGGTGCGGTTGCGCACCGACTGGATCGTGGGCTTGGTGGTGCCGATCAGCTTCGCGATCTGCGCGTCGCTCAGCTCGGGGTGGAACTTGACCAGCCAGGCGATCGCCGCCGGCCGGTCCTGGCGCTTCGACAGCGGGGTATAGCGCGGGCCCCGGCGCTTCTGCTCGCCCTCGGCCGCCTTGTTCGGCTTCAGCCTCAGCCGCGCATTGGGATCGGCCTCGCAGCGGCGGATCTCCTCGGCGGTCAGCTGATTGTTCAGGATCGGATCGAATCCCTTCATCCCCTGCGCGACCTCGCCGTCGGCGATGCCCTGCACCTCCAGCTCGTGCAGGCCGGTGAATGCCGCGATCTGGGCGAATGTCAGTGCCGTGTTCTCGACCAGCCAGACCGCCGTGGCCTTCGGCATAAGGGGCGTGTTCATCTGTCGCGTCTCCCAATTCCTCCCTCGCGCAGGCCGCCGCCGGGCACCGAAAACGCGGGCGCCGTCAGGCTGCGGGGTTTTCGCGGGGGAACATGCCGCATATAGAACATTGCGGCAGGATGGAAAAGGGGGGGCGGGAAGATGCGCGCCATGGCCGCGATGCTGGCGCTGGCCGCCGGCCTGCTGCTGGGCCCCGCCCCGGGCCGGGCCGCGGGCGAGGCGGCGGGCGCATTCGACTATTACGTTCTGGCGCTGAGCTGGCAGCCTGGCTGGTGCCAGCGCGAGGGTGCGGCGCGCGGGGCCGCGGCGTGCCGGCCGGGGGCGGGGCGGGGCTTCGTGCTGCACGGGCTCTGGCCGCAGAACGAACGGGACTGGCCAACCTTCTGCCGCACCCGCTGGCCCGATCCCCCCCGCCGCCAGACCGCGGCGATGGCCGACATCTTCGGCTCGCCCGGGCTGGCCTGGTATCAGTGGAAGAAGCATGGCCGCTGTTCGGGGCTGCCGGCGGGGGCGTATTTCGACGCGGTGCGCGCGGCGCTGGCCTCGGTGGTGCTGCCCCCCCTGTTCGACCGCCTGCGCGAGGAGTTGCGCGTGGCGCCCGAGGTTGTCGAGGCGGCATTCCTGGAGGCCAATCCCCATCTGTCGCCCGAGGCGGTGGTGGTCACCTGCCGCGACGGGATGATCCACGAGCTGCGCATCTGCCTGACCCGCGAGCTGGCCCCGCGGCCGTGCAGCGCCTCGGTGGGCAGCGAGTGCCAGCGGCCGGCCCGCCTGCCGCCGCCCCGCTGAGCCATGGCTTCGGGAAAGCTTCGTTCTTGTCGAACCCCGCGTTTCGGGTAAGAATCGTTTCACTGTCGGCGCCCCGGTGCGGGGATGCCCTGTTGCGGAGGAGAGGCGGTGTGACGGGCGCGCGGGACGGATGGCCGGACGAGGATTCCGCGGATCTCGCGATGCGGCGGCTGACGCTGACGCGGATGCTGATCTGGGCGGCGCGCGAGGCGCGGGAGATCGACTGCCGCGAGGCGGCCGACCGGCTGGAGAGCGCGCTGGACGCGGTGGGCGACTGCATCCGCCGCCACCGGCAGATGCGCAGCCTGTGACCGGGGCCGGGGCTCAGACGGTCAGCACGATCTTGCCGATATGGGCCGATTGCTCCATCCGGCGATGGGCATCGGCGGCGCGGTCCAGTGGATAGGTGGAATCGATCAGCGGGCGCAGGCGCCCCGCGGCGACCAGCGGCCAGACATGGTGGCGCAGATCCTCGGCGATCGCCGCCTTGGCGGTCACCGATTGCGGCCGCAGGGTCGATCCGGTGATCGTCTGGCGCTTCAGCATCAGGGGGGCGAGGTTCAGTTCGACCCGTGCGCCCTGCAGGAAGGCGATCTGCACCAGCCGCCCGTCCTCGGCCAGGCATTTCAGGTTCCGCGCCACATAGTCGCCCCCGACCATGTCGAGGATCACGTCCGCCCCACGCCCGCCGGTGGCGCGCAGCACCTCGGCCACGAAATCCGTCTCGCGGTAGTCGATCGCGATCTCGGCGCCCAGTTCCCGGCAGGCGGCGCATTTCGGCGCCGAGCCGGCGGTGGCGATCACCCGCACCCCCAGCGCCGCGGCGATCTGGATCGCGGTGGTGCCGATGCCCGATGCGCCGCCATGGATCAGCACGACCTCGCCCGCGCGCAGCCCCGCCCGCCGCCACAGGTTGGACCAGACGGTGAAGCAGGTCTCGGGCAGGGCGGCGGCCTCGACCATCGACAGCCCCGGCGGGATGTCCAGCGCGTGATCCTGGTGGGTGACGGCATATTCGGCATAGCCGCCGCCGGGAAGCAGCGCGGTGACCGCATCGCCGGGCTTCCAGCGGGTGACGCCGGGCCCGGTGGCCGCGACCGCGCCCGCCGCCTCAAGCCCCGGAAGGTCGCTGGCATCGGGCGGCGGCGCATAGAGGCCGGCGCGCTGCAGGCAGTCGGGGCGGTTGACGCCGGCGGCCGCGACGCGGATCAGGATCTCGCCCGGGCCGGGCGCGGGCAGCGGCCGGCGGCCGGCGCGCAGGACCTCGGGGCCGCCGGGTGCGGCGATCTCGACGCAGGCCATCTCGGCGGGCAGGGGCTCGCGGGCGGGGGCGGTCATCGCGCCCCCCCGCCGGAATGGGCGAATTCCCAGTAGAGCGCGCGGGCCCGCCGCGCCACCGGCCCGAACTGCAGCCGGTGATCCTCGAAGCGGGTCACCGGCATCACCTTGGCGGCATTGCCGGTGGTGAAGATCTCCTCGGCCTGGTGGAAATCCTCCACGGTCAGGGTGGTCTCGTGCACCGTGAAGCCGTCCGCGCGCAGCAGGCCGATCACCCGCTGGCGGGTGATGCCGTTCAGGAAGGTGCCGTTCGGGGCGGGGGTGAAGACCTCGCCGTCGCGGACCATGAAGACATTGGTCGAGGCGGTCTCGGCGACGTTGCCTTCATGGTCGCGGCTCAGCGCGTTGTCGAAGCCGCGGGCCAGCGCCTCGCGGA
The DNA here is from genome assembly GCA_003697125.1 of Alphaproteobacteria bacterium. Taxonomy (GTDB): domain Bacteria; phylum Pseudomonadota; class Alphaproteobacteria; order Rhodobacterales; family Rhodobacteraceae; genus J013. The sequence goes on from RFGB01000124.1 coordinate 13,536, forward strand.
TGATGCGGCCGTTGTTGGCATAGAGCGCCGCGCACTTCGCCTCGGTCATCGCCGCCAGCGGATGGGGGCGCAGATAGGGCGAGACGGTGAGCGACAGGCCCCGCGGTTCGGGCATCGGCAGATCCTCGAGGCACAGCGCGAAATCGGTGGAATCGGGATCGGGGGGCACGATGCCCGGCCCGCTTTCGCGCGACCACATCATCGGGCGGATGTAGACCGCCGCCTGCGGGGCGAAGCCGCGCAGCCCCTCGCGCGCGATGGCGGCGATCTCCTCGGCGGTCAGCGTGGTGTTCAGCCCCATCACGCGGGCCGATTCGATCAGCCGGGCGCAGTGGCGGTCGAGGTCGGGGGTCACCCCCTCGAAGGCGCGGGCGCCGTCGAAGACCATCGTGCCCTGCCAGGCGCCATGGTCGGCCGCGCCCAGGATCGGGGCGTTGCCCTCGTGCCAGCGGCCATTGTGGAAGGTGCGGATGATGGTTCCTATCGCCATGCCCTGTCTCCCCTGCGGGCGAGCCTATCCGCCGGGCGCGGCGAAGGGAAGCGGGGCGCCCGGGGTCGCGCCGGCGATTGCATCGCCCGCGATGCGGGCCTATCTAGGGCGCGGACAACCGGGGCCGGGGGCCATGAACTGGATCTCCAACTACATCAAGCCGTCGATCAACTCGCTGTTCTCGCGCCGCGAGGTGCCCGAGAACCTGTGGCGCAAATGCGATGGCTGCGGCACCATGCTTTTCCACCGCGAGCTGGCCGAGAACCTGAACGTCTGCCCCAGCTGCAACCATCACATGCCGATCGCCCCCCGGGCGCGGTTCGAATCGCTGTTCGACGGCGGGGTGTTCGTGCCGGTGGAGGTGCCCGATCCCCTGCCCGACCCGCTGGGGTTCCGCGACCAGAAACGCTATTCCGACCGGATGCGCGAGGCGCGGCGCAAGACCGGCGAGCATGAGGCGATGCTGGTGGGCGAGGGCCGGATCGGCGGCGCGCCCGCGGTGGCCGCGGCGCAGGACTTCGCCTTCATGGGCGGATCGATGGGCATGTATGTCGGCAATGCCGTGATCGCCGCGGCGGAACGGGCGGTGTCGCGCCGCTGCCCGCTGGTGATCTTTTCGGCCGCGGGCGGGGCGCGCATGCAGGAAGGCATCCTGTCGCTGATGCAGATGCCCCGCACCACCGTGGCGATCCGCATGCTGCGCGAGGCGCGCCTGCCCTTCATCAGCGTGCTGACCAACCCCACCACCGGGGGCGTCACCGCCTCCTATGCCATGCTGGGCGACGTGCAGATCGCCGAGCCGGGGGCGCTGATCTGCTTCGCCGGGCCGAGGGTGATCGAGCAGACCATCCGCGAGAAGCTGCCCGAGGGTTTCCAGCGCGCCGAATACCTGCTGGAACATGGCATGCTGGACATGGTGGTGCCCCGCCGCGAGATGCGCGACCGCATCGCCACGCTGATCCGGCTGATGATGCGCCAGCCGCCGCGCAGCCATGGCGACCTGCCCCAGCCCGAGGCCGCCCCCGACGGCGGCGCGGCACAGGACGCGCCCGCGCCGAAGGCGGAACGCCCGTGACCGCCCCCGCCCAGGGCAGCGACATCATCCTTGCGCGGCTGATGGCGCTGCATCCCAAGCTGATCGACCTGACGCTGGACCGCGTGCACCGGCTGCTGGCCGCGCTGGGCCATCCCGAAAGGCGGCTGCCGCCGGTGATCCATGTCGCCGGCACCAATGGCAAGGGCTCGACAGTGGCCATGCTGCGCGCGGGGCTGGAAGGGGCCGGCCAGCGCTGCCATGTCTACACCTCGCCGCATCTGACCAGGTTCCACGAACGCATCCGCCTGGCCGGCAGCCTGATCCCCGAGCCGCAGCTGGCCGAGATGCTGGAGCGCTGCGAGCTGGCCAATGGCGGGGCGCCGATCACCTTCTTCGAGATCACGACCTGCGCCGCGCTGCTGGCCTTCTCCGAGACGCCGGCCGACTGGACGCTGCTGGAGGTCGGGCTGGGCGGACGGCTCGATGCGACCAATGTCGTCGACCGGCCGGCGCTGACCGTCATCACCCCGGTCGACTATGACCATCAGCAATATCTGGGCGAGCGTCTGGAACAGATCGCCGCCGAGAAGGCGGGCATCCTGAAGCCCGGCGTGCCCTGCGTGGTCGGCCCGCAGGCCCCCGAGGGTCTGGCGGCGATCGAGGCGCGCGCCGCGGCGGTCGGCGCGCCGCTTCTGGTGCATGGCCGCGACTGGACGGTGTGGGAGGAGCACGGCCGGCTGGCGTTCCAGGACGGGGCGGGGCTTCTGGATCTGCCGCTGCCCAACCTGATCGGACCGCACCAGATCGTGAATGCGGGCGCCGCGCTGGCGGCGCTGCGCGCGCTGGGCGCGGGGGACGCCGAGGCCGCCGTCACCCGGGCCGAATGGCCCGCGCGGATGCAGCGCCTGCGCGCGGGGCCGCTGGCCGAAGTCGCGCCCGGGGCCGAGATCTGGCTCGATGGCGGCCACAACCCCTCGGCCGGGCGGGCGCTGGCCGCGGCGCTGGCCCGCCTGCCGGCGCGGCCCACGCATCTGGTCTGCGGAATGCTGGACAGCAAGGATGTGCGCGGCTTCCTGCGCCCGCTGGCGCCGCATGTGGCGGGGCTTCTGGGCGTATCGATCCCCGAGGCGCAGGCCACGCTGCCCGCCGCGGCCACCGTCGCCGCCGCGCGTGCGGAGGGGATTCCCGCGGCCGAGGCCCCCTCGGTCCACGCGGCGGTCGCCGACATCGCGGCGCGCGAAGCGGGGGCGCGGATCCTGATCTGCGGCTCGCTCTATCTGGCGGGGGCGGTGCTGAAGGGGGATGTCTGAGGGCCGCCGGCGCGGCCCGGCGGTCAGGACGGCAGCGGGAATTCGCGCACCGCGCCGGCCTCGTTGTCGATCAGCATGAAGACGTCGAAATAGACAAAGCGCGGCTCGCGCCCGGTGCGGGCGCGAAAGCGCGCGATCCACTCCGGCCCGTGGGCGCGGCGGGCCGCCTCGCGGTCGGGCCAGACATAGATGCCGGCCACCGTGCCGTCCCCGGCGATGGCGAAATGCTTGCGGATCAGCGCGGGGTCGGCCTGCCAGTGGGCGACGGTGGCGCGGGCGTCGGCGCGCAGCTCGGCCTCGCCGAAGCCTTCGGGCATGTCGAAGCTGACGATCTCGATGATCACCCGCGCCGTCCCCGGTCAGATCGCCTGATCCACCCAGGCCTGCAGCGAGGATTTCGGCGCCGCGCCGGCCCGGTTGGCCACGATCTTGCCGCCCTTGAAGATGAACAGCGCCGGAATCCCGCGCACGCCCAGCTGGGCGGGGGTGTTGGGGTTCTCGTCCACATTCACCTTGGCCACCTTCAGCCGGCCCTTGTATTCGGCGGCGATCTCGTCCAGCGCCGGGGCGATCATCCGGCAGGGGCCGCACCATTCGGCCCAGAAATCGACCAGCACGGGGATGTCGGACTTCACGACCTCCGCATCGAAGGTGGCATCGGTGACTTTCACGGTCTGGGACATGGCGCTCTCCTTCCCCTCGGGGCGGCCGGGCGCCCCCTTGCCGGCAACAGTTATGCCCCGCCCCCGGCGGGGTCAAGTTCGGCCGCCGCCCGGTGCAGGGCAGCCATGACCAGCGCGCGGGGCAGATGCATCACCCTGGGCGCGGCGGTCCACAGGATCGCGGTGCGGACGCTGCGTCCGGGGTGGATGCGTTCCAGAGCCGCCTGATAGGCGCCCATCTGGCGCAGGATCCCCTCGGGCACCGCCTCGGGCCGGTCGGGCGGCAGGGCATTGGTCTTGATGTCCAGCGCCAGCAGGTGGTCGGGCCCGGCCATCAGCCGGTCGATCCGCCCGAGGATCTGCCGCCCGCCCAGCGCGTCGAGCCGGGCGGTGATCGCGACCTCGGCCAGGCTGTCCGGCCCGAAGGCCTCCGCCGCCCCGGGCAGGGCAAGCAGGGCCAGCGCCGCGTCCGCCTCGGCTTCGGGCAGCAGCCGCCGCGCCGCGGCCGGGCGCTCGGAGGCGGGCAGCGCGGCGAGCCTTTCCAGCGCCGCGTGCAGCCTGCTGCCGCGGGCAAGCGCGTCGGGATCCTCCGGGGTGCCGGGCAGGGCATGGGCCCCGCCCAGGCGCGAGGGGCTGATCGGCCCG
>RFGB01000125.1 GCA_003697125.1 Alphaproteobacteria bacterium
CCCCAGCGCCATGCGCTGGACGATCAGCGCCAGCCCCGCCCCGCGCGGCGCCCCCCGGGCGTCGCGCAGCATCCGCGCCGAGGGGCGCATCCAGCCGCGCGCCGCCGCCTCCAGCGCCGCGCCCAGCTGCGCGGCGGGATCCTGGGGGAAATCCTCTCCGGTCTCGGCGCGGAACAGGCCGCGATAGTCGGCGACCAGCCGTTCGAGGGCGGCGCAGTCCAGATCGCCCTCGCTGTCCGCACCCTCCAGCTTCAGCCGCTCATGCAGCGCGGTCTCGAAGGCCTCGGCATCGATCCCGGCCACTGCCGCGCCCCATGACTGGATCAGCCGCCGGTAGAGATCGCGCGCGGCGCGCGCGCCGATCCGCGCCGAGAGGGCGGGCAGCGCCGCATCGGTGATTCCGATGTCGAGTATGGCGTGCGGCCCGCCCCAGTCGGGATCGGGGGGGCTGGCCCGGATCGCCAGCAGCGCGCCGGCGCCCAGCCCCGCCAGCGCCCGGTCCAGCGCGTCGCCCAGCGCCGCCCGCGCCCCGTCCCGGGCGATCCGCGCGACCAGCTCCACCGGCAGCGCCAGCCCCGGCGGCACCGGCAGGCCCAGCGCCGCCAGCCGCGCGAGCCGCACCGCCCGCGCGCCATGGGTTGCGGGGTCGTTCAGGCCCGGGTCGTGCAGCGCCCGCATGCCTGCGCCCGTCTCGGTCACGACCACCCGGCCTCCCGCTTGCCGCCGCCCTGGTTGCGGCGCAGCATAAGGGGCGGGCGCGCCGGGGTGAAGGGGGGTCACGATCCCTCGATCCGCGCGAAATCCGCCACCCGCCCCATCACGCTGCGCACCCGGTGCAGCAGGCACAGCCGGTTGCGCCGCACGACCGGATTTTCGGCATTGACCAGCACCTGATCGAAGAAGGCATCGATGGGGGCGCGCAGCGCCGCCATGGCGGCCATGGCGGCGGCGAAATCCTCGGCCGCCAGCGCCGCGTCGATGCGGCCCTGCGCCTCGGACAGGGTGGCGAACAGCGCCCGCTCGGCCGGCTCCTCGGCGAAGGCGGGATCGGGGTCGAAGGAATACTCCACCCCGTCCTTCCTTTCCTCGGCGGCGACGATGGAGGCGGCGCGGCGCCAGCCGGCCAGAAGGTTCGCCCCGTCCTCGGTGGACAGGAAATCCTGCAGGGCGCGGACCCGGGCCACCAGCAGGACGAGGTCGTCATTGCCCGGGCTGGCCAGGCAGGCGTCGATCACGTCATGGCGGATCCCCTGCCCGCGCAGATGCACCTTCAGCCGGTCGTGGAAGAAGGCCAGCAGATCCCGGGCCACCTGGCCGAATAGGGGCGCCAGCGCCAGCCTGTGACCGCCCTCCAGCAGGATGCGGATGACCCCCAGCGCGGCCCGGCGCAGCGCGAAGGGATCGCCCGATCCGGTGGGCTTCTCGCCGATCGACCAGAAACCGGTCAGCATGTCGATCTTGTCGGCCAGCGCCACCGCGACCGAGACCGGGGCGGTGGGCGGGGCGTCCTCGGCGCCCAGCGGGCGGTAATGCTCGGCACAGGCCTCGGCCACCGCCTCGGGCAGGCCGGCGGCGCGGGCATAGTAGCGGCCCATGATGCCCTGCAGTTCCGGGAATTCGTAGACCATCTGGCTGGCGAGATCGGCCTTGGCCACGCGCGCGGCCTCGGCGGCAAGGTCCGTAGGGGCGCCGACCTGCGGCGCGATCCGGCGCGCCAGCGCCTCGATGCGGCGGATCCGGTCGCCCTGGCTGCCCAGCCGGGCGTGGAAGGTGACCCCGTCCAGCGCCCGCGCCATGCCCTCCAGCCCCTTCTCGCGCACCGTGCGCAGGTCGTTTTCCCAGAAGAAGCGGGCATCGGTCAGCCGGGCGGCCAGCACCCGGGCATTTCCCGCAAGGATCGCCGCGCCGCCATCGGCGGTCTCGCGGTTGGCGATGGTGACGAAACCCTCGATCCGTCCGGTGGACGGGTTCATCAGGCTGAAGAACTTCTGATGTTCGCGCATCGAGGTGCGCAGCACCTCGGGCGGCAGTTCCAGGAAGTCCGGCGGGATGGTGCCGGCCAGCACGACGGGCCATTCGACCAGGCCGGCGACCTCGGTCAGCAGGGCGCGATCCTCGACCGGCACCAGCCCGCGCGCCGCCGCCGCGGCGCGGGTTCCCGCCTCGATCCGCGCCGCGCGCTCGGCCGGATCCAGCAGCACATGGGCCGCGGCCAGCCTTTCGCGGTAATCGGCCGGGCCGGTCACGCGGATGGGTTCCGGCGCCATGAAGCGGTGCCCCTCGGTCAGATCGCCCGCGGCGATGCCGTCGATGGTCAGCGGGACGACCTGCGCCGCGCCGCCATCGGCGATCAGGCACAGGATGCGCCTGAGCGGCCGGACCCAGCGCAGGCTGCCCTCGCCCCAGCGCATCGCCTTGGGCCAGGGAAAGCCGCGGATCACCCGCTCGAGCACCTCGGCGACGATCTCGGCGGCCGGACGGCCGGGGCGGCGCAGCACGGCATAGAACACCTCGCCCCGGCGGTCGGGGCGGACCTCCAGCGCCTCGCGCGCCACACCCGTGGCGCGCAGGAAGCCGGCGATGGCCGCCTCGGGGGCGTCGGTGCGCGGGCCGCGGCGCTCCTCGACCCGGTCGGGCGAGCGCGGGGCCAGCCCCTCGACCACCAGCGCCAGCCTGCGCGGGGTGACGAAGGCCCGGACCGGGCCATGGGTCAGCCCCTCGGCGGCCAGGCCTTCGGTCATCAGGCGGCCCAGATCATCGGCCGCGCGGGGCTGCATGCGGGCCGGGATCTCCTCGGAGAGAAGCTCGATCAGAAGCTCGGGCATCGTTCAGTCCCGGAATTTGGCGTTGAGCTGGCGCCACAGATAGGCGCGGCCGTCGGGGTAGTAGGCGAGGATGATGTCGAAATCCTGCGGCTGGTCGGCGGCGGCGAGGACCGCGCGGGCGCGCCCGGCGGCCAGATCGGCGGCGATCGCCTCGGGGTCGAAGCAATCGAACCAGGCCGGGGTGCCCAGCGGCGCGGCGTCCGGTGCCGGCGGCAGGCCGTCGAGCGCGGCGGGGTCGAGCCGCATGCAGCCGCGCAGCTTCAGCGGCGAGTTCCCGTCGAGCCCGCGATACTCCGCCACCGGCAGCATGCGGCCGGCGACGCTGATCGCCGCAAGGCCGGACACCTCGCGGTAATGGGCGCGGGTCTGGAACCACCACAGCGCCACGGCGAAGACCGCGGCGAAGCCGAGAAGCCCGGCCACGACGGCCCGCCCGCTCACCCCTCGCCCGCCCCCTGCCCGGCCTCGGTGGCCAGGAAGGCATCCGCGCAGGCCCTGGCCAGCGCGCGCACCCGGGCGATGTAGGCCTGCCGTTCGGTGGGGCTGATCACGCCGCGCGCGTCCAGAAGGTTGAAGATGTGGCTGGCCTTGATGCACTGGTCATAGGCGGGATGCGCCATGACGATCCGGCGCCCCGTGGCGGGATCGGTCTGCGGCTGTTCCAGTATCCGGCGGCATTCCGCCTCGGCATCCTCGAAATGCCGCAACAGCATGCCGGTATCGGCGACGTGGAAGTTCCAGCGGGAATATTCCCGTTCGGCCTGGCGGAACACATCGCCATAGCTGAGCGCGATGGGCGCGGCGGGATCGTTGAAGGGCATGTCCATCACATGGTCCACGCCCAGCACATACATCGCCAGCCGCTCCAGCCCGTAGGTCAGCTCGCCCGAGACCGGGTGGCAGTCATGGCCGCCGACCTGCTGGAAATAGGTGAACTGGCTGATCTCCATCCCGTCGCACCAGACCTCCCAGCCAAGCCCCCAGGCGCCGAGGGTGGGGCTCTCCCAGTCATCCTCGACGAAGCGGATGTCGTGCAGCGCCATGTCGATGCCGATCGCGCCGAGGCTGCCGAGATACAGCTCCTGCAGGTCGGGGGGCGAGGGCTTGATCAGCACCTGATACTGGTAATAGTGCTGCAGCCGGTTGGGGTTGTCGCCATAGCGCCCGTCGGTGGGCCGGCGCGAGGGCTGGACATAGGCCGCCGCCCAGGGCCTCGGACCCAGCGCCCTGAGCGTGGTGGCGGGGTGGAAGGTGCCCGCGCCCACCTCCATGTCATAGGGCTGAAGGATCGCGCAGCCCTGCCGGGCCCAGTAGTCCTGCAGGCGCAGGATGATCTCCTGAAACGATCGCGGGGCGGACATGCGGCACCTGTTGCGTCGCGGAAGGCGCGCGGACCATAGGCAGGCCGCGCAGCGGGGTCAATGCGCGGCGTCAGCCGGCCCAGAAGCGCCGGGTGAACAGGACATAGACGGCGAACAGCTCCAGCCGGCCCACCAGCATCGCCGCGACCAGCACCCATTTCGCCGCATCGGACAGGGTGGCGAAATTGCCCGACGGCCCGATCACCGGCCCGAGCCCGGGCCCGATATTGGCCAGCGCGGTCGCCGCCCCCGACACCGCGGTGACCGTGTCGAGACCGAGCAGCGCCAGGATCAGCGAGAATCCGGTCAGCGAGAAGAAGAACAGCACGAAGAAGGCCGACACCGAATCGATCACGTCCCGCCCGATCGGCTGGCCCTGATAGCGCGGCACGAACACCCCGTGGGGCGCGTGCAGGCTGCGGATCTGGGCGCCGATCGCGGCGATGGCAATCTGGTAGCGGAAGATCTTCACCGAACAGGCGGTGGATCCGGTGCAGCCCCCGATCAGCCCGATGACGAAGAACAGCGCCACCGGGAACGGCCCCCAGTTCATGTAGTCGACGCTGGCAAAACCCGTGCCGGACAGGATCGAGGTGATGTTGAAGAAGGCCTCGCGGAAGGAATGTTCGGGATGATCGCCCAGCACCGCCATGCGGTAGAGGGTGATCACGCCCACCAGCCCCGCCACCAGCCCGAGATAGGCCCGCACCTGCGGATCGCGCAGGATCGGCCGCGCGCTGCCCGCGACCAGCTGGATGTAGCGCACGAAGGGCAGGCTGGCCAGGATCATGAACAGCCCCGCGACATATTCCAGCGGCCCCTGATAGGCGCCGAAGGAGGCATCGCGGGTCGAGAACCCGCCCGTGGCCATGGTGGTCATCGCGTGCACCAGCGCATCGAAGAAGGGCATGCCCAGCGCCTCGTAGGCGAACATGCAGGCCAGTGTCAGCGCCAGATAGATCCACGAGATCGACAGCGCGATCCCCGCCGCCCGCGGCAGGATCTTGCCCATCGTGTCGAAGCCTTCCGAGCGGAAGAACTGCATGCCGCCCACCCGCATCACCGGCAGGAAGGCGATCGCCACCACGATGATGCCGATGCCGCCGATCCATTGCAGGATGCCCCGCCAAAGCAGCGTGCCGGCGGGCAGGTCGTCCAGCCCGGTGAACACGGTCGAACCGGTCGTGGTCATCCCCGAGACGGTCTCGAAGATCGCGTCGGTCAGCCCGGCATGGGGTGCGCCGATCATCAGCGGCAGCGCCCCGAAGACCGGCAGGATGATCCAGGTCAGCGAGGTCAGCAGGAAGACCTGACGCAGCGACAGGCCCGGCCCCCGGCCCGCGCGGCAGACCAGCGCCAGCGCCACCCCCGCCAGCGTGGTGGCGAAGGCAGACAGGGCGAAGGCGCGCCAGTTGCCGTCGCCCTCGGCCAGATCGAAGGCCATCGGCGGCAGCATGAACAGGCCCAGCGCCGCGGTCAGCAGGCCGATGACATGGAAGACCGGGCGCAGATCGATCATGGCCGCGAGGCTTCCCGCGCCCGGCCGCGGCTGTCAAGCGCCGCCGACGGGCCGCTCATCCGCCGAGGCATCGCGCGAATCCCTCGGCCAGCCGCTCGATCAGCCGGACATAGAGACCGGGCCCGAGCTCGAGCCCGGCGCCCATCTCGTCGAGCACCGCCGCGCCCAGCTCGGCGCGGGTGATGCGCTCGGCCAGCGCCGGCGTCATCATTCCCGGGGCGAGGATCACGCAGCGCACGCCCCGGGCGCGCAGCCGCTCCAGCGCATCGGCGGACGCCAGCGCGTCGGCCCCGGCCATCGCCGCGCGCGCAAGATGGAAGGCGTGCTCGAAATGCGCGAAGCGTTCGTCGGGCACGGCATGGCCCCGGACCGCCAGATGCCGCAGCCGCTCGGCCACCGCGCGTTCCAGCATCTCCAGCTCGACCCAGGCATCGGTGGCATTGCCGCGATAGACCGGCGCATTGGCCGGGTCCACCTCGGCCAGGGCATCGGCGATCACCGGCAGCCACAGCCGGGCGATCTCGGGGTTCAGCCAGTATTGCGGCGACACCTCCGCCACGCCGTCCGCCGCGACCGCGGGCGCCGGCAGCGGCAGCGGCAGCCCGGGCACCTCGGACAGCTCGATGAAATAGACCTTGCGCGCCAGCAGGGCATGGGGCCGCGCCAGGCCGGGGGTCAGCTGCCTGCCGACCATGAACACCAGGCGCGCGCCCCCCAGCAGCCGCATGGCCTGCGCGTCGGGCTGCCAGTCCGCGGGCGCGCGGTCGCGCGGGATCAGCAGCCGCGGCGCGCCCACGCCCCGCATCACCCGCGCCACCAGGCTGTGCACCGGGGCGATGTCGGCCACCACGTCGGGCAGCTGCGCCCGTGCCGCCGGGGCGAGCAGGGCGCACAATGCCACCAGCAGCCCTGCGAGGCGGGCCGGGCGGCGCGGGGCGCTCACAGATGCTCCTCGCGCGCCGCGCGGGCCAGCGCCTCGGCATAGGCGCGCAGCGCGTCGGCCTCGTGCAGGACCGCGACGATCTCGGGCCCCTGGGCGCCGGGCCGGGTCAGCGGGATGCGGTCCGGGCCGCCGGCGCGGAACATGGGCAAGGCATCCTCCAGCGTGGCACCCTCCTGCAGCTGCAACCCCCGCGCGGCCAGCGCCGACAGCGTCCCCCGCTCGGCCGGGTCGACCGGGCGCGCCAGCGGACGCACGGCCAGCATGCGCGGCAGATAGTCGGCCGGCCCGGCGCGCAGGCGCATCCGGGCGCGTTCCAGCTGGGCGAGGAAGAAGGATCCGGGGATCATCCGCCCGGCCAGCGCCGAAGCGGTGGAGACCGACAGCATCACCGCGATCGCGGTCTGCCAGTCGCCGGTCATCTCGAAGATGATCAGGCTCGAGGAGATCGGCGCGCCCAGCACCGCGCCGGCCACCGCCCCCATGCCGGCCAGCGCATAGATCGCGGTGCCGCCCGCGAGCTGGGGCACCAGTCCGGTCGCGATCTCGCCGAAGGCCAGCCCGGTCAGCGCCCCCACCATCAGCGCGGGCGAGAACACCCCGCCGCCCATCCGCCCGCCCAGCGTCACCGCCACCGCCGCGACCTTCACCGCGCACATCGCCACCGCCGTCAGCGGCGCGAACTCGCCGCGCAGCGCGCGCAGCGTCGTCTCGTATCCCACCCCGATGATGTGGGGAAACCACAGCGCGATCAGCCCCAGCAGCGCCCCCGCCACCATCGGCCGCAGCCAGACCGGCAGCCGCAGCCATCCCTGCACCACATCGCCCAGGTCGTTGGCGAGGAAGATCGCCCGCACCATCACCACCGCCACCAGCCCCGCCACCACGCCCAGGATCAGGAAGGCGGGCAGTTCGGCATAGAAGCCCAGATATGGTTCGTGGAGGACGAATTCCGGCACGTCGCCGAGCCAGACCCGGCTGACCACCGCCCCGGCCACCGCCGCGATGGTGATCGGCGCCAGCGCGTGCAGGGCGAAATGGCGCAGCACCACCTCATGGGCGAAGATCGCCCCGGCGATCGGCGCGTTGAAGCTGGCCGAGACCGCCGCGGCCACCGCGCAGCCCAGCAGGTCGCGCGCGGTCACCGCGTCGGCGCGCAGGCGGTCCGCGGCCCAGGAGGAGATGACCGCGGCCAGATGCACCGCCGGCCCCTCGCGCCCGGTCGATCCGCCGGTGGACAGCGTGACCAGCGACGCCAGCGCCGAGGCGAGCCCGACGCGCTTGCGCACCCGCCCCTCGCGCAGCGCCGCGGCCTCGATCACCTGCGCCACCACATGCACCCGACCGTCGGGGCTGAAGCGCCACATCAACAGCCCCACCGTCAGCCCGCCCAGCACCGGGATGCCGATCACCGCCAGCGGATCGGCCCCGGCCAGATGGCTGGCCAGCATGCGGTCATCCGCGCCGTAGAACAGCGTCTGCAGCGCCGAGATCGCCAGGCGGAACGCCACCGCGGCATGGCCGGCGACCACCCCCATCACCAGCGCCAGCAGCCAGAACAGCCCCAGATGCAGCGCCGGCCACAGCGCCGGGCGCGGCCCGCCCGCGCTCACCGCCCGCCTCCGCGGCGCGAGGCGCCCTGCCCCGCACCCTCCCGCCCGGCCCGGCCCGTCCCGGCCATGGCGCGATCAGCCCCCCGCCGGCTTGCGGCGCAGGCCGATCGGCGCCCCCACCTGCGGCGGTCGGGGCAGTGCGGCATGGGCATCTCGCAGCGCGGCAAGCCGGGCCTGCGCCCAGTCCGGATAGGGGGCCGAGCGGCGGGCGGACAGGTCGACATTGACCGAGACCTGCTCCATCGTCGCCGCGACCGCGCCGGTCCGGTCATTCAGCATCTCCATGAAGCAGTGCACCCGCTTGTGGTCGCAATCCAGCAGCATCAGGCGGAAGCGGAAGCTCTCGCCCTCGCGCAGCTCGGCCAGATAATGCAGCTGGGTCTGCAGCGCATAGGGTCCGTGGCCCGCGCTGCGCACGAAGCTGGGGCCGATGCCCATGTCCTCGAAGAAGCGGTCCAGCGCCAGATCGAAGGCCATCACGTAATAGGCCACGTTCATGTGGCCGTTGTAATCGATCCAGGCCGGCAGAACCCGCCCGCCCGGCAGCTCGACCGGCTTCGCCTCCATCACCGCCCCCCCTGCTCGCGCATCCGGCCGCACTGGCTTCGACCCTTCCCGTCGCCTGCCCCCTTCCCCGGCCGCCCCGCCCCGGCCTATGTTCGGGCGCAGGCAACGGAGGCACGGCATGACCATTGAAACCGCCATCGCGCGGCTGCGCAAGCTTCTGGGCGACCGGCTCAGCACCGCCGAAGCCGTGCGCGCCCATCACGGGCAGAACGAGGGGATCTATCCCCCGACCCCGCCTGATGCGGTGGCCTTCCCCGAATCGGCCGAGGAGGTGGCCCGGCTGGTGCGCATCTGCGCCGAGGAGGGCTGCCCGGTGGTGCCCTGGGGGGTTGGCACCTCGCTGGAGGGTCACGCGCTTGCCTTCAGCGGCGGGGTGACGGTGGACATGTCCCGGATGAACCGGGTGCTGGCGGTCCATGCCGAGGACCAGGATGTCGTGGTCCAGCCCGGCCTGACCCGAGAGGAGCTGAACACCGAGCTGCGCGCCACCGGGCTGTTCTTCCCGATCGATCCCGGCGCCAATGCCACGCTGGGGGGCATGGCGGCGACCCGGGCATCGGGCACCACGGCGGTGCGCTATGGCACGATGAAGGACAACGTGCTGGCGCTCCAGGTCGTGCTGGCCGACGGGCGCATCATCCGGACCGGCAGCCGGGCGCGGAAATCCTCGGCCGGCTATGACCTGACGCGGCTCTTCGTGGGATCGGAGGGCACGCTGGGGATCATCACCGAACTGACGCTGCGCCTGCACGGCGTGCCCGAGGCGGTCTCGGCCGCGATCTGCGCATTCCCCGACATCGAGGGGGCGGTGAATGCGGTGATCGCCACCATCCAGTCGGGCGTGCCGATGGCCCGGATCGAGTTCGTGGACGAGGTGTCGATCCGCGGCTTCAACCTGCATGCGGGAACCGACATGCCGGAATGCCCGCATCTGTTCCTGGAATTCCACGGCTCGGAAGGTGCGGTGGCCGAGCAGGCCGAGACCGCCGGCGCGATCATGGCCGAACATGGCGGCGGCGGGTTCCGCTGGGCGACCCGGGCCGAGGAGCGCAACGCCCTGTGGAAGATGCGCCACAACGCCTATTACGCCGCCAAGGCGCTGCGGCCGGGCTGCCGGGTGCTGACCACCGATGTCTGCGTGCCGATCAGCCGGCTTGCCGAGGCGGTGACCGAGACCCGCGCCGACATCGAGGCGAGCGGCCTTGTCGGGCCGATCCTGGGCCATGTGGGCGACGGCAATTTCCACTGCGCGCTGCTGATCGATCCCGACCGGCCCGAGGAGCTGGGGCGCGCCAAGGATCTGGCCCACCGGATGAACCGGCGCGCGCTGCGCCTGGGGGGCACGGTGACCGGCGAACATGGGGTGGGGCGGGGCAAGATGGCCTATATGGAGGAGGAGCACGGGCCCGCGCTCTCGGTCATGGCGGCGATCAAGAAGGCGCTGGACCCCCAGGGAATCATGAACCCGGGCAAGATCGTCGCGGTGAACTGATGGCCGGCCATGTCGATCCCGAGCGGGCGGCCTTCGACGCGTTCAAGGCGCTGCCCCGCGACCATCCCATCGAGATGCTGAACCTGGTCGCCTTCCGCGACCGCGCGGCCTATCCCGAAGATCACCCCTGCGCCGGGATCACCGGGGCCGAGGCCTATGCCCGCTATGGCGCCGCCTCGGCCCCGGTTCTGGCCCGGGTGGGCGGCCGCATCATCTGGCGCGGGCGGATGGAGGCGATGCTGATCGGCCCCGCCGGGGAATGGTGGGATGCCTGCTTCATCGCGCGATACCCCTCGGCCCATGCCTTCCTGGCCATGGTCACCGATCCCGAATATCGCCGCGCCGTCGTCCACCGGCAGGCGGCGGTGCGCGATTCCCGGCTGATCCGCCTGGCGCCGGCGGCGCCCGGCGAGGGCTTCGGCTGAACCCCGCCCGCGCGGGTTCAGTCGAGGATGTCCTCGATCCCGTCGGCCAGCTTCTTCAGCAGGCGCCCC
>RFGB01000126.1 GCA_003697125.1 Alphaproteobacteria bacterium
CAGCGCGCGCGCCGGCGCGCGGTCGATCGCCGCGGCGGCGGCCAGCCAGTCCGGCGCCAGCCGACCCGCGCCGTGCAGCGCGATCGCCGCCAGCCCCGCCGGGGCGCCGCCCCAGCCGGCCGCCACGATCAGCCCCGCCAGCACGATCGCCGGCAAGGCCCGCGCCAGCGCCAGCGCCAGCCGGGGCAGCACCGCCAGCGGGGCGGGCAGCGCCATGACCCCCGCCGCGGCCAGTGCGGCCCCCGCCGCCGCCAGCGCGGTGCCGCCCAGCGCGATCAGCACGGTCTCGGCCATCTCGGGCATCGAGCGGGCCAGCACCGCCGGATCGGGCGGCAGAACCCGCCCCGCCGCGCGGCCGAGACCGGCCAGCGCCTCGGGCCACAGCGCCCATGCCCCGGCCAGGGCCAGCGACAGCCCCACCACCAGCGCCGGGGCCAGAAACCCGCCGGCGGGCAGGCCGCGGTTCATATCACCAGCCGCAGCCGCGCCTGCCCCCTGGGGCCGCCCAGCCGCATCACCTGCGCCCGCTCGGCCGCATCCAGCTGCCCCGGCGCGGCGGACAGCACCGCCCGCCCGTTTCGCATCAGCAGCACGCGGCTGGCGTGGCGCAGGGCCAGGTCGGGATGGTGGCAGGCGAAGACCAGGGTGATGCGCCGCGCGCGGGCGATGGTAGTGATCAGGCGAAGCTGGCGGTCCTCGGCCATCGGATCGGCGGCCTCGGCCATCAGGTCGACCAGAAGAAGCCGCGGCTCCTGCGCCAGGCAGCGCGCCAGCGCCACCAGCCGCGCCGCGCCGGGGTCCAGCGCGCCGGCACGCCGCCCGCGCAGGCCCGCGATGCCCGTCTCCTCGATCGCGCGGTCGATCGCCCGCCGGTCGCGGGCCGACAGCCGGCCGATCAGCGAGGCGACCAGCCCCTGATGGGGCAGCCGGCCCAGCGCGACGTTGCGCGCGACATCGTGGCAGCCCACCAGATCGGTGCTGCGGCCGAGCAGCGCGACCAGCCGCCGGCGCCGGCGCGGCGCCGGCCGGTCGGGGCTGAGCGCATGGCCCAGCACCAGCGCGATGCCGGTCCAGCCGCGCAGGCGTCCGGCCAGAAGCCGCAGCAGCGCCGCCCGCCCCGCGCCCGGGGCGCCGACCAGGCCCAGATGCTCGCCCTCATGCAGGATCAGCCGCAGGTCGTTCAGCCCCGCGCCGCGGCGGGTCTCGCTGCACCATGAGACGTCGCGCAGGATTGCCGCGATCGGCGTGGCGTCCA
Organism: Alphaproteobacteria bacterium; assembly: GCA_003697125.1. GTDB lineage: Bacteria > Pseudomonadota > Alphaproteobacteria > Rhodobacterales > Rhodobacteraceae > J013. The sequence continues at coordinate 1,256 of RFGB01000126.1, forward strand.
GTGGCCCGGTCTGTGTCATCACGATCCGCCGACTCCGCCCACCAGGACCGCCAGACTACCCCCGCGCCGGGGGGCCGATCAATCCCGCCCCTGCCGGCAGGGTTGACGGCGGGCGGGGTCAGCGGCGGTCGCCGACATTGTACCACACCAGCATCATGAGGCCCCACAGGGCGACCAGCGCGCCGATGGCCAGAAATGCCAGCAGCCAGCGCTGCGGGTATTGCGAGGACTGGGCGAAGGTCGGTTCGATATGCGCGGCCAGATAGCGGCTCTGCCGGCGCGCCTCGATCCGGGCCAGGTCATAGGCGGCCTTGGCCTGCTTGTAGGCCTCCTCGGCGAATTGCAGGTCGGTGGTCAGTTCCTCGAAGGCGCCGATGCGGTCGGCCAGCGCGGTGTGGGTCTGTTCGCCGCCGGTGCCCAGGCGCGACTTCTCGGCCTCGATCTGCTGCTCGATGGCGCGGATGCGGCGGTCGAGCTCGGCGATGCGCGGATCGTTGGGCCGGGCCACGTCGGCCAGCTCGGCGCGGCTGATCAGCGCCTCGGCCAGCTGCTGCTGCAGCGCCATGATGACGCCCATCTGCACCTCGACATCCTTGGCCGGGTCGGCGGTCTGGGTCTGGTCGCGGAAGCGGCGCAGGGCCAGGCGGATCTCCTTCAGCCGCGCCTCGGCCTCGGCAAGATCGCGCTCGGCATAGCGGATCGCATCCTCGCGCGCGGTCTGGCTCAGGCTGTTGATCAGCTCGGTGCTCTCGCGCAGGATGGCGCGGGTGATCCTCTGGGCATCCTCGGGCGTGAAGGCATAGGCGGTGACCTCGATCAGCGCGGTGGATGTGTCATAGTTCACATCGACCATGTAGCGCCAGTATTCCACCAGATCCTCGATCGGGCGGTTCTCTCCGAACGAGAACACCCAGTCCTCGGGCCGGCGGTTGTAGATCTCGCGCAGGTTCAGTTCCGCATCCAGCTTCTCGACCAGCTGCTGGCTGCGGATGAATTCGTAGAGGATGTCGGAATCCAGCGCGCCGGTGAATCCCTTCGGCAGGTTGAAGGGCAGTTCCGGGGTGGTGCTGACCGGTTCCTCGGAGCGGACCGAGAAGCCGACGACCGAATGGTAGCGGTCGGCCGCGACCCACCACAGATAGTGGATGACGAAGGCGGCCGGGACGCAGACCATGATCAGGAAGCTGGCCAGCAGCAGCCAGGGCGAGCGGCGCCCCGAGACGCGCGCCGGGGCCGGCGCGGGGCGCGAGAGCGGCGTGACCCGCTCGGCCTCCGGGCGTTCGGCCGCGGTGATCGGCGGCGGCGGCGGAACCTCCCCGGCCGGCCGGGTCTCGGCGCGCAGCGCAAGATCGGTGCCGGCAGGCTCCGCAGGCGCACCGGGCACGGACCCGCCCTCGTCGGCCCGGGCGGCGGGCGCGTCCGATCCGGGCCGGTCGCCGGCATCGTCCGGCGCCTCGGCCTCGTCCAGCGCCTCGGCATCGTCGATGTCATCGATGTCGTCATGGCCATCATGCGGATCGTCCCGCGCGCCCGCCGCCCGCGCCGCCGCCCGGCGGGCGCGGCGCTCCTCGCGGCGGCGTTCGGCACGTTCCCGGCG
>RFGB01000127.1 GCA_003697125.1 Alphaproteobacteria bacterium
CCCCCCCACCGCCCAGCCCCCGCTCGCCTTCCAGCCGCATGATCACGGCGGCTGCGTCGCCCGTCTGGTCGCCTGTGCCGAATCCCGCGCCGCAGAGCGCGGCCTGCGCCTGACCCCGCAGCGCCGGCGGGTGCTGGAGATCCTGCTCGAGTCGCACCGGGCGATGGGCGCCTACGAGGTTCTCGGCCGCCTGACCGAGGAGGGGCTCGGCTCGCAGCCGCCGGTGGTCTACCGGGCGCTGGAATTCCTCGCCGATCTCGGGGTGATCCACAGGGTGGAGAGGCTTTCGGCCTTCGTCGCCTGCGCCCGGCCCGGGCGGCGCCACCGGCCGGTGTTCCTGATCTGCCGCGGCTGCAACCGTGTCGCCGAGACCGAACCCGAGGGGGTGGGCGGCGCGCTGGATGCGGCGGCGGGCATGATCGGCTTCGGCATCGAGGCGCTGTCGGTCGAGATCGAGGGCCTGTGCCCCGACTGCCGGCCGGAGGCCCGGCAATGAGCCTGATCGAGGCGCGCGGCGTGGGCATCGACCTGGGCGGCCGGCCGGTGCTGCGCGATGTCGATTTCGCCATCGAGCGCGGCGAGATCGTCACCATCGTCGGCCCGAACGGATCGGGAAAGACCACCTTCCTGCGCATCCTGATCGGGGCGCTGCGCCCCGACCGCGGCCGGGTGATCCGCGCCCCCGCGCTGCGCATCGGCCATGTGCCGCAGCGTCTGGCGATCGACCCGACCCTGCCGATCACCGCCGGGCGCATGATCGGCCTGCCGCGGCGCCGCCCGGCCCCGCAGATCGCGGCGGCGCTGGAACGGGTGGGGCTGCCGGGCTTCGCCGGGCGGCCGCTGGCCGACCTGTCGGGGGGGCAGCTGCAGCGGGTGCTGCTGGCGCGCGCCATCCTCGGCGGCGCCGACATCCTGATTCTCGACGAGCCGACCCAGAGCCTCGACCAGCCCGCCACGGCCGCCTTCTATCTGCTGGTCGAGGAGCTGCGGCGCGACACCGGCTGCGCGGTGCTGATGGTCAGCCATGACCTGCATGTGGTGATGGGGGCGTCCGACCGGGTGATCTGCCTCAACGGCCATGTCTGCTGCCAGGGAACGCCGGTGGCGGTCTCGGCCGCGCCGGAATACCGTGCGCTGTTTGGCACCGGCACCCGCGGGGCCTTCGCGCTGTATCGCCATGCCCATGACCATCGCCATGACGGGCCGCAGGCGGGGGCCGCCGATCCCGCGCCCGCCCCGGCCGGAGGGGAAGGCTGATGCTGGCCGATTTCCTGCTGCGCGCCGGGCTGGCCGGGCTGGGGGTGGCGCTGGCCGCGGCGCCGCTCGGCTGCTTCGTGGTCTGGCGCCGGATGGCCTATTTCGGCGACGCCACCGCCCATGCCGCGCTGCTGGGGGCGGCGCTGGCGCTGGTGCTGGACATCTCGCTGACGCTCGGGGTGCTGGTCATGGCGCTGGCGATGGCGGCGGCGGTGACCGGGCTCGCGCGGCGGCTGCTCGCACCCGACAGCGTGCTGGGAGTCGCGGCGCATGGCGCGCTGGCGCTGGGCCTGGTGCTGCTGGCGCTGACCGGGCGGGCGGGGGTCGATGTCGAGGCGCTGCTGTTCGGGGACGTGCTGGCGGTGGGCTGGTCCGATCTGCTGGTGATCTGGGCGGGGGCGGCGGCGATCCTGGGCCTCGTGCTGTGGCGCTGGTCGCGCCTGCTGTGCGCCACGGTCAGCAGCGAGATCGCCTGTGCCGAGGGCATCGATCCCGCGCGCGAGCGGCTGGCGCTGGCGGTGGCCGCGGGGGTGCTGGTCGCGGTGGCGATCAAGGTTGTCGGCGCGCTTCTGGTCACGGCGATGCTGGTGATCCCCGCCGCTGCGGCGCGGCCCCTGGCGCGCACGCCCGAGGCGATGGCCCTGGCCGCGGCGCTGATTGCCGCGGGCTCGGTGGGCGCGGGGCTCGGCGCCTCGGTGGCGCTGGACCTTCCGCCGGGACCGGCCATGGTGACCGCCGCCGCCGCGGCCTTCGCGGCGGGCGCGCTGGCCGGACGTCTGTGGCGGCGCGGCTGAGCGCGGCGTTCAGCCCGCGAGCGCCCTCTCCACCGTCAGGCCCAGCGACATCAGCCGCTCGTCGGCATCCCCGGGCATGGTGAGCAAGAGCCCCGTCGGCATGCCCGCCGCCCCCGTGCCGTTGGGAATCACCAGGCCGCAGCTGCGCAGGAAATTGCCCAGCACGGTGTTGCGCAGCGTCTTCAGGTTCACGCGGTGGAACAGCGCCTCGTCGGCCTCAAGCGGCGCGACCTCGGGCGCGACATGGGGCGTGGCCGGCATCGCCAGCGCGCCCCGGCCCAGCTCGGCGGCCAGCGCGGCGATGGCGCGCGCCCGCCCGCGGGCGATCGCGATCATGTCGTTGGCGCTCATCCGCTTGCCGCCGAGGATGCGGGCCACCACCCTGGGGTCGACCCGCGCCGCGTCGGGCCCGTCGATCACCGCGCGGTGGTGGTGATAGGCCTCCGCCGCGGTGATGGTGCCATGGGCCGCGGTGATGTCGGCCGCGATCTGCAGCGCCTCGGAGCGGATCGCGCGCACCGTCATGCCGGCCTGCGACAGCCGCGACAGGGCGCGCTCGAAATTCGCCGCCACTTCGGGTTCCAGATCGTCCAGCACGACATTCTCGGCGACGACGATCTCGACCTCGCGCGGGTCGGCGCGGCGCACCGGTGTCTCGGGGACACCGCGCATCGCCATGTCCAGAAGCACGCAGTCCATCACCGACCGGCCCAGCGGCCCGACCGTGTCGAGCGTCTCCGACAGCGGGAAGACGCCGGACTTGTCGATCCGCCCCTCGGTGGTCTTCAGCCCCACGATTCCGTTCAGCGCCGCGGGCACCCGGATCGAGCCGCCGGTATCGGTGCCCAGCGCGCAGGGCGCGAGCCCCGCGGCGACCGCCACCGCGGAGCCCGAGGACGACCCGCCCGGCGCGCGATGGGCGTCGCGGCCATGGGGGTTACGCGGGGTGCCGAAATGGGGGTTCAGCCCGAGCCCGGAATAGGCGAACTCGCTGAGATTGACCTTGCCGAGGCAGACCAGCCCGGCGGCGGCCATCCGCGCCGCGACCGGCGCGTCGCGTTCGGCGGGGGGCGCGTGGCGGTAGAGGTCCGAGCCCGCGGTGGTGACGGTGCCCGCCAGATCGACCAGATCCTTGTGCACCACCGGCACCCCGTCCAGCGCCGATGCCGGGCGCCCGGCTTCGAGCCGCGCCTTCGCGGCCGCCGCCTCGGCCCGGGCGCGCTCGGCGGTGACGGTGATGAACACCGCCCGGTCGGGATGGGCGGCGATCCGCTCCAGCAGATGCTCGGTCAGCGCGACGGGACAGGCCGCCCCCTCGCGCATCAGACGCCCGATCTCGGTGGCGGTGCGCCCCGCAATCCCGGCACAATCAAGCATGGCAGTTCCTCCTTCCCGCGGCGCGAAGACTGCCCCCCGCGCGAGCGGGCCGCAAGGCGTCCGATGCCCAGGCGCTGCCGAGCAGCGACCTGCCCCCCGCGCGAGCGGGCCGCAAGGGCCGGGCGTCGCCAAGCCGGCCGATCCGCCCGGCCGGCTGCCCGCGCCCCGGCATGGGGGCCGGGCCGCAGGGGTTCAGGCGGCCTCGGCGGTCATCGCGAGGCGTCCGTCCGCCCCGGCGCGCACCCACAGCCCCAGCCCCTCGCCGACCGGCCGCGCGCAGGCGGTGAACGACTCGAAATGGAACACCGGCGCCTGGGCGCGGAAGGCGAAGCGCCGGATCCCGCCCAGCAGCCGGTCGGCCAGCGCGATCAGGCGCTGGGCCATCAGCGGCCCGTGGACGACCAGCCCCGGATAGCCCTCGACCTCGCGGCAATAGTCGAGATCGTAATGGATCCGGTGGCCGTTGAAGGTCAGCGCCGAGTAGCGGAAGAGCTGCGTGCTGTCGGGGTGGAAGGTCTGGGCGGCGGTCTCGTCGGTGGGTGCGGGGCGCGCGGGGGCGGGCGTCTCGCCGGGCTGCGGGTCGGGGCGGTAGACGATGTCCTGTTCCTCGATCACGGCGGGACCCGCGGCGCCGGTGATCTCGTGGCGAAGGGTGACGAAGCACAGCGGGCCGCTGCGGCCCTGCTTGCGCGCGATGCCCAGCACGGTGGACCGCCGCGTTGCCGGGGCGCCGACCGGCAGCGGCCCCAGCCATTCCAGCCGCCCGCCCGCCCACATCCGCCGCGGCAGGCCGGTGTCGGGGATCAGCACGCCCTCCGCCCCCGGGCGGGGATGTCCGTCGCGCCCCAGCCGCGCCGGGGGGTGGATGTCCCAGAAATGGACCCAGTGCCAGAACGGCGGCAGCGGATCGCCGGCCCCCGGCGGCGGGCCGTCGAGGCCCAGCGTGGCATGGAGCGCGGCCGCGCGTGCGGGATCCATCGGATCGGTGACGGTGATGCTGCGGCCCTCGGCCGGATGCGGGTCTTGCATGGGCGCCTCCCTTTCCCGGCTCCCGTCTTGACGCCGCTGCGCGCGCCGGGCAAGGGGCCAATGGACGGGCCGAGGAGGGCGGATTGCACCGGAACCGGGGCGACGGGGCGGGATGCCGGGCGGTGCGGGCC
>RFGB01000128.1 GCA_003697125.1 Alphaproteobacteria bacterium
GCCAGGTGACGGGCCGGCCAGGACAGCACATTGGTCGGCGCGTCGCGACCGCGGAAGCGGGCGTTGAGTTCCCGGATGCGCGCGTCGTCGCAGGCCAGGAGGGCGATCTGCCAGCCTTCGACGCCAAGGCCGGCCGCGCGCAGGGCGGCGCGTGCGGCGCGGTCGGCCCATTCGGCCAGCGGCACCTCCCGCCAGCGCGGATCCTCGATCACGATCTCGACCAGATCGGCCATCCCGGGTCAGCCGTCGCGCCCGCGCCGGGGGCGGTCATAGGCGGCGATGATGCGCGCCACCAGCGGATGGCGCACCACGTCGCGGTGGTCGAAGCGGGCGAAGCCCACCCCTTCCACCCCCTGCAGGAGTTCCTGCGCCTGCACCAGCCCCGAGCGCACCCCGGCGGGAAGGTCGATCTGGGTCACGTCGCCGGTGATGGCCATGCGCGAACCCTCGCCCAGACGGGTCAGGAACATCTTCATCTGCATCTCGGTGGCGTTCTGCGCCTCGTCCAGCAGCACGAAGGCATCCGACAGGGTGCGCCCGCGCATGAAGGCCAGCGGGGCGATCTCGATCTGCCGTTCCTCGATCATGCGCTGCACCTGCTTGGCGGGCAGGAAATCGTTCAGCGCATCATAGAGCGGCTGCATGTAGGGATCGACCTTCTCCTTCATGTCGCCGGGCAGGAAGCCCAGCCGCTCGCCGGCCTCGACCGCGGGACGCGACAGGATGATGCGCCCGATCCGCCCCTCAAGATGCATTGAGACCGCCGCGGCCACCGCGAGATAGGTCTTGCCGGTGCCCGCCGGGCCGATGCCGAACACCAGTTCGCGGCTGAACAGCTGGCGGACATAGTCCCGCTGCGCCTCGGTGCGCGGCTCGACGACGCGCTTGCGGGTGCGGATCTCGACCGAGGCGCCGAACATCTCGATCTGCCCCCCGGGGCGGGCGGGCGGCGCGGGCCGGCGCAGCGCCGCGTCGATGTCGCCCCGTTCCAGCGGCCGGCCGCGCCGCAGCCGGTCATAGAGATCGCGCAGCGCATCGGCGCCCCGGCGCAGGTCGTCGGCCGGCCCGTGCAGCGCCAGCGCATTGCCCCGCCGGATGATGGTGATGCCCAGATGCTGCTCGATCCGGGCGAGGTTCACGTCGAACTCGCCGCACAGATCGATCAGAAGCCTGTTGTCGGGAAACTCGACCAGCAGCTCGTGCAGACCGTGTTCCGCACCGGCATGCCCGGCCGTGTCGGTGTGCGAGGCGCCTGCGCCCAAGAACCCCCCGTTTCGGTTCGATGACAAGCCGCTACCGCGCCGATGGTGACCCAGCCGCGGCCGCCGCGCAAGGGAAATTGCCGCGCATCGTCCCTCAGGCCGCCAGCCGTCCGGCGAGCGAATGGGGCTGGGCGGCGGTGACCGCGACCGGGCGGATCGCCCCGATCAGCGCGCCGGGGCCGGCCACCACCACCGGATGCAGCCAGGGCGACCGGCCGACCACCTGGCCCGCCTCGCGCCCCGCCTTCTCGAACAGCACCGGCATGGTGCGCCCGACCATCGACTGCAGGAAGCTGCGCTGCTGATCGGCCAGCAGCGCCTGCAGGCGCGCCAGCCGGTCGGCGGCGACCTCGGCGGGCAGCGGCGGCCGGTCCGCGGCCGGGGTTCCCGGCCGGGGCGAGTAGCGGAACGAGAAGGCCTGCGCATAGCCCACGGCGCGCACCAGCGCCAGGGTGTCCTCGAAATCCGCCTCGGTCTCGCCGGGGAAGCCGACGATGAAGTCGCCCGAGATGGCGATGTCGGGCCGGGCGGCGCGGATGCGCGCGATCAGGCGCAGATAGTCCGCCGCGGTGTGGCGGCGGTTCATCGCCCTGAGGATGCGGTCCGAGCCCGACTGCACCGGCAGGTGCAGATAGGGCATCAGCTTGGGCTCCTCGGCATGGAGGGCGATCAGCTCGTCGTCCATGTCGTTGGGGTGCGAGGTGGTGTAGCGGATCCGCGCCAGCCCCTCGATCCCGGCCAGACGGCGGATCAGTGCCGCCAGGGTCACGCCGTCGGGGTCGCGATAGGCATTGACGTTCTGGCCCAGCAGCGTGATCTCGACCGCCCCGCGCGCGACCAGATCGCGCGCCTCGGCGATCACCCTGGCCGCCGGCCGGCTCACCTCGGCGCCGCGGGTATAAGGCACGACGCAGAAGGCGCAGAACTTGTCGCACCCCTCCTGCACGGTCAGGAAGGCGGCGGGCTGGCGGCGCCCCCCGCGCGGCCGGGGCAGGTGATCGAACTTGTCCTCGGCGGGGAATTCGGTGTCGACCGCGGCCTCGCCCCGCGCGGCGCGCGCGATCAGCTCGGGCAGGCGGTGATAGGATTGCGGCCCCACCACCAGATCGACCGCGGGCTGGCGGCGCATGATCTCGGCACCCTCGGCCTGGGCGACACAGCCCGCCACCCCGATCAGCATGCCGGGGCGGGCCGCCTTCAGCGGCTTCAGCCGGCCGAGTTCCGAATAGACCTTCTCGGCGGCCTTCTCGCGGATGTGGCAGGTGTTGAGCAGCACGAGGTCCGCCTCCTCGGCCCGGTCGGTCACCTGCCAGCCGCCGGCCGACAGCGCGGCTTCCATCCGCTCGCTGTCATGCACGTTCATCTGGCAGCCCCAGGTGCGGATGTGCAGCTTCTTGGGCGCGGTCATCGTCGCGATCCCCCGGCGCATGGCCGACGGGGGCCCCGGCGGGGCCACCCGGCGGGTGGATGAACGCTCAGGCCTTCTTCTTGCGGCCCAGCCCGATCTTGTTGGCCAGCGCCTGGCGCTTGCGGGCATAGCTGGGGGCGACCATCGGATAGTCGGGCTTCAGCCCCCACTTCGCCCGGTATTCCTCGGGCGTCATGTTGTAGGCGCTGGCCAGATGCCGCTTCAGCATCTTCAGCTTCTTTCCGTCCTCGAGACAGATGATGTAGTCGTCCGTCACCGACTTCTTGATCGGAACCGCCGGGATCAGTTCCTGCTTCTTCTCGGCCTTCTCGCGGGCGAGATCGGACAGCTTCTCATAGACCGTCTGGATCAGCTCGGGCAGGTCCGTCGCGGGAACGGCGTTGTTCGCCACATGGGCGGACACGATCTCGGTCGTCAGTGCCAGAAGCTCGCTCTTGTCGAGCTGGTTTTCGGTGGTCGTCGCGGTTGCGTCGGTTGCGCTCAACTTCCCCGCCTCCTTGGTTGCATGTTGCTTGGCGCCGGCGTGTTCCCTGCCGCATGTCTTTCACGCTGATAGAAGCGATCAGCGACTGCCCCGCGGCAGACAAGCCCGCATTCCTCATGTGTAGACCGGCGCGGATTGTCAATACAATCCTTCTTGAAGCGGCGATTTTTCCCTCTCGTCACGTCTCTTGCGGCGCGTCTGCCGCCGCCGTCGGGCCGAGGCGGCCGCGGGGCGGTCCTTGCGCGGGGCGCGCGGGGCGCTAAGAAGGCGACATGGACGGCACGGCCCACCCCTTCGGCGATCTCTCGCGGCTGCCCCCGGGGCCGGTCGCGGTGGTCCTGGCCGAGGACGGTGCGGAGATCGCCTCGACCGTGGCGCATTGCCGCGCCCTGGGCTTCGCGGCGGTGCTGCTGATGCGGCCCGCGGCGCTGGCGCTGCCGCCGTCGGCCTGGCTGGTCCAGGCCGACGGGCTGTGCGCGGGGCGCGCGGCCGCGGGGCGGCTGGTGACGGCGCTGCAGCGGCCGCTGGCCGGGCGGTGGATGCATGTCGCCTTCAATGCCGAATACCTGTTCTTTCCCTGGTGCGAGACGCGCAGCGTCGGGGATCTTTGCGCGTTCATGGAGGAGGAGCGGCGCGCCTCGGTCCACGGGATGGTGGTCGATCTCTATCCCGCGTCGCTGGATGCCGCCCCGCTCGGGGTGGACCGGGACAATGCCTGCCTCGACGCGCTGGGCTACTACGCCTTCAGCCGCGAGGACGAGGCCGGCTTTCCCCATGCCGAGATCCATGGCGGGCTGCGCTGGCGCTTCGCCGAACATCTGCCGGCCGGGACCCGGCTCGACCGCCCGGCGCTGCACGTCGCCCGGCCGGGGCTGGCGATGGATGCCGATCTGCACCTGTCCGAGCCGGAGCTGAACGCCGTCTCCTGCCCGTGGCACAACAATGTCACCGCCGCCATCGCGTCGTTCCGCGCCGCGAAGGCGCTGGCGCGCAATCCCGCCTCGGCCGCGGCGATCGACGGTTTCGCGTGGGAGGGGACGCGGCGCTTCACCTGGACCGCGCGCGAGCTGCTCGACCACGGTTTCATGGAGGCGGGGCAATGGTTCTGACCCGAGCCTGAGGAGGAAGCGATGACCCGACCCGTCCTGCGCCTGACGCGGGCCTGGCCCGACCGGCCCGTGGCCGCGCTTCGCGCGCGCTTCGAGGTGATCGACAATCCCGATGACGCGCCGCTTGACCGCGATGCGCTGCGCCGCGCGCTGCAGGGCTGCGACGGGCTGCTCGCCACGGTCAGCGACCGGCTGGACGCCGGATTGCTGACCCCGGGCCTGCGCTGCCGCTTCATCGGCAATTTCGGGGTCGGGGTCAGCCATATCGACCTCGAGGCCGCGCGTGCCGCCGGCATCACGGTGACCAACACGCCCGGGGTGCTGACCGACGCCACCGCCGATCTGGCGATCGCGCTGCTGCTGATGTCGGCGCGCCGGGCCAGCGAGGGCGAGGCGCTGGTGCGCGCGGGCCGCTGGCAGGGCTGGGCGCCCACCCAGCTCATGGGCACCCATGTCACCGGCAAGACGATCGGCATCGTCGGCATGGGCCGCATCGGGGCGGCGACCGCCCGCCGGGCGCATCACGGCTTCGGGATGCGCGTGCTCTACACCAGCCGCACGCCACGGCCCTGCGACATCCCCGGCGCGCGGCAGGTCGATCTGCCGACGCTGCTGGCCGAATCGGATTTCGTCTCGCTGCACTGTCCGGGCGGCGATGCCAATCGCCACCTGATCGACGCCGCGGCGCTGGCGCGCATGAAGCCCGGGGCGCATCTCATCAACACCGCCCGGGGCGAGGTGGTGGACGAGGCCGCCCTCGTCGAGGCGCTGCGCGAGCGGCGGATCGCGGGGGCGGGGCTCGATGTCTACGAGAACGAGCCGCGGCTGCATCCCGGCCTGATCGGGCTGCCCAACGTCACCCTGCTGCCCCATCTGGGCAGTGCCACGGTCGAGACGCGCGAGGCGATGGGCATGAAGGTGGTCGAGAATGCGATCGCCTTCTTCGAGGGCCGCGACCCGCCCGACCGGGTGGTCTAGCCGCCCGGGCCGGCGGGCGGCACCGCCGGTGCCGCCTCGCCCAGCCCCAGCGGCACGCCCGCCGCCAGCCAGCCGCCATCCACCGCAAGCAGCGCGCCCGAGACATAGGAGGCGGCGTCCGAGGCCAGGAACAGCGCCGCCGCCGCGATCTCCTCGGCCCGGCCCTGGCGGCCCAGCGGCACCGACCGGTCGACCCGCGCCCGCATCTGCGGGGTGGGGGCCAGCCGCGCCATCCCCTCGGTGCCGGCGATCGGCCCCGGAACGATGGCGTTGACGCGGATGCCCAGCGGCCCCCATTCCAGCGCCAGCGTCCGGGTCAGCAGGTCCACCCCCGCCTTGGCCGCGCAGACATGGGACTGCAGTGCCATCGCCACCTGGCCCTGGGGGGCCGAGATGGTGATGACCGACGCGCCCGGGCGGCGCAGCCGCGCGAACCCCGCCCGGCAGACGTGATAGGTGCCGAGGAGGTCGATCTCCACCACGGCGCGGAAGGCGTTGGGGCTCATCCCCGCCGCGGGGGCGGGGAAATTCCCGGCCGCGCCCGAGACCAGCACGTCGATCGCGCCGAAGGCGTCGTGAAACCGCCCCATCGCCGCCTCGACCGCCGCGGCGTCGCGCACGTCGCAGGCCGCACCCTCGGCCGCCGCCCCCAGCCCGCGCAGCCGGGCCACCGCCGCATCCACCCGCCCGGCATCGCGGCTGGCCACGCAGACACTGGCCCCCGCGCGCGCGAAACCCTCGGCAATGCCGAGATTGATCCCCGACGTGCCGCCGAACACCACGACATGCGCCCCGGAAAAGTCGAACGATGCCTTCATGGCCGCCCCTCTGCTGTCCGCCGCAAGACTAGCCGCCCCGCGCTTGACCGCACAGCCCCCCGCGCCTATTGAGCCCCCGGTCGAGGCGGAGGGGCGCGATGGGTTTCAGATGCGGCATCGTCGGACTGCCCAATGTGGGCAAGTCCACCCTGTTCAACGCGCTGACCCGCACCGCCGCGGCGCAGGCGGCCAACTTTCCCTTCTGCACCATCGAGCCCAATGTCGGCGAGGTCGCGGTGCCCGACCCGCGGCTGGAGGAGATCGCGCGCATCGCCGGCTCGCGCGAGATCATCCCGGCCAGGCTCAGCTTCGTCGACATCGCCGGGCTGGTGCGCGGCGCATCGAAGGGCGAGGGGCTGGGCAACCAGTTCCTGGCCAATATCCGCGAGGTGGACGCCATCGTCCATGTCCTGCGCTGCTTCGAGGATGACGACATCACCCATGTCGAGGGGCGGGTCGATCCCGTCGCCGACGCCGAGACGGTGAACACCGAGCTGATGCTGGCGGACCTGGAGAGCGTCGAGCGCCGGCTGGCCAATCTGGCGCGCAAGGTCCGCGGCGGCGATGCGGAGGCCGCCCGCCAGGCCCGGCTTCTGGAAGCGGCGCGCGCGGCGCTGGAAGCCGGCCGGCCGGCCCGCGCGGTCACCGTCGAGGAGGAGGACCGGCGCGCCTGGCGCCAGCTGCAGCTCCTGACCGCGAAGCCGGTCCTCTATGTCTGCAATGTCGAGGAGACCGCCGCGGCCAGCGGCAACCGCCATTCGGCCAGGGTGGCCGAGATGGCCGCCGCCGAGGGGGCGGAGGTGGTGGTGATCTCGGCCGGGATCGAGGCCGAGATCGCCCAGCTTTCCGCCGAGGAGCGGGCCGAGTTCCTGGCCGAGCTGGGCCTGCGCGAGGCGGGGCTGGACCGGCTGATCCGCGCGGGCTACCGGCTCCTGGGCCTGATCACCTTCTTCACCGCCGGCCCCAAGGAGACCCGCGCCTGGACCGTCCCGCGCGGCACCCTGGCCCCCCAGGCGGCCGGCGTCATCCATGGCGATTTCGAGAAGGCCTTTATCCGCGCCGAGACGATCGCCTATGACGATTATGTCGCCTGCGGCGGCGAGGCCGGCGCCCGGGCCGCCGGCAGGCTGCGCCCCGAGGGCAGGACCTATGCCGTGCAGGATGGCGACGTGATGCACTTCCTGCACGGCCGCTAGGCGCGACGCCGCCAGGGGCGCATGATCCGGGTGGCGCCGCCCGGCCCGGCCGGGCAGGACGGCGCGGAACCGTTGGCGGGAGACCCTCGATGACCGGCACGGGCCGCGACATCGCCCCCGGCGCATGGGCGCTGATCGGGCTGCTCAGCCTCGTCTGGGGCACATCCTTCGCCGCGGTGGCCGTGGCGCTGACCGGGATGGGGCCGCTGACCGCGGTGCTGCACCGGGTGTTCTGGGCCGCGCTGATCCTGGTCGCGCTGGCCGGGGCGCTGGGCCAGCGCCTGCCCGCCGATCCGCGGGTCTGGGGCGCGCTGGCGGTGATGGGGCTTCTGAACAACGCGCTGCCATTCTCGCTGATCGCATGGGCGCAGACGCGGGTCGAATCGGGGCTGGCCGGCATCCTGAACGCGTCCACCGCCCTGTTCGCGCTGCCGGTGGCCGCGGCCTTCTTCGCCGAGGAAAGGCTGACCGCGCGGCGCGTCCTGGGGGTGCTGACCGGGCTGGCCGGCGTGGTTCTGGCGATCGGGCCCGGTTCGCTGGCCGGGCTCGATCCGCGCGCGCTGGGCCAGGTCGCGGTGCTGGGGGGCGCGCTGTCCTATGCCTGCGCGGCGGCCTGGGCGCGGGCGCGGCTGGGCGGGCTGCATCCGGTCGCCGCCGCGGCGGGGATGACCCTGACCGCCGCGCTGATGATCGCGCCGGTGGCGCTGGCGGCGGAGGGGCTGCCGCGGCTGGACCTGCCGGCCCGGGTCTGGGCCGCGGTGGCCTGGTATGCCGGGGCGGGCACCGCGCTGGCATATCTGCTCTACTACCGCATCCTGGCGCTGGCGGGTCCGGCCAACCTCATGCTGGTCACGCTGGCCATCCCGGTGGTGGCGGTGGCGCTGGGAACGCTGCTGATGGGCGAGCATCTGCCCGCCCATGCGCTGGCGGGCTTCGGGCTGGTGGCGCTGGGGCTGGCGATCATCGACGGGCGGCTCGCGCGGGCCATCGGGCTCAGGGCGGGCAGAGCGCCCTGAAGCGGGCGAGGAAGGCCGCCCGCCCCTCGGCGGGGGGCATGGGGTCGAGCGCGATGCCCGCGACCAGCGCCGGATCGGGGCGCCCGAAGAACCGCCCGGCCTCGGCGGCCGAGAAGCCGGCGAGCTGGGTGGCCTCGATCCAGGCCGACAGGCGGTCGGCCTTCTTGATCCGCGCCCTGACCGCGCGGGGAAGGATCGCGGGCAGGCCGAAGCGCAGATGCACCGCGGCCGAGAGCCGTTCCTCCAGCGCGCGGAACGAGGTGCCCAGCGCCGCCTTCACCGGGCTGATCATGTCGCCCATCACGTATTCGGGCGCATCATGCAGCAGCGCGGCCAGCCGCCAGCGCGGCTCGGCGCGCGGGTCGATGCGCGCGAACAGCGCCTCGACCAGGACGCAGTGCTCGGCCACCGAGAACGGCCAGTCGCCACGGGTCTGACCGTTCCAGCGCGCCACGAAGGCAAGCCCGTGGGCGATGTCCTCGATCTCGACATCCAGCGGCGAGGGATCGAGCAGATCGAGCCTGCGCCCCGACAGCATGCGCTGCCATGCCCTTGCCGGCGCCCC
>RFGB01000129.1 GCA_003697125.1 Alphaproteobacteria bacterium
CCGGCCGGGGGCTCGATGCCCCCGCCGGACGCCCGCCGGTCCCGCCCGGCTAATCCTGTCCGGGCCGCAGCTCGGCGACGATCCGCGGCAGCAGCGGCGCCACCTCGTCTGCCGTCATCCCCGGCCGCAGCGCGGGGTGATAGAGCATGCGCAGCAGAAGCTCGTCATGCTCGGTCAGCAGCGCGAACTCCTCGTCATCGTTGAAGATCGACGGCCGGACGCGCGCATCGTCATTGCCCAGGCCCAGCGCCTGGGTCAGCTCCTCATGGATGCACGACAGGCGCATCAGGCCGCGCGTCTCGTCCTTGATCACCGCCACGGCAAAGATGGTCCGTCCCGGCTGCTCGGGATCCCAGAAGGTGCTGACATGGCACAGCTCGCTGCGCGGGCTGTTGGCGATGCTGTCGATCAGCGCCGGGTCGGCGCCGGGATTGTTCGCGGCGATCTGGCGGGCGATGTCGGTGCGGTCGGCGCGGCCGGCAAAGATCACCACGAAATTCGCGCTGCGTCCGGCCTGGGGATCCGGCCCGACCAGCCCGATCTCGAGCCCGGTCAGCGCCGCGAGCCGGTCGAGGAAATCGGCCACCGCGATCATGTCGGCCGCCCGGCGCGCCGCGGGGACCGAGGCGCCGAACACCAGCCCCACGCGCAGCGGCCCGGTCCATTTCGACAGGACCGTCGCCACCGGGCGCCGCTCGAAACGGCCGTCCCTGCGGCCATATTCCGAATGCAGCGCGATGCGCCGGAAATTCTCGACCAGATCGGCATTGGTGAAATGCGCATCCCGCGGCGCGCGGTCGGTGCGCATGTAGCCCGATGCGCGCAACGCGCTTTCCAGCCGGGCGTAGTGAAGCTCGTCGCCGGCGGCGCAGCCGGCCAGGATCAGCGCCGCCAGGGACAGCGCGCCCCGCATCGCCCGCCGCATCGCCCGTCTCATCGCCCGCCTTTCCTGATGTCGGCCAGCACCGCCGGCAGCAGCGGCGCGGCCTCGGCGCGGCTCATGCCCGGGCGCAGCAGCGGATGATACAGCATCCGCAGCAGCATCTCGTCATGGGTGGTCAGCAGGGCGAATTCCTGATCGTCGTTGAAGATCGACGGCCTGACATCGGGATCGTCATTGGTCAGCCCCATCGCCTGCGCCAGCTCCTCCTCGATGCAGGCCTGCCGCAGCCGCCCGCGCGCCTCGTCCTTGATGATGACATAGCCCGAACGGATGATGCCGTCATCGATGTCGCCGGCAAGCCCGGCATGGCAGGGGCTGACCAGGTCGCTGACGCGCAGCGCCCGGGCGAAGCTGCGCGCCCCCTCGCCGTCGAGGCGGTCGAGGTGGCGGGCCAGCGCCGCCCTGAGCGGCCCGTCGATGAAGAAGACGATCAGGTTCGGGTCCCGTGCGGCGGGCGCGATGTCGAGCCCGGTCAGCCCCGCCAGCCGCCGCATCATCCCGTCCACCGCCTCGCGGTCGGCGGGATCGCGGCTGAGCACGCGGTATCTGATCGGCCCTTCCCAGCGGCGCAGCCGGCGTTCGCCCGCCTCCTGGTCGTCGAACGCCTCCACCGCGAAGGCTACGCGCTGGAAATTGGCGATCAGGTCGGCATCGGTGAAGGGCGCGTCGGCGGGATCGCGGTCGAGGCGGAGCAGGCCGGCCGCGGTCAGCTCCTCGGTATAGATGCCGTAGAGCCGTTCGGTGGATGGTGCGCAGCCGGCAAGCAGCGCCGCCGCGGCCGCCGCCAGCGGCCACGGCACCCGCCGCGGGCCGGGGCCCGCCCCCCTCAGACGCTGGTTCCCACGTTGTCCCCCGTCCCGCTGGCGCGCGACTTCGCCGCGGCCAGGGTCTTCTTCAGCTCCGCCTCCATCGCCTTCAGCTCGGCCTCGGCCGATGCGCGCCGCGCCTTGCCCTCGTCGGCGATCCTCAGGCTGTCCTCGATGGTCGCGATCAGCGCGGCATTGGCCTTCTTGATCGCGGCAATGTCGAACACCCCGCGCTCGATCTGGGTGCGGATCTCGGCATTGGCCTGGCGCAGGTTCTCGGCATTGCGGGTCAGAAGATCGTTGGTCAGGTCGTTGGCCGCGGCGACCGATTCGGCCGCCTCGCGCGAGCGGTGGATGGTCACGGCCTGGGCCAGCTGGTTCTTCCACAGGGGCACCGTGTTGACGAGGGTCGAATCGATCTTTGTCACCAGCGCCTTGTCGTTTTCCTGCACCAGGCGGATCGAGGGCAGGGACTGCATGGTGACCTGCCGGGTCAGCTTCAGGTCGTGCAGGCGGCGTTCCAGGTCGTCGCGCGCCGCGCGCAGGTCGCGCAGCTCCTGGGCCTTCAGCACGCCCTGATCCTCGGGCGCGGCGCGGACCTCCGCCTCCTTTTCCGGGATGATCCGTTCGTCCAGCTCCCTCAGCTTCGCCTCGGCCGCGGCGATGTAGAGCGCGAGCTCGTGGTAGAAGCGCAGCGATTCCTGATACAGCCGGTCCAGATTCTCGATGTCGATCAGAAGCCGGTGCTCGTGATGCTCCAGCTCGTCGGTGATCTTGTCGATCTGGGCCTGGACGGTCTCGTATCGCGCATAGAACATCGCCAGCGGCTTGGTGCGCTGGAACAGCCTTTCCCACCAGCTGCGCTTGCGGTTGGGGTCCAGCTCGTCCATGTCGAAGCCGCGCAGGGTGGTGACCATCTCGCGCAGGCTGTTGCCGGCTGGGCCGATCTCCTTGTTGCGCACCCCGTCCAGCATCTGGTCGGATATCGCGGTCAGCTTTTCCTGCGCGGCCGCGCCGAAGCGGATGATCGACTGGGTGTCGGTGATGTCCAGCTCGGCCAGCCGGCGTTCGATCTCGGCGCGTTCCTCGGCCGAGGCGCTCTCGATCCGCACGGGCTCGGCGTCGGGCGCCGGCAGCGGCGTCGCCGACAGCGCGGCCAGCTTCTCGCTCACCGCGGTTCTTGTCGCATCCGTCATCGAAATCCTCCCTTTCCGGCTCGACCGCTCAGGCCAGCCCCTCGCGCCTCAGCCGCTTGCGCAGCACCTCGATCTCCACATCCAGCGCCGCGCGATCGTCGTTCAGAAGCTCGGCGCGGTGGGCGTTGAAGCTGGCCTCCAGGTCATCCAGAAGCGCCTCGTAATCGCTGCGCGCCTTGGCGTCGGGGCTGCGGGCATGGATCGCGGCGAACTTCACCGTCGCATCCCGCGCCCCGGTCAGATAGACGCCGAGGAACTTGCGCGCCCGCGACAGGTCGCGGGGGTCCTGTTCGACGGCGCGGAACATCTCGCGCGCGGCGGCGGCGAAATGCTCGACCCGCGCCTCCAGCGCCCGGTCGCGAAAGCCGCGCGCGGCCTCCAGCATCTCGGCCAGCATCGCCTCGGCCCGCTCCACCGCCTCGGCGGCGCGGCGGCTGTCGAAATCGGCGATGCCCTTGGCGCGCATCGGGTCGGGGCCGAAGCCGAGGATGGCGGCGGCCAGTCCGACCAGGCCGAAGATGCCGCTGGACAGGAGGTCGAGCTGCCAGGCGATCCTCGCGCCCAGCGCGATGCCCGCCCCCGCCGCGACCGCCCCCAGAAGCTTGCGCGGGATGGCCGGGGGGCGGGCCACGCTGCGGGCGTTGTAGGCCTCCTCGGCGCGCAGCCCCTCGTTGATCAGGACCGCGGCGGCGAAGAACAGGCCGAAGGCGCCCAGCCTGAGCGCGGTGCCGACCGCGTCGCCCGAGAAGATGGCGACGATCGCGGCGACCAGCATCGGGATCGCGGCCAGATAGAGCAGCCGCGCCCCGCCATGCACGCGCCGGGCGGGGCGGCCGGCGAAGCGGTCGGCCGGCGGCGTGCGCGGGTCATCGCCCGCGCCATTGGGGCTGTAGCGGCCGCGATGGCGCCGCGCGACCATCAGCGCGGCCCGGCCATGGGCGCGCCGATCGCCTGCACCGAGACCACCGCGATCAGCGCGATCAGGATCAGCACCCCCGCCCAGCGCAATGTCGCCACTCCCAATTCCGCCTCCCTCGCCCCTGCGGGCGGCCCGGCGCGATCGCCGGCGAGCGCATCGCCCGGCCCGGGATCGCCCGGCCCCCTTCCGCCCCCGCCGGGCGGGGGGCCGAGGCGCCGGCGCAGCAGGCTGATCAGTCCCGCCCCCGCCAGCATCACCGCCAGAGCGAACAGGAGCCGTGCCAGCACCGCCCGATCCCTTTCCTGCCAACCCGTCAGGCAAACTATAGGGAGTGCCCGCGCCCGATGCTAGGGCGGCGGCAGCGCGCGCCCCGCCGCCCCGGCATCCGTGGCGATTGCCGCGCGCGCGATTCGGCCCTAGACTGGAGGCGATACGCCTGCCGCCTGTCGACCGAAGACCCCAGCGTCCCGCGGCCCAGACTGCACGGCAACCGCGATGAAGCCGGGGCAGGGACGCCCCGGCCAGAATGCCAGGGGAAGGGTCCACATGGCAAAAGGCACCGTGAAGTGGTTCAACACCGACAAGGGCTATGGCTTCATTGCCCCCGAGGGCGGGGGCAAGGACGTGTTCGTCCACATCTCGGCGGTGCAGGCCGCCGGCATGCGCGGACTTGCCGAGAACCAGCAGGTCGAATTCGACCTGATCGACGGCCGTGACGGCCGCAAGAGCGCGGGGAACCTCCGCGCCGTCTAGCCGCCCCGTCTGGCCGCCCCGTCTGGCCGCCCCGCGGCGGCGTGCGGGGCGCCGCCGCCATGGGGCGATGGCATGACCCGGCCCGCCGCCGCGACCGGCGGCGGGGCTACCACCAGCGATCGGGGCGGGCGACAAACCCGGCCGCGCGCTCGATCTGATCGGCGATGGCCAGGATGCCGGCCTCGTCCCAGGGCCGGCCGATCAGCTGCAGCGCCAGCGGCAGGCCCTGCGAATCCAGCGCGGCGGGGACGGCGATTCCGGGCAGGCCGGCCAGGTTCGCGGTCACGGTGAACACGTCGTTCAGATACATGCGGATCGGGTCCGCATCGGTCAGCGCGCCCAGCGAGAACGCCGCCGAGGGTGTCGCGGGGGTCAGGATCGCGTCGATGCCCGCGGCAAAGACCTGGTCGAAATCGCGCCGGATCAGGCTGCGCACCCGCTGCGCGCGGCGGTAATAGGCATCATAGAACCCGGCCGAGAGCACATAGGTCCCGATCATCACCCGGCGGCGCACCTCGGCGCCAAAGCCTTCCGCGCGGGTCTTCTCGTAGAGATCATTGATGCCCTCGCCCGCGGCCAGCCGCGCGCGGTGGCCGTAGCGCACCCCGTCATAGCGCGCGAGATTCGACGACGCCTCGGCCGGGGCCAGGACATAGTAGACCGGCAGGGCATGGCGGGTGTGGGGCAGGCTGACCTCCACCACCTCGGCCCCGGCGTCGCGCAGCATCTCGGCGCCGCGCTGCCACAGCGCCTCGATCTCGGCCGGCATCCCGTCGACGCGGTATTCGCGGGGAATGCCGATGCGCCGGCCGCGGATGTCGCCGGTCAGCGCCGCCTCGAAATCGGGGACGGGGATGTCGGCCGAGGTCGAATCCCTCGGGTCGTGGCCCGCCATCGCCCGCAGCATGACCGCCGCGTCGCGCACGGTGCGGGTCATCGGTCCCGCCTGATCCAGCGAGGAGGCGAAGGCGACGATCCCCCAGCGCGAGCAGCGGCCATAGGTGGGCTTCAGCCCGACGATGCCGGTGAAGGCGGCGGGCTGGCGGATCGACCCGCCGGTGTCGGTGCCGGTGGCCGCGACGCACAGCCCCGCGGCGACCGCCGCGGCCGAGCCCCCCGAGGAGCCGCCCGGGGTGAGCGGCGCGTCCGAGCCGCGGGCGCGCCAGGGGCTGACCGCCGGGCCGTGGCAGGAGGTCTCGTTCGACGAGCCCATCGCGAACTCGTCCATGTTCAGCTTGCCCAGCATCACCGCGCCCTGATCCCACAGCTTGCGGGTGACGGTGCTTTCATAGGGCGGGCGGAAGCCCGACAGGATGCGCGATCCCGCCTGGGTCGGCACCCCCTCGGTGCAGAATATGTCCTTGATCCCCAGCGGGATGCCGCACAGGTCGGGCGCATCGCCCGCGGCAAGCCGCGCATCGGCGGCCCGGGCCATCTCGATCGCCCGGTCCGGCGTGGGATGGACCACCGCATTCAGCGCCCCGGCCGCCGCGATGGCGTCGTTGAAGGCGCCGGCCAGCTCGACCGCGGTGAAGTCGCCCCGGCGCAGCCCGTCGCGGGCCTCGACCAGGGTCAGGCCGGTCAGCCCGCTCATTCCACCACCTTCGGCACGGTGAAGAAGCCCGCCCGGGCATCCGGCGCATTGGCCAGGATCGCCTCGCGGATCCCGCCATCGGTCACCTCGTCGGCGCGCATCGGCAGCGGCATCGGGTTGACCGCCGCCATGGGCTCGACCCCCTCGACATCGACCTCCTGCAGCTGCTCGATCCAGGTCAGGATGCCGGAAAGCTGGCCGGCCAGATGGTCCAGCTCCTCCTCCGCCACCCTGATGCGGGCCAGATGCGCGATGTGGCGCGCGGTCTGCCTGTCGATGCTCATGCCGCCTCCGCTGCCGGTCCGGGCCGCCCCGGGGTTTAGCCCCGCACCGTGGCCTGTGCAAGCGCTGCCCGGCGCGACATGATCAGCGGGATCATCACCCAGAACATCGCCGCGTTCAGCAGGTGCCACAGGAAATGGGTGCCCGGGGGAAAGATCGCGCAGACCGCCCCGTCGATGCTGCGCGCGAGGATCGAGACCGCGAGGATCGCCCCGCCCGCGCCGATCATCCGCGCCAGCGGCGGGTCGCGTCTGGCCAGCGCCAGGGCGAAGGCGGCAAACAGCATCAGCGTGCCCAGATAGCCCTCGGACCCGCCAAGCCCGCCCAGGGCCGCGCGCAGCGCCCAGGCGACCGCGGCCGAGAATGGCGGCACCAGCGCCGCCGCCAGCGCCGCGGCCGCCACCGGCAGGCCGAGGAAGCGGCGGCAGGCCAGGAAGACATAGGCGATGATGAAGGCGGCGATCGGCAGCACGTCGGCAAGCCCCGCCCAGCGCCGGGCGACGGTGTGGAACAGGAAGGATCCCACCGCGATCGCGCACAGCAGGATCGACAGCACCACCGCCCCGCCATCGCCGGCCCGCCGCGCGCGGGCCAGCATCACGACGCCCACCGCCAGATAGGCCAGGTTGGTCAGCGCGTTCAGCGGTTCGGCCCAGAAGCCGGGGTGAAGCCGCTCGCAATAGGCATCCACCGGCGCCGTCCAGTCCATCGCATGCCTCCGCCGCCCGCAGACGGGCCCGATCGCCTGTTGACCCCGCGGCGGCGGCGGGTCAAGCACGAAGCAGTCACATGCGAGGGAGGGCAGGCATGAAGATCACCTGGCTGGGCCATTCGGGTTTCCGCATCGAGATCGCCGACCAGATCCTGCTGGTCGATCCCTGGCTGGAGGGCAACCCGATGTTCCCCGAGGCGCGGCGCGCCGAGGCGATCGCCGGCGCGACCGCGGTGCTGGTCAGCCACGGCCATGGCGACCACGCCGCATCCGCCCCCGGCATCGCGCGCGAGCTGGGCATCCCGGTGGTAGGCATCTACGACCTGATGCAGCACATGGAGAAGACCGCCGGCGTGGGGACGGTCGGCTTCAACAAGGGCGGCACCATCCGGCTGGGCGAGGTGGCGGTGACCATGGTCAACGCGACCCACAGCTCCAGCTTCGCCGATTCCGCGGGCATGATCTATGCCGGCACCGAATCGGGCTACATGATCGCGGGCGAGGGACGCACGATCTATTTCTCGGGCGATACCGACGTGATGGCCGACATGGCCTGCCTGCAGGCGCTGCACGAACCCGATATCGGCATCCTGTGCGCGGGCGGCTATTTCACCATGGACATGAAGCGTGCGGCCTGGGCGGCGAAGACCTATTTCGACTTCCGCACCGTGATCCCCTGCCATTATCGCACCTTCCCGATTCTGGAGCAGTCGGCCGAGGCGCTGAAGGCGGCGCTGCCGGGGGTCCGGGTGATCGAGCCCGAGGTGCTGGTCCCGATCGAGCCCTGAGCGCGGCGCTCAGCCGCGTCCCGCGCAGGGGGGCTTGCGCAGCGCGGCGAAGAAGTCGCGCATCAGCGCCGCGGCCTCCGCCTCGGCAATGCCGGGATAGATCTCGGGGCGGTGGTGACTCTGGGGGTGCGAGAAGATTCGCGGCCCGTGCTCGACCCCCCCGGATCTGGGGTCGGGCGCACCATAGAACAGCCGCCGCAGCCGTGCCGCGGCGATCGCCGCGGCGCAGAAGGGGCAGGGCTCCAGCGTGACATGGATGTCGAGCCCCGCGAGCCGCTCGCTGCCCAGCCTGCGGCAGGCGGCGCGGATGGCCAGGATCTCGGCATGGGCGGTGGGATCGCGCAGCGCCCGGGTGCGGTTGCCCTCGCGCGCCAGGATGCGCCCGCTGGACGGATCGACGATCACCGCGCCCACCGGCGTCTCGCCGCGCCGGGCGGCGGCGCGCGCCTCCTCCAGCGCGATCGCCATCGGCGCGGGCCGGGCAAGGCCGCTCATCGCGCCACCCATTCGAGGACCGCGCAGGGCTGGCCTGCCTCGCACAGCCGCCCCACCGGGCGGAAGCCGAGACTGGCCAGCAGCGCGGCCGAGCGGCGGTTTCCCTCCAGCACCGCGGCGCGGACGCGCGACGAGATCTGCGGCGCCTCGGCCATCACCGCGCCCATGAGCTCGCGCCCGAATCCCAGGCCCTGACGATCCGCCGCGACCGCCAGCGTCACCTCCACCGCCCCCTCGCCGCCGATGACGGCAAAGCGCAACCCGGCCAGCCCCACCAGCGCGCCATCGGCGAACCACAGCCGGGGGCCCCAGCCATGCGCCTGCCAGTGCGCATCCAGGGCCCGCGCCAGCGCCCCGGCGCGCGCGGCGGACCATTCGCGCCCCGCCGGCAGCACCCAGCGCCGCACCGCGTGATCGCCAAGCAGGGCGGCGATGTGCCCCGAATCGCCGGCGGTGCAGGGCCGCCCGTACAGCCTGTGGGTGACAAGCGCGGTCATGGCGCCACAGGGGATGGCATCGCCGCGGGCGCAAAGCAAGCCTTGCGGCGGCATCGGCGATGGCCGGCTGTGGCGATGCGCGCGCGGGCGGTGTAAGCAGGGCGCATGGAAGACCGGGATGACAGCGCCGAGAGGATCGCGCGCCGGCTGGCGCGGGCGGGCCTGGCCTCGCGGCGCGGCGCCGAGCGGCTGATCGCCGAGGGGCGGGTGCGCGTCAATGGCCGGCTGATCGACACGCCGGCGCTGAATGTGGGGCCGCGGGATCTGATCGAGGTCGACGGCAGGCCGCTGCCCGCGCCCGAACCGGTGCGGCTGTGGCGCTATCACAAGCCGGCCGGGCTGGTCACCAGCGCCGCCGACGAGAAGGGGCGGCCCACCATCTTCGACCGGCTGCCGCCCGACCTGCCGCGGGTGATGAGCGTGGGGCGGCTCGACCTCGCCTCCGAGGGGCTGCTGCTGCTCACCAATGACGGCGCGCTGAAGCGGCGGCTGGAACTGCCGGCCACCGGCTGGCTGCGGCGCTATCGCGTGCGCGCCCATGGGCGGCCCGATGACGCGGGCCTGGAGCGGCTTCGCGCGGGGATCGAGGTCGATGGCGAGCGCTTCGGGCCGATGACGGTGACGCTCGACCGCCAGCAGGGGGCGAATGTCTGGCTGACCATCGGTCTGCGCGAGGGCAGGAACCGCGAGATCCGCCGCGCGCTGGAGGCGATCGGGCTCAGGGTCAACCGCCTGATCCGCATCTCGTTCGGGCCGTTCCAGCTGGGCGACCTGCCGCCCGGCGCGGTCGAGGAGGTGCGCCCGCGCGTGCTGCGCGACCAGCTGGGCCTGCCGCCCGCGGCGCTGGGTCTGGATCGCGGCGCGGCGCGCGCCGCGCAGGCCGGGATGCCGGCCGCGCCGGGGGCGGGCGCCCGCGCGCCGGGCCGGCCCCGCGGGGGGCGCGCGGGGTCTGGGCGGCTGGACAAGCCGCGCGGTTCGTGATGTTCCCTTGTCGCGGATGAATGGGCCCGATCCGAGGGAGATACCCCGATGTCATATCCCACCGCTCCGTTCCGTGCCGATCATGTGGGCAGCCTGCTGCGGCCGCCGCAGGTCAGGGAGGCCCGGCGGCGGCATTTCGAGGAGAAGACGCTCTCGGCCGAGGAGCTGCGCGCGATCGAGGACGAGGCGATCCGCGGGCTTGTCGCCATGCAGCAGGACATCGGCCTGCCGGTGGTGACCGATGGCGAGGTGCGCCGGTCGTTCTGGCATTACGATTTCATGGGCGCGCTGGAGGGGATGGAGCTGGTCGAGCGCGAGGAGGGGGTGCAGTTCGCCGGCGTCAAGCTCCGGCCGATCTATCCCACCATCACCGGCCGGATCGGCTTTCCCGACGACCACCCGATGCTGGACCATTTCCGCTTTCTCGCCTCGGTGGCGAAGGTGCAGCCGAAGATCTCGATCCCGGGGCCAAGCTGCTGCCATTTCCGCACCGCGCCCGAGGACATCGCGCCCGAGGAATACCGCGACCCGCAGGCCCTGTTCGACGATCTCGCCAGCACCTACCGCAAGGCGGTGCAGGCCTTCTACGAGGCGGGGTGCCGCTATCTGCAGATGGACGACATCTTCTTCGCCTATCTGTGCGACCCCAAGCACCGGGCGGCCAAGGCCGCGGCGGGGCAGGATCCCGACTGGCTGATCGACCGCTATGCCTGGATGATGCGCGAGGCGATCCGCGACCGGCCCGCCGACATGGTGATCGGCATGCACATGTGCCGGGGCAATTTCCGCTCGACCCACGCCGCCGAAGGCGCCTATGACGCCGCGGCCGAGGCGATCTTCTCCACCGGGGTCGACATCTTCTTCATGGAATACGACACCGAACGCGCGGGGGGGCTGGAGCCCCTGCGGCTGCTGCCGCGCGGACGGCAGCGGGTGATGCCCGGCTTCATCACCACCAAGCGCGGCGAGCTCGAGAGCCTCGACTGGCTGAAGCGCAAGTTCGACGAGGCGTCGAAATACGCCGACATCGACCAGCTCGGGATCGCGCCGCAATGCGGCTTCGCCTCCACCGAGGAAGGCAACGCCATCACCGAGGACGACCAGAAGCGCAAGCTCGAGCTGGTGGTGCGCACCGCCGAGGCGATCTGGGGCAGCACGACCTGAGGATCCTGCATCACCCCTCGCCCAATCACGGAGAACGCCGCGGCGGCATGCGGCCGCGGCTGGTGGTGCTGCACCACACCGCCATGGCGGGGGTCGGGGCGGCCCTCGCCCGGCTGTGCGATCCCGCGGCCGAGGTATCGGCCCACTGGCTGATCGGGGCGGACGGGGCGGTCCACGCACTGGTTCCCGAGGAGCGGCGCGCCTGGCATGCCGGGGCAGGCGCCTGGGGGCGGGTCACCGACGTCAACTCGGCCTCGATCGGCATCGAGCTGGACAATCCCGGCGATCGTCCCTTCGCCGCGGCGCAGATGCGCGCGCTCGAGACCCTGCTCGACGCGATCATGGCACGATGGAACATCCCGCCGCAGGGCGTGATCGGCCATTCCGACATGGCCCCGGGACGCAAGCGCGACCCCGGGGCGCGATTCGACTGGTTCCGCCTCGCCCGTGCCGGGCGGTCGGTCTGGCCGCCTGGCGCCGGCGGCGCGCCCGATCCGCCCCGCGGATCGGGCC
>RFGB01000014.1 GCA_003697125.1 Alphaproteobacteria bacterium
GGAGCGGGAGAACCTGCTCCTCAATGTCTGAGTCCCGCGCGCCCCGCCTGGGATCGGTCAGCGTCACGCGCAGACCATCGAACAGCCTGTCCGCCATCGCACCCCCCTAGCCGGCCAGCGCGGCAAGCCGCAGCAGCGCGGCCCCGGCGAGGGGTATCGCCATCAGCCCGGCGAAGACAAGGCCGGGCCGGCGGAACCCCTCCGCCTCGGCCAGGCAGACCGCCCAGAACCACAGATAGGCGAACCAGGGCGCCGTGGTCAGCGCCGCACCCGCCAGGGTTCCGCGCAGCCCCGCCAGCGTGACCGCCGCCTCGGCCAGAAGCATCGGCGGTATGGCCAGAAGCAGCGCCCAGAACAGCGCGGCGCGCGCGGCCCGCCAGCTGCCGCGTCCGCCGAACAGCCGCGCCCCCAGCCGCGACAGCGCCGCCAGCCCGTAGAGCGCGAGCGGCAGGAAGAACAGATGCGCCACCAGCTGCGCGGCCAGGAAGGCCGCCGGCGGCACGTCCGCAGGCACCGCGCCGGCCAGCGCCGGCAGCCGCGCCAGCAGCACCAGTGCGCCGCCGAGGATGGCGCGGAACACCAGCCGCGGCTCGCTGGCCCCGGCCAGTTCCGCCCGGAACGAGGCGGCGACGGCGCCATAGCCGGCGAGAAGGCGCCCCGGAAGGCCGGCGGACATCGCCGCGCTCACCGCCGGCGCGCCAGCCAGCGCTGAAGCCGCGTGCGCAGATCCTCGGCATAGCGCTCGTCGGCGATCTCCGCCAGCGGCTCGTCGAGGAAGGCGAGGATCAGCAGATTCTCCGCCTCGTTGCGCGCGATCCCGCGCGAGGTCAGGTAGAACAGGGCCGTCTCGTCCACCCCGCCCACGGTCGATCCGTGGCTGCACTTCACGTCGTCGGCGTGGATCTCCAGCTCGGGCTTGGCCAGGAACTGGCTGTCCTCGTCCAGCATCAGGCCCTGGCTCAGCTGATAGCCATCAGTGTTCTGCGCGTCCGGCCGCACCAGGATCTTGCCCTGGAAGACGCCGGTCGCCCCGTTGCGCAGCACCTTCTTGAAGACCTGACGGCTCTCGCATCCCGGCGCATCATGGATCACAAGCACCGTGTCGTCATGGTGGAAGTCGCCATCGCCCACACAGGCCCCCGCGACATGGGCCGAGGCGCCGGGGCCGGTCAGCTCGACCAGCTGCTCGTTGCGGGTCAGCCGGCCGTTCATGGTCAGGGTGAAGGACTTGTAGACCGACCCCTGCCCCAGCCGGACGAAGGCATGGGTGATCGCCTGACGTTCATGGTCGCGGCCCTGGGCGCGCACATGGTCCAGCCGCCCGCCCGCGCCGATCTCGACCTCCATGCACAGGTTCAGCCGCGCCGCGGCGGGGCCGGATTCCATCAGCGTCAGGCTGGCGCCGGGATCGACCCTGACCAGATGGCGGATCAGCGCGTCCGAGCTGGTGGAGCGGTGCAGATAGCGCAGCGAGACCGGCTTCGGCGTGGGGCCGGTGGCGCGGATCACCACGCCGGTGGCCGCGCATGCGGTGTTCAGCGCGGCGAAGGGCCTGGCCACGGGCTCCTGTCCGCGCGATTCCAGCTGGCCGAACAGGTCGCGCGCCCAGTGGATGTCGGTGGCCAGCACCTCGTCGAGGCGCTGGATCACCAGGCCGGTCATCTCCGGCGGGTCGGACAGTTCCGGGCTGAAGACGCCATCGACGAAGACGAGCTGCAGGCGGTCGAAATCGCCGAACACCGGCTTCTCGTCGGGCGTCAGCAGCGCGGCGTCCTGCGGGCTGGGGCGGATCAGCCCGGCGGGATCGGTGAAGCGCCAGTATTCGTCGCGTGGCGCCGGCACGCCCATGGCGAGCAGGCGCGCGCGCGCCGCCTCGCGCGCCTCGCGCGCCCAGCCGGCCTCCCCGGCCGGTGCGGGATGCGCGGCCAGCAGCGCGGCCGCGCCCTCCTGCCTCCGCGCGGCTTCGGCCATCACGCCACCTCGCGCAGGATGTCGGCATAGCCCGACTGCTCGACCTGGAGGGCAAGCTCGGGGCCGCCGCTCTTCACGATCCGGCCATCGACCATGATGTGCACCACATCGGGGCGGATGTGATCCAGAAGCCGCTGGTAATGCGTGATCACCAGGAAGGCGCGGTCGGGTGCGCGCAGCGCATTGACCCCCTGCGCGACGAGGCGCATCGCGTCGACATCGAGACCGGAATCGGTTTCGTCGAGGATGCACATCCTGGGTTCCAGCATCGCCATCTGCAGGATTTCGTTGCGCTTCTTCTCGCCGCCCGAGAAGCCGACATTGACGGCGCGCTTCAGCATGTCGCCGTCGATGTTCAGCGCCTTGGCCTTCTCGCGCACCAGGCGCAGGAACTCCGGCGCGCCGATCTCGGGCTCGCCGCGCGCCTTGCGCTGGGCGTTCAGCGCCGTGCGCAGGAAGACCATGTTCGACACGCCCGGAATCTCGACCGGATACTGGAAGGCGAGGAACAGCCCGGCCGCCGCGCGCGCCTCGGGCTCCAGCTCCAGCAGGTCCTGCCCCATCAGGCTGACCGATCCCTCGGTGACGCGGTAGCCCTCGCGCCCGGCCAGCACATAGGCCAGGGTCGACTTGCCCGACCCGTTCGGGCCCATGATCGCATGAACCGACCCGGCCGGGACCGAGAGGTCGAGGCCCTTGAGGATGGGCTTGCTGCCGTCCTCCAGCTCGACATGAAGATTGGTGATTTCCAGCATGACTCCTCAGGCGTTTTCTATTCTGACCGCGGTGCCGGAAGCCGACACCATCAGCATGTTTCCGATCACTTCGTAGTCGAGATCGACCCCGATCACCGCATTGGCGCCCAGCGCCGCGGCCCGCGCCTCCATCTCGGACAGCGCGGTGCTGCGCGCGCGCGCAAGCTCCTCCTCATAGGCGCCCGACCGGCCGCCGACGATGTCGCGGATCCCGGCGAACAGATCCTTGAAGATGTTCGCGCCCATGATCGCCTCGCCGGTGACGATGCCCAGATAGCCGGTGACGCGGCGCCCCTCGACCGAAGGCGTTGTGGTCACGATCATTCATCCCTCCCTGTTGCGCGGCGCGGCCCGGCCTGTGTCGGAACCCTCCGGCGCGGTGCGTTCGCGCAGCATCCAGACAAAGCCGATGACCAGCGCGCCCAGAAGCGCCGCCCAGGCGATCACCATCGGCGCGTCCAGCCGCCCCTCCGCCCAGGGCAGGATCAGGAACAGGACCCAGATCACCGCCTCGGCGAGGCCGAAGGCCGCCAGCGCCGCCCAGCCCCGCCAGCTGCAGGGCCAGGGCGTGCCGCCGTCACGGCTGCGGAACCAGTAGCGCGCCATGCCGTCTTCCCGCGTCGCCGCCGGGGTCAGCCGACGCTGCCCTCGAGGCTGATCGCCACCAGCTTCTGCGCCTCGACGGCGAATTCCATCGGCAGCGCCTGCAGCACCTCCTTGCAGAAGCCGTTGACCACCAGCGCCACCGCCTCCTCGGCATCCAGCCCGCGGCTGCGGCAGTAGAACAGCTGATCCTCGTCGACCTTCGATGTGGTCGCCTCATGCTCGACGCGCGAGGAATTGTTGCGGCATTCGATGTAGGGCACGGTATGGGCGCCGCACCTGTCGCCGATCAGCAGGCTGTCGCACTGGGTGTGGTTGCGGCTGCCGGCGGCGCGGGGATGGATGCTGACCAGCCCGCGATAGGTGTTCTGGGCCCGGCCGGCGCTGATCCCCTTCGACACGATGCGCGACCGGGTGTTGCGGCCCAGATGGATCATCTTGGTGCCGGTATCGGCCTGCTGGCAATTGTTGGTGATGGCGATGGAGTAGAACTCGCCCTGGCTGCCCTCGCCGCGCAGGATGCAGGAGGGGTATTTCCAGGTGATCGCGGATCCGGTCTCGACCTGGGTCCACATCACGCGCGAGCGGGCGCCGCGGCAATCGGCGCGCTTGGTGACGAAGTTGTAGATGCCGCCCCGGCCCTCCTCGTCGCCCGGATACCAGTTCTGCACGGTGGAATACTTGATCTCGGCATCCTCCAGCGCGACGAGCTCCACCACCGCCGCATGCAGCTGGTTGGTGTCGCGCATCGGTGCGGTGCAGCCTTCCAGATAGCTGACATAGGCGCCCTTGTCGGCGATGATCAGGGTGCGCTCGAACTGGCCGGTATTCTCGGCATTGATGCGGAAATAGGTGGACAGTTCCATCGGGCAGCGCACCCCGGGGGGCACATAGACGAAGCTGCCATCCGAGAAGACCGCCGAATTCAGCGTCGCGTAGAAATTGTCGGTGGGCGGCACGACCGAGCCCAGATACTTGCGCACCAGGTCGGGATGGTCGCGCAGCGCCTCGGAGATCGAGCAGAAGATGACCCCGGCGCGGGCCAGCTCCTCGCGGAAGGTGGTGCCGACCGAAACCGAATCGAACACCGCATCCACCGCGACCCGGCGCCCCTCGGCGGGCGCCTCGCCAGCCCCCTCGACCCCGGCAAGGATCATCTGTTCGCGCAGCGGGATGCCCAGCTTCTCATAGGTGCGCAGAAGCTCGGGATCCACCTCGTCCAGGCTCTTCGGCTTCTTCCGGAAGCTCTTGGGCTGCGCATAGTAATACTGGTCCTGGAAGTCGATGGGCGGATGCTTGATCATCGCCCAGGTCGGCTCCTTCATGGTCAGCCAGCGGCGATAGGCCTGCAGGCGCCATTCCAGCATCCACTCCGGTTCCTCCTTGCGCGCCGAGATGAGGCGGATGATCTCCTCGTTCAGGCCCTTCGGGGCATAGTCGGTCTCGATCTCGGTATGCCAGCCATACTTGTAGCGCGCGCCGACCGAACGGACGGCATCGACGGTTTCCTGGTCCACGCCTTCGCGCGCCAGGGCATCGGTCGGCGTCGCCTTGTCCAGAGCAGTCATTTCCAGATCCCTTCCGTCGGTCAGGCCGCCCTTCCCAGGCGTCGCCTGTAGTGATCGATCCAGACCCGCGCGAAGGCGTCGATCTCGGCCCCGGTTGTGGCCGGTCCGAGGGAGACGCGGATCGCGCTGGCCGCAATGCGGGCGTCGTGGCCCAGCGCCTGCAGCACCCGGCTGGGTCCGACCCGGCCCGAGGAGCAGGCCGAGCCTGCCGAGACCGCGAATCCCGCCAGGTCCATCTGCATCACCTGCGTCTCGCCCTTCCAGCCCGGCAGGGCGAAGCAGGAGGTGTTGGGCAGCCGCGCCCTGCCCGCCCCGATCACGACGAGATCGGGCGCAGCCGCGGCAAGCCTATTCTCGAGCATATCTCTCAGGTTTTCAACCCCCCGCCAGACCCCCGACGCCAGATCGCGCCGCGCCGCCGCGGCGGCGGCCCCGAAGCCGGCGATGCCCACGACATTCTCGGTGCCCGGCCGGCGGCCGCGCTCCTGCCCGCCGCCGCGCAGCAGCCGGTGCGGGGCCACGCCTTCGGGCAGGATCAGCGCGCCCACCCCCTTGGGCCCGCCGATCTTGTGCGCCGACAGGATCAGCGCCGGGCGTGGCAGGCCCGGGGCGGGATCGGCGGCCAGCGGCAGCCGCCCGGCGACCTGGCTGGCATCGGCCAGAAGAACCGCCCCCGCCGGGCAGTCGGGCGGGGGGTGCAGGATGCCGGTCTCGCTGTCGGCCATCGGCCAGCAGACCACTTCGGGCGGGCCGTCGCCATCGCCAGGTCCGGCCCAGCCATGCAGCGCGTCATGGGCGGTGGCGGGCACCGCGATCCGCCGCGCGCCGGCCAGAACCAGGGCCGCGGCCTCGGTGGCGCCGCTGGTGAACACCACCTCGGCGGGCGGGCAGCCGGCGAGGGCGGCAACCTCCTCGCGGGCGCGTTCGATGATCGCCCGCGCCGCACGCCCCTCGGCATGGACCGAGGCGGGATTGCCCACCATGTCCATCGCCGCGATCATCGCCGCGCGCGCCTCGGGCCGCAGCGGCGCCGTGGCGTTCCAGTCCAGATAGACGCGCCCCCCCGCCGGCCCGGTCATCCCTCGTCCACCATCTGAATGAAGGCCGGAACCGCCGGGCACGGGGCCAGCGCCCCGTCGATCACGTCCGAAAGCCGGGTCTGGTGCAGCAAGACATAGACCTGCGCCGACAGGCTCTCCCACAACCGCTCGTTCAGCCGCTGGGCCTCGGTGCCGGTGGTCGCCCCATGTGCCCCCGCGCCGCGGGTCAGCGCATCCATAGTCTCGTCCACCGCCTCCATGATCTCGCAGATCCGGATCTGCTCGGCCGGCCGCGCCAGGCGATAGCCCCCGCCGGGCCCGCGCACGCTCTCCACGATCCCCGCCCGGCGCAGCTTGACGAAGAGCTGCTCCAGATAGGCGAGGCTGATGTCCTGCCGCTCGGCCACCCCGGCCAGCGTCACCAGCCGGTCCGAGCCGGCCACCGCCCCCTCGCGCGCCATGTCGGTCAGGGCGATCATCGCGTAGCGTCCCCTGGTGCTGAGCTTCATCCCGGCGATCCGACAGCTTGACGATGGCAGGGCGAGCGCCTACCTCGGAACGCTGCCCCGTGCGGACCCGGCCTGGGGCCGCTGTTTAGAATCTTTCTAGGATGCCCAAGCGATTCTGTCAAGCTTTGGCGGGATCAGGCCACGATCACGGAGCTCGTCGCGCCCATGCCCGAGGTGATCTTTCCCGGACCGGACGGCCGTCTCGAGGGCCGCTATCACGCGCACAAGGACCCTGCGGCGCCGATCGCGATCATCCTGCATCCCGATCCGCGCTATGGCGGGACGATGAACAACAAGGTGGTCTATCACCTGCACTATGCGTTCCACAGGCTGGGCTTTACCTGCATGCGGTTCAACTTCCGCGGCGTGGGACGCAGCCAGGGCGAGTTCGACCAGGGTGTGGGCGAGCTGTCGGACGCGGCCGCCGCGCTGGACTATCTGCAGATGCTGAACCCCAATGCGCGGCAGTGCTGGGTTGCGGGATTTTCCTTCGGCGCCTGGATCGGCATGCAGCTTCTGATGCGCCGGCCCGAGATCGCGGGCTTCGTCTCGGTCTCGCCCCCGGCGAACATGTATGACTTCTCCTTCCTGGCGCCCTGCCCCTCCTCGGGACTGATCATCAATGGCGAGGCGGACCGGATCGTGCCGCCGGCCGAGGTCGAGAAGCTGGTGGCGCGGCTGAAGCAGCAGAAGGGGATCACCATTACCCATCAGACCATTCCCGGGGCGAACCACTTCTTCGACCCGGGGCTGGAATCGATGATCGACGCGGTCTCGGCCTATGTGGAACAGCGCATGATCGCGGACGGCCTGCGCTGAGCCTCACTCGCGCACCACGGCGGGCACGAAGCGGGGACGGTTGAAGGAGAGATTGGCGCGGATCACCGGCGCCACCCCCAGGATGCGCCCGCCGATGGGCGCGTGGCGAAGCGCGGTCTCGGTCAGGATCACCGTGTCGCCGACCTGCATCGGCGGCAGGTCATAGCGGTCGAGATCGGCGGTGGTCAGCGGCGCCGCCGGCCCCTGGACATGGGACCACAGGACGACATGCGTGGGCGCGGCCACCCGGCCGTCCTCGGGCTCGGAGGCCGCGGCCGGCACGTCGCCCACATTCTGGATCGAGGTGACCCTCACCCAGGGATCCTCGATACCCGCCGGCAGGCTGGCGGTGAAGATCGGCAGCAGCGTTTCCAGGAAGGCGTCGTCCGCGACCGTCTGGCGCGCGACGATGTCGCCCAGCGTCGCGGTCGCCCGGACCGCCCGCGCGCTGACCCGGAACATGTCGAAGAACATGATCGCGCCGGCCAGAAGGGCGAACAGGACGGGCAGCCACAGGGCGAATTCCGCGGTGACCGAGGCGCGCTCGTCCCGCCCGAACCGGCCGAGCCCCGCTGCGAAGCGCAATGCCGACATGGATCTACTCCGGCTCGTTGACGAAGGCGGCATAGGCGATCATGACGATCCCGCCGCCGGGCGCGGTGGGCATGGCGAGCGCCAGCCCGACGCCGGGGATCAGCGGATCGGCCAGCAGGCAGGCCCGCACGAAGACCGTCTCGGAACGCCTGCCGGGATCGTAGCGCACCGCGGGCTCGATCCTGGTGGCGCGATCGACGCAGACGGTGTCGCGGTCGGGCAGGTCGGCGGGGGAACGGATCGGGATCAGCTCGACGGCGAGATTCTCCTCGCACGCGCCCAGCAGCACCGCATGGCCGCAGATCAGCCGCTTCAGCGCCGCATGGTCGGGGGCGGTGGCGGTGCCCACGCGCAGCTCGCGCACCGCCATGTCGACGCCGCGGTCGAGCAGCGTGGCCCGGGTCATCAGCCAGCCCGCCTCGACGAAGGCCAGCACCGCGAAGAAGACCATCGGGAAGATGATCAGGAATTCCAGTGTCGCCGCGCCGTCGGTGCCGCGGAGGAAGCGGCCGGGGGCGCAGATGCGCGGGGCGGCCATCTCAGTTCACCAGCTTCAGGTTCTCGATGGTCGAGGCGATCTGACTGAAGGCATCGGCGATCGACAGCCCCTCGACGCTGAAGAAATGCGCCGGCGAGGAGGCACAGTCGCGCATCTCCCACTCATTGGCGGCAGGCACCTCGAAGGCGATGGTGAACACCGTCACCCCATGCGCCTTGGCGGCATTGCACATCTGGAAGAACCGGGCGCGATTGGTGGTCTTGCCGGCGTTGTGGACGCGCGCGTCATAGCCGCGGATCGGGTCGGGCGTGACCTCGACCAGATAGGGCGGTGCCGGTCGGTTCTGGTCCGAGATCATGCCATCGGTCATCAGCACGATGAACTTCAGCGATTCCGGGTCGTGCCAGGGCTTCGGCCGGTCGGCGAAGTCGGGGCTGACCCTGCCCTGGGCGATCAGCGAGCCGATCGCCCAGTTGCTGCCGGGATCCAGAAGCGCCAGCGCCCATTTCATGCCGATATGGGTGCCGGTGCCGTCATGCAGCCGCAGCCCCTCGATCCGCTCGACCAGCCGGTCGGCATCGTTCGACATGATCTCGATCGGCATCCGCGCATCCGAGGGGCACCAGCCGGTATCCATGTAGGCCTCCTGGTCGGCGCGGATCGGCCACCAGTGGAAATGCGGCACCTGCCGGTAGAAGCCCGCCGCGGGCAGGCCGGTCTCGTCGAAATCGGCCGCGCCCAGCTCGATGCAGGAGGACTGGTTGTGAAAACGCTGCCCGCCCAGCAGCGCGAAGAGCTCGGGCCCCGGATTGACGCTGCCCGCATAGGGGATCAGGTTGATGGTGGTATAGGGGGCGGTTTCCGGGGTCAGGACCCGGCGGATGAAGCTGCGCGCGGCCGGGATCAGGTTCTGCAGCCGTCCCTCCCATGCCATGGTTCCCGAGATGTCCAGCACCAGCGAGATCTCGACATTCTGCCGGGCATGTTCCGCCGCCGCCACCGCGGCGACCTCGAGCGTGGGGATCCCCACCAGCCGCAGGAATATGGTGTCGATATCGGTGCGTGCGCTGGCCGCGATGCGGCGGTGGGTGGAAACCGGCCCCGCCGCGGGCTCGGCGTTCACCGTCACCCGCACCCGCTCGTCCAGATAGGGGGTGCGGTGCAGATAGCCCGCGATCACCTCCTCGGGCGCGAGCGTCTGGTCGAGGCTGGCCGCAGCCAGCACCCCGCGGTCAAGCCCGTTCTGCAGCGCCGAGCGCACCGTCTCGTGGCGCATCACGTCGATGGCGATGCCCGCCGCGACGAACATCGTCAGCAGCATCACCAGCATGAAGGCCGAGATTGCCCCCCGCTGGTCGTCGCGGAACACCGACAGGCGGGACAGGACATCCGCGATGGGCTGCCGCCGGGCAGCCCGCCCGCGCGCAGCCGCGAGGTCACGCAACATCAACACGCTCCACACACATGGCCGCGCACCCTGCGGCCGAAGCTACCCGGAATTGATCCGACTACTTCACAAAATTAGCACGATTTTGCCGCTCTCAGAAGTGATTCGCGCGCCTTGGTGAATCCTGGCGCACAGTTGCGGCGCCTCAGACCGGACCGGGCCGCGCGATGCGTCCGCCGCAGACCGGGCACGCGCAGCCGGTGGTGCCCGGCGCCGAGGTCGGCAGCCCGCGCAGCACCCTGACCGCGAGGAAGGCGAAGGCCTGCGCCTCCAGCGCATCGCCATCGAGCCCGATCGCCTCGACCGGCGCGACCCCCGGCAGCGCGGCGGCAAGCCCGGCCATCAGCGCCGCGTTGTGCCGCCCGCCCCCGCAGATCAGCCAGCGTGCGGGCGGCGCGGGCAGATGTTCGCGCGCGGCCAGCACGCAGGCCAGGGTGAAGGCGGTCAGGGTGGCGGCGCCATCCTCGACCGACAGCCCCGCCATCCCCGCCAGCACCCCGGCGAAGGCGTCGCGGTCCAGCGACTTGGGCGGCCGCCGCGCGAGCCAGTCCCGCGGCATCAGCCGTGCCAGCCGGTCGCCGTCCACCCGCCCCCGCGCGGCCGCCCGCCCGCCGCGGTCCATCGCCACCCCGGTGCGCGCGGCCATCCAGTCATCGATCAGCGCGTTGCCCGGCCCGGTGTCGAAGGCGATGCAGGCCGCGGCCGGGTCGGGAATGCGCGGATCGAGCCAGGTGACATTGGCCACCCCCCCGATGTTCAGGAAGGCCACCGGCGCATCCAGCCCCGCGCGCCGGGCGCAGGCGTGATGGAAGAAGGGGACGAGGGGCGCCCCCTCGCCCCCCGCCGCCACATCGGCCGAACGGAAGTCGTGCACCACCGGCAGGCCGCGCCGGGCCAGCCGCGCCGCATCGCCGATCTGCACGGTGATGCCGGCCTCGGGGCGGTGCAGCACGGTCTGGCCGTGAAATCCCACCAGCCGCGGGCGGCCCGCCAGATCCCGCGGCCAGTCGGCGACCAGCGCCGCCAGCGCGGCGCCATGGGTGGCATCCAGAACCGCCTCGGCGGCGCGGATCACCCCATCCCCCGCCGGGGGCGGCCCGCCCAGCGCCCGGGCCCGATCCAGCGCCGCGCGCAGCGCCGCGCGCTGGCGGGGTTCGTAGGGGAAGGCACGCGCCGGGCCGAAGGCGAGGATCCGCTCGCCGTCGCTCAGCACCGCCGCCGCATCCACCCCGTCAAGCGACGTTCCCGACATCAGTCCGATCGCCCAGACGGGGTCCATCGCCCTTCCCTCCCGCGTCGCACCGCTATAGAACGCCGGCCGAGCGAACCCAAGGACCGTGCCGATGACCCCGAGATCCGAGTTCCTGAACGTGCTTCTGGCCCGTGGCTTCGTGCAGGACTGCACCGACCTCGCGGCGCTGGACCAGGCGCTGAGCGAGGGGGTGGTGTCGGGCTATATCGGCTTCGACTGCACCGCCCCCAGCCTGCATGTCGGCTCGCTGATCCAGATCATGATGCTGCGCTGGCTGCAGCGCACCGGCCACCGGCCGGTGGTGCTGATGGGCGGCGGCACGACGCGCATCGGCGATCCCTCGGGCAAGGACGAGGCGCGCCAGCTTCTGAGCGACGCGCAGATCGCCGCCAACATGGAAGGCATCCGCAAGGTCTTCGGCAACTACCTGACCTTCGGCGAGGGGCCGACCGACGCGGTGATGGCCAA
This sequence comes from Alphaproteobacteria bacterium, assembly GCA_003697125.1. GTDB lineage: Bacteria > Pseudomonadota > Alphaproteobacteria > Rhodobacterales > Rhodobacteraceae > J013. The sequence continues at coordinate 11,526 of RFGB01000014.1, forward strand.
CAATGCCGACTGGCTGTCGCGGCTCAACTACATCGACTTCCTGCGCGACTATGGCCGGCACTTCACCATCAACCGCATGCTGACCTTCGATTCGGTCCGCCTGCGGCTGGAGCGCGAGCAGCCGCTGACCTTCCTGGAATTCAACTACATGCTGCTGCAGGCCTATGACTTTCTGGAGCTGCGCCGGCGGCTGGGGGTGCGGCTGCAGATGGGCGGATCCGACCAGTGGGGCAACATCGTCAACGGGGTCGAGCTGAACCGCCGGGTGGACGGGGCGCAGGTGTTCGGCCTGACCTCGCCGCTGCTGACCAAGGCCGACGGCACCAAGATGGGCAAGACCGCGGGCGGCGCGGTGTGGCTGAATGCCGACGCGCTGTCGCCCTATGAATTCTGGCAGTTCTGGCGCAACAGCATGGATGCCGATGTCGGGCGCTTCCTGCGCCTGTTCACCGAGCTGCCGCTTGACGAGATCGCCCGGCTGGAGGCGCTGGAGGGGGCCGAGCTGAACGAGGCGAAGAAGATCCTTGCCACCGAGGTGACGGCGCTGGCCCATGGTCGCGCGGCGGCCGAGGCGGCGGCCGCGGCGGCCGCGGCGGTGTTCGAACAGGGCGGGATCGGCGCGGACATGCCCACCCTCGATCTCGATCCGGCCGAGCTCGGCGCCGGCCTGACGCTGGCCCAGATCC
>RFGB01000015.1 GCA_003697125.1 Alphaproteobacteria bacterium
CCCCAGCGCCGCCGCCCCCGCCACCCCCGCCGCCAGCACCAGCACCCCGTGGCGCAGAAGGCCCCATTCAGTCACCAGCACCGCCAGCGCCGCGGTGGCGATCAGCAGCGTGGTCGCCGCGCCCGCGGGGCTGCGGGTGATCACGGTCAGCTCCCAGACCATCAGCGCGGCGGCCAGCCCCAGCAGCAGCGCCGCCCAGAACCCGCCGGCCCACATTCCCGCCAGCGCCAGCGCGCCCAGCGCCGCGCCGGTCGCGCTGCGCGTGGCCAGATCGGCAAATCGCTGCGGCCCGGCCACCCCGTCACCCGCCCGCGATCACCCGGCCGAAGCGCCGTTCGCGGCTGGCATATTCGGCCAGCACCGCGGCGAAATCCTCGGGCGTGAAATCGGGCCAGAGCTGCGGGACGAAGGCGTATTCGGCATAGGCGCACTGCCACAGCAGGAAGTTCGAGATGCGCGTCTCGCCCGAGGTGCGGATCACCAGATCCGGATCCGGCAGCCCGGCGGTGTCGAGTCCGGCGGCCAGAGCGGCCTCGTCCACCTCCTCGGGCGCGATCTCGCCCCGGGCGACGCGTTCGGCAAGCCGGCGCGCCGCGCGCGCCAGCTCGTCACGGCCACCGTAATTGATGGCGATCACCAGATCCAGCGTCGCGTTCCCGGCGGTCTGGCGTTCGACGGCATCCATCATGCCCCTGAGCGCGGGGCCCAGGCGCCCGCGTTCGCCCAGGAAGCGCACCCGCACGCCGTTGCGGTCAAGCTCGGCGGTGTCGCGGCGCAGATAGCGGCGGAACAGCGCCATCAGCCCGGTCACCTCCTCGCGCGGGCGCTGCCAGTTCTCGGTCGAGAAGGCGAACAGCGTCAGATGGCGCACCCCCAGATCGGGGCAGCATTCGACGATGCGGCGCACGGTTTCGGCGCCGGCCTGATGCCCGCGCAGGCGCGGCAGGCCGCGCCGGGTCGCCCAGCGCCCGTTGCCGTCCATGATGATCGCGACATGGGCCGCGCGGCGCCCCTCGCCGCCCGGCGCCGGGGCGATCATGTCAACGGGCCGGGCCCGCGCCTGGTCACGCATCGGTTTCTCCGCCCCCGGCCGGGCCCGCCGGCCGGGCCTAGACCTGCATGATCTCCGCCTGCTTCGCCTCCAGCGCCGCGTCGATCTTGCGGATCGCGGCGTCGGTCAGCGCCTGGACCTCCTCGGCCCACAGCTTCTGGTCGTCCTCGCTCATCCCGCTCGCCCGGCGGATCCGCTCCATCCCGTCGCGGCGGACATTGCGCACCGCGACGCGCGCCTGTTCGGCATACTGGCCGGCCAGCTTGGCAAGCTCGCGCCGCCGCTCCTCGTTCAGCTCGGGGATGGGCAGGCGGATGATCGGCCCGTCCACCACCGGGTTGATTCCCAGCCCCGAGCTGCGCAGCGCCTTCTCGACCGCGCCGATCAGCCCGCGATCCCAGACATTGATGGTGATCATCCGCGGCTCGGGGACATTGATCGTGCCGACCTGGTTGATCGGCATCTGCGTGCCATAGGCATCGACCATGATCGGGTCGAGCATCGCGGCCGAGGCGCGCCCGGTGCGCAGGCTCTGGAATTCCTGGCGCAGCGCGGCCAGCGCGCCATCCATGCGCCGCTTCAGATCGTCAAGGTCGATCCCGTCGTCGTCGTCCGACATTGGCCTTCTCCCGCGCTCGGTCCTCCGTTCCGTTCCGTCACGTCAGCCCGCACAGACCGTCGTGAAGCGCCCCTCGCCCCGCAGGACGCCGGCGAAGCCGCCATCCTGCGCCAGGGAGAACACGATGATGGGCAGGTTGTTGTCGCGCGCAAGGGCGATGGCGGAGGCGTCCATCACCTTCAGATTGCGCGCGAGAACCTCGTCATAGCTGATGGTGTCATAGCGCACCGCATCGGGATTGGTGCGCGGGTCGCTGTCATAGACCCCGTCGACCTGGGTGCCCTTGAAGATGGCCTGGCACGACATCTCGGAGGCGCGCAGCGTCGCGGCGGTGTCGGTGGTGAAATAGGGGTTGCCCGTGCCCGCGGCGAAGATCACCACCCGCTTCTTCTCCAGATGCCGCACGGCGCGGCGGCGGATATAGGGCTCGCACACCTGATCCATCGGGATGGCCGAGATCACCCGGGTATAGACGCCCAGCGATTCCAGCGCCGCCTGCATCGCCAGCGCGTTGATCACCGTGGCCAGCATGCCCATGTAGTCGGCCGTGGTCCGTTCGATCCCCTGCCCCGACAGCGACAGGCCGCGGAAGATGTTCCCCGCCCCGATCACCAGGCAGACCTCGATGCCCATCCGCTGGACCTCGGCCACCTGATGGGCCAGGCGCGACACCGTGGGCGGATGCAGGCCGAAGCCCTGATCGCCCATCAGCGCCTCGCCCGAGATCTTCAGCAGCACCCTGGACCAGCGCGAGGGGGAGGCGGGCCTGTTCTGGTCGGACATGGGTTGCCTGCGATCCTTCCTCGTGCCGCGGCGGAAAATGTCGGAAAGGCGCTGGCCTTGCAAGTCCCTTTCTGCCCGCCACCGCGGCGCTGTCTTTCCGCCCGCGTTCGATTATGCTGGCCGCCATGGGACGGAATCGCGATCATGCCGGCGGCCGGCCGCGCCGCGCGGGATGGCTGTGCGCCGCGCTGGCCTGCGCCATGCTGGCGGCTGCCTGCAGCCGCGAGACGCGCCTTGCCGAGACTGCCGCGCCGCAGACGCGGCTTGAGCGGTATGTCGTCCGGCTGGAGGGGGTGCCCCCCGGCACCGACATCGCCGCGGTGGCCGAGGAGGCGCTTCAGGTCTATCTGCTGGCCGCCGAGGGAGCGCCCTCGCGCGCCTTCCTGCGCCGGCGCGCCCAGGGCGACATCCCCACGCTCCTGCGGCTGATGCGCTCGCGCGGGTTCTACGAGGCCGCCGCCGAGGTGGCGCTTTCGCGCGAGGGCGAGACGCCGCCCGCGGTGATCTTCCGCATCAGCCCCGGCCCGCGCTATCTGCTGGCCGAGCACCGGCTGGAGATCGCCCCCACCCCCGACACGCCACCGCCGCTGGATGCGGCCGCGCTCGGCTCGCCGGTGGGCCGGCCCGCCGAGGCCGCGCCGATCGTCCAGGCCGAGGATGCCGCCGTCGCCGCGCTGCGCCGGGCGGGCTTTGCCTATGCCCGTTTCGTCGAGCGCGACGCGCTGGCCGATCCGCAGGCCAAGACGATCACCGTCACCAGCCGCATCGAGGCCGGCCGCCGCTATCGCTTCGGGCCGGTGCGCTATGTCGGGGTCGGGTCGGTGCCCGAATCCTATCTGGAAAGCTACCGCACGATCCGCCCCGGCCAGCCCTATGACGGCGCCGTGCTGGCCGCCTTCCAGCGGCGGCTTGCCGACACGCAGCTGTTCGCCTCGGTGACCGTCGCCCCCCCCGACAGCCCGCCCGAGGGCGACGCGCTGCCGATCACCGTCACCGTCACCGAACGCCCGCCGCGCACCGTGGCGCTGGGCCTGCGCTATGACACCAGCGACGGCCCGCAGGCCTATGGCCGGCTCGAACACCGCAACACCCTGGGCCGCAACGAGCTGGCATCGGTGGAGGCGACGGCGGGGCTGACGCTGCAGGAGATCGCGGTCACCTTCCGCAAGCCGCAACTGCGCCGCGACGGCCAGGCGCTGGTCGCCGGGCTGAGCTTCAGCCGCGAGACCGGCGACGCCTATGACCGGCTGGGCGGCACGGCGACGCTCGGGCTGGAGCGGCGGCTGTCGGCGCGCTGGACCGCCGGGCTTGGGATCCTGGCCGAGGCGTCGCGGGTCGACGATGCGGGGCTGGATCAGGCGGTGCGTCTTGCCGGCTTGCCGGGCTTCCTGGCCTGGGACAGCACCGACGACGCGCTCGACCCTTCCCGCGGCTTCCGGCTGCGGCTTGCCGCGACGCCCTTCCTCGGCCGGGTGGACGGGCGGTCGGTCGCCTTCGCCCTGGCCGAGATCACCGGATCGACCTATGTCGCGCTGGATGACGATGGCCGCTACATCCTCGCCCTCAGGGGCCGGGCGGGCAGCATCCTCGGGGCCAGCCTCGCCGATGTGCCGGCCAACCACCGCCTCTATGCCGGCGGCGGCGGATCGGTGCGCGGCTATGGCCGGGACATGATCGGGCCGCTCGATGCGCTGAACGATCCGGTGGGCGGGCTGTCGGCGATCGAGGCGGGGGTGGAGCTGCGGGCGCGTCTGCGCGACGATCTGGGCGGGGCGCTGTTTCTCGAGGCCGGCAGCGTCTCGACCGATCCCTGGCCCGATCCCGGCGACGGCCTGCGCATCGCCGCGGGGCTGGGGCTGCGCTACTACTCGCCCGTGGGGCCGCTGCGCCTCGATATCGGCGTGCCGCTGAACCCGCGCGCGGTGGACGACCCCTTCCAGTTCTATCTGGCCATCGGGCAGGCCTTCTGATGGGACTGGCGCGCATTCTCCTCTGCCTCGCGCTGATGCTGGCCGGCGCGGCACCGGCGGCGGCACGCCTGTCGATCTTCGACGTGCGCAGCCAGCTGGTGCAGCTCCTGCTCGCGCAGATCTCCACCCCGGGATCCTTCGAGGTGACCGTGGAGGAGGTGGACAGCCCGGCCGAGGGGGTGACGCGGCTGATCGGGCTGCGGGTCGCCGATGGCGCGGGGGTGTGGCTCGAGGCGGGCAGCGTCTCGCTCAGCTGGAACGCGGCGCGGCTCTTGCGCGGCGAGCTCGACATCCCCCAGATCCTTGTCGAGGATCTGACCATGCTGCGCCCGCCCGCGCCCGGCGCCGAGCCGCCCGAACTCAGGACCGGCGGGGCCGACGCCTCCCCGTCGCCCTTCGACTGGCCCAGGGCGCCGGTGCCGGTGATCCTGGGCGAGCTGCGCATCGAACGCGCCTTCCTCGACGCCCCGGTGCTGGGACAGGCGATCCGCTTCGATGCCCGCGGCCGGGCCGAGGATCAGGGCGACATCCAGGCGGTGGCGCTGAGCGTCACCCGCACCGATGCCGTGGAAGGCCGCATCGATCTGTCCTGGCGGCGCGACTTCGCGCGGCGCGAACTGGCGTTGAACCTTTCCGCCGACGAGGCCGCAGGCGGCCTGGTCGCCACGCTGGCGGGCTTTCCGCCCGATGCGGCGACGCGGATCAGGCTGCGCGCCGAGGGTCCGCGCGATGACTGGCGCGTGACGCTCGACGCGGGCACCGAGCGGGTCTGGCGCGCCCGGGGCACGGCGGCGGTGGATTTCAATGCCCCGGTCTCGGCCCGCGCCGAGCTGACCGTCTCCGCGGGGCCGGATGCCGATCCCGACCTTGCCGCGCTGATCGCGCCGCGGGCGCGCCTGACCGCGGCGGTGTCGGAAGCGGATGGGCGGGTGGCGGTGGAGTCGCTGTCGATCGACTCCCCCGCCCTGCGGCTTGCCGCCGCCGGGCACTGGCGCCGTGCGGACGATTACGTCGATCTCTCGCTGACCCTGGACGGCGGCGCGGCCCTGGCGCGCATCACTCCGGGGCTGTCCTTCGACGGGTTCGGCTTCGAGGGCAGCCTCGCCGGCACCCCGGCGGATCTGAACGCGGCGGGCAGAGCGCGGCTGGCCGGCCTCATGACCGCGCGCGTCGACGCGGCGCTGACCGAGGTGAACGTGACCGCCGTGCGCAGCGCCGGCCCGGCGGGGGCCGAGACGGCGCTGACGCTGCGGGGCAGCGCCGAGGGGGTGCGCCTCGACCGGCTGGCCCCGGGCGTGCTGGGGCGGATCGCGCTCGATGCAGAAGGCCGGATCGTGGCGGGCAGGCTGCGGCTGCGGCAGGCGCGGCTTGACTCGGCGGCGCTGACCGCCAGCCTGTCGGGCGAGGCCGCGCTTGACGGGCAGGAGGCGGCGCTCTCCTTCTCCGCCACCCTGCCGGCGCTGGATCCGCTGGCCGCGGCCTATGGCCTGGCGCTGACCGGCGCCATCGAGGCGGGCGGCCGGCTGACGCTGGCCGGGGGCCTTGCGGGGCTGGATGCGCTGGCGGAACTGAAGGACCTGTCCCACCCGATGGCGCGGATCGATTCGCTGCGCCTGCGCGCGCAGCTGGCGCAGGACCGCCGGGGCCTGGCCTTCCGGACCGAGGCGCTGGCGCGCGGGCTGGCCGCGGGCCCGCTGACGCCCGCGCTCCTCGGGCCGGTGCGGCTGGATGCCGCGGGACGGCTGGAGGGCGACAGCCTGACCCTGAACAATGCCGACCTCACCGCCCGGACGATCTCGCTCGGCGGCGCGGGGGTGATCGACCTCGCGCAGATGACCGGCGGCGGAGGCTATCAGCTGATCATCCCAGACCTCGCCCCGCTGGCCGCGGCCCGGGGCGTCGAGCTTGCCGGCAGCCTCTCGGCCGAGGGGCTCGCGACACTGTCGAACGGGACCGTCGCGCTCGAAGGCAGCATCGCCGCCCCGGAATTGAGCGTGGCCGGGCGCGACTTCTCCGGGCTCTCCCTGACCCATGCCCTGGGCATCGGTCAGGAGATCGCGGGCCGGATCACCCTTGCCGGGCGCGAGGCGGCGTTCGGCCCGGTCTCGGCGCAGACCGATCTTGCCTGGGCGGGCGGGCGGCTCGCGCTGACCGGGATCGCGCTCAGCGCCGCGGCGGTCGATCTGGGCGGCGATGTCACGATCGACCCGGCCGCGGGCACCGCCGCGGGGCGGCTGGAGGCCCGGGCCCCCAGCCTGGCGCCGCTGGGCGCGGCGCTGGCCCTGCCGCTGGCCGGGGCGGCGGAGGCGACGCTGACCCTGTCCGATCGCGCGGGGCGGCAGGATGCGGCGCTGCGCCTGTCGGGGCGCGACATCGGGACCAGCGAGGTCTCGGCGGCGCGCCTGGCGATCGATGCGCGGCTTGCCGATGCGCTGGGCCGGCCGGTCCTGCGCCTGTCGGCGGAGGCGGCGGACGGACTGGCCGGGCCGGTGCTCCTCGAACGGCTCTCGCTGGCGGCCGAGGGGCCGCCGGGCAACCCGGCGGTGACGCTGGACGGCCAGGGGCGGCTTGACGGCGACGCGCTGCGCCTGTCCGCCGCGGCGCGGCTGTCGCTGGAGGGATCCCCGCGGGCGGCGTTCTCGCGCCTTGAGGCCGACATCGCCGGCACCCCGATCCGCCAGCAGGGCGCGCTGACCCTGGCCCTTGCCGGGGGCGGCCTGCGGGCGGAAGGGATCGCGCTGGCCATCGGCGAAGGGCGGCTGGCGGGCAGGCTGACCCTGGCGCCCCGGGGGATCGCCGGCGATCTGGAGGCCCGCGCCCTCGACCTCACCCTGGCCGAACGCTTCGTCTCGCTGGGCATCATGGCGGGGCGGCTCGATGCCGATGCCAGCTTCGACACCGGGCGCGGCCGCGCCGAGATCTCGGCCCGGGCGGCCGGGGTCAGGCTGACCGACCTGTCGGGCACCGAGCGCGCGCTGGGGCTGACGCTGACCGCCAGCTGGCAGGACCGCCGGGCATCGCTGCGCGCCGCGCTGACCGGCGGCGGCGATGCGCCGCTCGCGATCACCGCCGCGCTGCCGCTGGCGCCCGCGGGGGCGCTGCCGCGGCTGATCCCCGATGCGCCCCTGTCTGGCCGGGTGCAGTGGTCGGGCGAGATCGGGCAGCTGTGGGTGCTGCTGCCCCTGCCCGGGCAGGAGCTGACCGGCCCCGCCACGATCGACCTTGCCCTGTCGGGCACCCCCGCCCGGCCGCGCATCGACGGCACGGTGGGGCTGCGGGGGGCGCGCTTCCAGGATCTGACCGCGGGCACCATCCTGACCGACCTCGACCTTCGGCTGCACAGCACCCCGGAGGGAGCGCTGGCCGTCGATCTTTCCGCGCGCGATGGCGCCCAGGGGCAGGTGACGCTGGCCGCGCGCATCGACATGACGGGGCCGCCGCGCATCGAGGGGCAGCTGACCGCGCGCGAGGCGGTGCTGCTGCGCCGCGACGACATCCATGCCCGCATCAGCGCCGATCTGACGCTGGCCGGCCCGGTCGCGGCGCCGGCCCTGTCGGGCCGGATCGCCATCGACCGGGCCGAGATCCGCCTGGTGGACGCGACGCCCCCGGCGATCGTCGATCTCGGTCCGGTGCGGATGCCGGGCGAGGCGCCGCCCGAGGGCGCCACCCAGCGGCCGGGGCGGGTGGCGCTGGACCTGCGGATCGAGGCGCCGGGGCTGATCTTCGTGCGCGGGCGCGGGCTCGACAGCGAATGGCGCGCCGAGCTGACGGTGCGCGGCACCAGCCGCGAGCCGCGCATCGCGGGCGGCATCGAGAAGCTGCGCGGCAGCTTCGACCTGATGGGCCGCAGCTTCGATCTGGAGGAGGGGCGGATCAGCTTCGCGGGGGGGCGCAGCCTGGATCCGCGCATCGATCTGGTGCTCGTGCGGCGCGATCACGGCATCACCGGGCGCATCACCGCGACCGGGCGCATCGCCAGCCCCGAGATCGGCTTCTCCTCCACCCCCGCCCTGCCCGAGGCCGAGGTGCTGCCGCGGCTCCTGTTCGGAACCTCGCGCCAGTCGCTCAGCGCCGGTCAGGCCATCCAGCTCGCCGCGGGGATCAACCGTCTGATGTCGGGCGAACGCGGGGTGATGGACACCGTCCGCGACACGCTGGGCGTCGACGTGCTGCAGATCGACCCGGGCCAGGACCGCACCTCGATCACGGTGGGCAAGTCGCTTGCGCCGGGACTGTTCGTCGGCGCGCGCCGCGACCTGACCGGGGACGGAGACAGCGCGGTAACGGTCGAGATCGACCTGTTCGACGGGGTGCGCATCGAGGGTGAGGCGGGGCTCGAACGCTCCTCGATCGGCATCGAATGGAGCCGGGATTTCTGACCCGCCCTGGCGGGCGGCGCCGGTCAGCCCCCGTCGATGCAGGCCGCCAGATCCGCCGCCATCCGGCGCAGCATGGCCGGATAGTGGCCCGGCCCCGGTTCGATGTCCGCCCCCAGCGGATCGAGCCGGCCGAGCCGCGCCCCGCCCGCCCCGGCCAGCGCCGCGGCCAGCCGGTCGGGAAGCTGCGGCTCGATCAGGATGCAGCGTGCCATCCCCCGCGCGACGAGATCGGCGACCGCCCCGAGCCGCGCCGCCCCCGGCGAGGCCGCATCCGCCGGCGACAGCGCCGCCAGCGCCGCGATGCCGAAGCGGGCCTCGAAATAGCGGTAGGCGTCATGCATCACCACGAAGCCCGCCCCCCTCAGCGGCGCAAGGCGCGCGGCCAGCTCGGCCTCCAGCGCGGCAAGCTCCGCCACGGCCGCCGCGGCATTGGCGCGGTAGCGCGCGGCATTGGCCGGATCCAGCGCGGCCAGGCTCTCGGCGATCGCCGCAACCCAGGTCCGGGCATTCGCCGGGTCGAGCCAGGCATGCGGATCCACCGGCCCCGCATGGGCGTGGTCCTGCCCGTCGTCGTGCCCGTCGTCGCGGGCGTGGTCGTGCCCGTCGTCGCGGGCGTGGTCGTGCGCGTGGTCGTGCCCGTCGTCGTCAGCGTGGTCATGCGCGTCGTCGCGGGCGTGGTCCCGGGCGTGGTCGTGCGCGTCGTCGCGGGCATGATCCACGGCACGATCCACCCCGCCCCCGCCATCCGCCGGATCGCGATCACCGCCCGGCCCGGCCGCATCGGGCAGCGGCGGCGCGCGCCATTCCAGAAGCCTCGTGCCCGGCACCTCCAGCAGCGTCAGCAGCCGCGCCCGGCCCGCCAGACTGGCCACCGCGCGCGCCAGGCCCGGCGACAGCGCCGGCCCGATCCAAACCACCAGATCGGCCCCGTCGAGCAGCGCCGCCTCGGAGGGGCGCAACCCCCGGCCATGGGGCGATGCCGCGGCGGGGATCAAGAGCGCGGCCTTGCCCACCCCCGCCATCACCCGCGCGACCAACCCGTGCACGGGCGGAATGTCGGCCACCACCCGCGGCGATGCCTGCGCGGGGCCCGGGACCGCCAGCGCGGTCAGCGCC
>RFGB01000130.1 GCA_003697125.1 Alphaproteobacteria bacterium
AGCACGGCCAGCGCCGCAAGGGCAAGATGTCGGACTTCGGCCTGCAGCTGCGCGCCAAGCAGAAGCTGAAGGGCTATTACGGGGACCTGACCGAGAAGCAGTTCCGCCGCATCTATGCCGAGGCGGCCCGGCGGCGGGGCGACACCTCCGAACTGCTGATCGGCCTGCTGGAGCGGCGGCTCGACGCCGTGGTCTATCGCGCCAAGTTCGTGCCCACCGTGTTCGCCGCGCGGCAGTTCGTCAATCACGGCCACATCCTGGTCAACGGCCGGCGGGTCAACATCCCCTCCTACCGGGTCAAGGAAGGCGACGTGATCGAGGTCAAGCCCGCCTCCAAGCAGCTGGCCCTGGTGCTCGAGGCGGTGGGCAGCCCCGAACGCGACGTGCCGGACTATCTGGAGGTCGATCACGCGAAGATGACCGCGCGCTTCGTGCGCACCCCCGGCCTGTCGGACGTGCCCTATCCGGTGCACATGGAGCCGAACCTGGTGGTCGAGTTCTACGCCAAGAACGGCTGAACCGCGGGGCGCGGCAGGGGCCGCGCCCGGCAACCCGTCCCGGCGCCTGCGCGGCGCCGCGGGCTTGCCCGCCCGCCGCCGATCTGGCACTGGGGTGCTGACAAGCTGCGGGGGGCGCATGGATCGCATCTGTCTCGTGGGCGCGGGATTCTCGGGCGCGGTGATCGCGCGCGAGCTGGCCGAGGCCGGCTTCCGCTGCCTGGTCATCGACGAGCGTCGGCATCCCGCGGGGAACTGCCACACCGAACGCGACCCCGAGACCGGGGTGATGGTGCACCGCTACGGCCCGCACATCTTCCACACCGGCGATGCCCGGGTGTGGGACTATGTCAACCGCTTCGGCGAGATGGTCCCCTATGTGAACCGGGTCAAGACCACGGTGCGCGGGCGCGTCTATTCGATGCCGATCAACCTGCACACCATCAACCAGTTCTTTGGCATGGCGATGCGCCCGGCCGAGGCGCGCGCCTTCATCGCCGGCAAGGCGCGCAGCGACATCACCGAGCCGCGCAACTTCGAGGAGCAGGCGCTGGCCTTCGTGGGCGAGGAGCTGTATCGCGCCTTCTTCTACGGCTATACCAAGAAGCAGTGGGGAATGGAGCCGCGCGAGCTGCCCGCCAGCATCCTCAAGCGGCTGCCGCTGCGCTTCACCTATGATGACAACTATTTCAATCATCCCTGGCAGGCGATGCCGCGCGAGGGCTATTCGGCGATCGTCGCGCGCATCCTCGACCATCCGGGGATCGAGCTGCGGCTGGGCTGCAGCTGGGAGGATCTGGACGAAGCCTTCGCCCATGTCTTCTATTCCGGCCCGCTGGACCGCTGGTTCGGCCATGCGCTGGGGCGGCTGGGCTACCGGACGCTGGATTTCGAGCCGATCCGCGACCGCGGCAGCTATCTGGGCACCGCGGTGATGAATTTCGGCGACGAGGAGATCCCCTGGACCCGGATCAGCGAGCACAAGCATTTCGCGCCCTGGGAGGAGGCCGGGATCGAGGGCACGATCTGCTTTCGCGAATATTCCCGCGCCTGCGGGCCGGACGACATTCCCTATTATCCGATCCGGCTGGCCGAGGAGAAGGCGATGCTGGCCCGCTATGTCGAGCGGGCGCGGGCCGAGACCGGCGTGACCTTCGTCGGCCGGCTGGGAACCTATGCCTATCTCGACATGGACGTGACGATCGGCCGCGCGCTGGAAACCGCCGATGTCGCCATCCCGCTGCTGCGCGCGGGCAAGGCGCCCCCGGTCTTCGTGCACCCGCCGCTCTAGCGCGGCGGGCGCGCTCAGTCCTGCGGCACGATCCTCAGCCCCAGCTCGCGCAGCTGCTCGTTGCTGGGTTCGGACGGCGCGCCCAGCATCAGATCCTCGGCCCGCTGGTTCATCGGGAACAGGATCACCTCGCGGATATTGGCGGTGTCGGCCAGCAGCATCACGATGCGGTCGATGCCCGCCGCACAGCCGCCATGGGGTGGCGCGCCGAAGCGGAACGCGTTGACCATGCCGCGGAAGCGCCGGCGCACCTCCTCCTCGGAATAGCCGGCAAGGGCGAAGGCGCGCAGCATGATGTCCAGCTTGTGGTTGCGGATCGCGCCCGAGACGATCTCGTAGCCGTTGCAGGCCAGGTCATACTGATAGCCCTTCACCTGCAGCGGATCGCCGGACAGCGCCTCGATGCCGCCCTGGGGCATCGAGAAGGGGTTGTGCGAGAAGTCGATCCTCCCGGTCTCGGGATCCTTCTCGTACATCGGGAAATCGGTGATCCAGGCGAAGGCGAAGCGGTCCTTCTCGGTCAGGCCCAGCTCCTCGCCGATCACGTTGCGCGCGCGGGCGGCGACCGGCTCGAACACCGCCGCGCGCCCGGCGAGGAAGAAGGCCGCGTCGCCCGCGCCCAGCCCCAGCCGCTGGCGCAGCGCCTCGGTGCGTTCGGGGCCGAGCGCCTTGGCCACCGGGCCGGCCGCCTCGGTGGCGCCGCCCGCCTCGCGCCAGAAGATGTAGCCCATGCCGGGAAGCCCTTCCTTCTGGGCGAAGGCGTTCATGCGGTCGCAGAAGGCGCGGCTGCCGCCGCGGGGGGCGGGGATGGCGCGCACCTCGTTGCCCGGCTGTTCCAGCAGCCTGGCGAAGATGGCGAAGCCCGAGCCGCGGAACAGGTCCGAGACGTCCTGCATGCGGATCGGGTTGCGCAGGTCGGGCTTGTCGGTGCCGAATTCGCGCAGCGCCTGGTCATAGGGGATCCGGGGCCATTCGGCATCCACCTTCCGCCCGCCGCCGAATTCCTCGAAGATGCCCTGCAGCACCGGCTGGACGGTGGCGAACACATCCTCCTGGGTGACGAAGCTCATCTCGATGTCGAGCTGGTAGAAGTCGGTGGGCGACCGGTCGGCGCGGGGATCCTCGTCGCGGAAGCAGGGCGCGATCTGGAAATAGCGGTCGAAGCCCGAGACCATGATCAGCTGCTTGAAGATCTGCGGGGCCTGGGGCAGGGCGTAGAACTTGCCCCGGTGCAGGCGCGAGGGCACGAGGAAGTCGCGCGCCCCCTCGGGGCTGGAGGCGGTGATGATCGGGGTCTGGAACTCGCGGAAGCCGGCCTGCCACATCCGCCGGCGCATCGAGGCGATCACGTCCGAGCGCAGCGCCATGTTGCGTTGCATCCGGTCGCGGCGCAGGTCGAGGAAGCGGTAGCGCAGGCGCGTCTCCTCGGGGTAGTCCTGATCGCCGAACACCTGCAGGGGCAGTTCCTCGGCCGGGCCCAGAACCTCCAGCTCGCGGATGAACAGCTCGATCTCGCCGGTGGGGATCTTCGGGTTGACCAGTTCCGGTGCCCGGGCGCGCACCTCGCCATCCACCCGGACAACCCATTCGGCGCGCAGCTTCTCGGCCGCGGCGAAGGCCGGGCTGTCGGGGTCGGCCAGAAGCTGGGTGATGCCGTAATGGTCACGCAGGTCGATGAACAGGAGCCCGCCATGGTCGCGGATCCGGTGCACCCAGCCCGCCAGCCGGACCGAGCGCCCGACATCGCTCTTGCGCAGGGCGGCGCAGGTATGGCTGCGATAGCGATGCATCGGGGATCCTCCGGGCTGCGGTGCGCCGACCTGAAAGCGCCTCGGCCGCCCGCTGTCAAGCCCCGCCCCCCGGCGCGGCCGGCCCGGGGCCGCGACCGTCCGGGCGACCGCCGAAGGCCGGTCCGTCCGGCCCGCGCGGCGCGCGCGCCTTGACTCGGCCGCCCGCAGGGGTGAAATGCGCGGGCCAGTGATCTTCGCAGGCGGCGGGACATGGCGGCCCCGGACGGGCAGAGGGGGAGCAAGATGAGGAAGATCTACGATTCTGCGGCGGCGGCGCTCGACGGTCTGCTGTTCGACGGCATGACCATCGCCGCCGGCGGCTTCGGCTTGTGCGGCATTCCCGAGAACCTGATCGCGGCGATCCGGGATTCGGGGGTGAAGGATCTCACCATCGCTTCGAACAATGCCGGGGTGGACGATTTCGGGCTCGGCCTGCTGCTGAAGACGCGGCAGGTGAAGAAGATGATCTCCTCCTATGTCGGCGAGAATGCCGAGTTCATGCGGCAGTATCTGGCGGGCGAGCTGGAGCTGGAGTTCAACCCCCAGGGCACGCTGGCCGAACGGATGCGCGCGGGCGGTGCCGGGATCCCCGCCTTCTACACCCCCACCGGGGTCGGCACCGTGATCGCCGAGGGCAAGGAGCACAAGGAGTTCGACGGCAGGACCTACATCCTCGAACGCGCGATCGTGGCCGACCTGTCGATCGTCAAGGCCTGGAAGGCCGACCCCTACGGCAATGCGATCTTCCGCAAGACCGCGCGCAACTTCAATCCGCCGGCGGCGATGTGCGGCAAGGTCTGCGTGATGGAGGTCGAGGAGATCGTGCCCGTGGGCAGCATCGATCCCGATCATGTGCATCTGCCGGGGATCTATGTCCACCGCCTGATCCAGGGCAGGCACGAGAAGCGCATCGAGCAGCGGACCGTGCGGGCCGCCTGAGGGGAGAGGACGCGATGGACGAGTACCAGGAAGTCAAGGCCGCCGCCTACAACACGGTGCATTTCATCTTCGACCGGGCGGTCAACCTGATCGATTCGACGCTGGGGAAGAACTACTGCAACGAACATCCCGAGGTGCTGGTCGCGCTGCTCGATTCGGCCACCCGCATCTATGTCGCCCATCTCGAGCGGCGGGAGGGATGAGGCTTCGCCGCCCGCCCGCCCGATCGACCGGAAAGACGTGAGGAAAACGCGATGCCCTGGGACCGCAACCAGATGGCCGCCCGCGCCGCGCAGGAGCTCCGCGACGGCATGTATGTCAATCTCGGGATCGGGATCCCGACACTGGTCTCGAACTACATTCCCGAAGGGATCGACGTGATCCTGCAGTCCGAGAACGGGATGCTGGGCATCGGCCCCTTCCCGACCGAGGATGAGGTCGATCCCGACCTGATCAATGCCGGCAAGCAGACGATCACCGAACTGCCCTACAGCTGCTATTTCGACAGCGCCACCAGCTTCGCGATGATTCGCGGCGGCAAGATCCACATGGCGATCCTGGGCGCGATGGAGGTGAGCGAGAAGGGCGACCTGGCCAACTGGATGATCCCCGGCAAGCTGGTCAAGGGCATGGGCGGGGCGATGGATCTGGTGGCCGGGGTCCGCCGGGTGGTGGTGGTGATGGACCACACCAACAAGGCCGGCGAATCCAAGCTGCTGAAGGAATGCACCCTGCCGCTGACCGGCAAGGCGGTGGTCGACCGGATCATCACCAATCTCGGCGTGCTGGACGTGGTCGAGGGCGGGCTGAAGATCGTCGAGCTCGCCCCGGGCGTGACCGGCGACGAACTGCGCGCGGCGACCGAGGCGACCATAGTCGGCTGATCGGCGGCGGGCCATAATTCCGTCGCAATGCCCGGGCATCACCCTTGCCGCATCGGGCATGAACGGGGTGCCATGGGCCGCGCGCAGGGCAATCGGACGGGGGTGCTGGCGACCATCCTGGTGCTGGCGCTGTTCCTGGGCAGCCTGGGGGCGGCCTTCGCCGCGACCGGCTGGGCCGAGACGCGCGCGGCGCTGTCGCGGCTGGGCGCGGCCGAGCTTGCCATCCTCCTGCTCCTCTCGGTCGGCAATTACCTGGCGCGGGCGCTGCGCTGGCACATCCTGACCAGAACCGTCGGCCTGCCCACCGGTTTCCGGCAGGATCTGCGCCATTACCTGGGCGGCTTCGCGCTGACCGCGACCCCGGGGCGGCTGGGCGAATTCGTTCGCCTGCGCTGGATGGCGCGCGAGACCGGCTGGCCGATGGGGCGGGCGGCGCCGGTGGCGCTGGCCGACCGCGCCTCGGAACTGGCCGCGGTGGCGCTGCTGCTGGCGATCGCGCTGGGCCTCTCGACGCTGGGTCCGGCCACGCTGGCGCCGATGGTCGCCATGGCGCTGGGCCTCGCCTGGGTGGCGAGCAGTCCGCGCATCCTGCGCCACGGGGTGACGCTGGCCTGGCGCGCGGTCGGGCGCTGGCCGCGTCTGTTCGCCCGGCTCAGGCAGATGGTGGCGGGGATGGCGGCCCTGGCCCGTCCGCGGGTGGCCCTGGCCGCGCTGTCGCTGGGCATGGCCGGCTGGTTCTGCGAGGGGCTGGCCTTCGCGCTGCTGCTCGACTGGCTGGGCAGCCCGGTTGCGCTGTCGACGGCGGTGGCGATCTTCCTGGCGGCGATGATCTCGGGCGCGCTCGCGGGGCTGCCCGGGGGGCTGGGCGGGGCCGAGGCGGCGATGGTGGCGCTGCTGCTGATGGCCGGCGCGCCGATGGCGGTGGCGGTGTCGGCGACCGCGGTGATTCGTGCCACGACGCTTTGGTTCGCCATCCTGATCGGGCTGGTGGCGTTTCCGCTGGCCGAGGCGCGGGCGCGCGCGGCCGGGGCGGCGGCATGATCTGGGCGCGGCGCAGCCTTGCCGGATGGGGCCGGGCGCTGAGGGCCGAGACGCTGGCCGCCCGGCCCGAGCGGGCTGCCCAGCCCGCCCGGCTTCTGGCCGGGACCGACGGGCCGGTCTGCGCGGCGGGCGCCCTGCGCTCCTATGGCGATGCCGCGCTGAACAGCGGCGGGCGGACGATCATCACCACACGTCTCGACCGGGTGCTTGCCTTCGATCCGGCCGGCGGCGTGGCCGAGGTCGAGGCCGGGGTGACCATCGGCGCGCTGATCTCCCTGTTCGCACCGATGGGCTGGATGCCGGCGGTGGCACCGGGCACCGGCTTCGCGACCGTGGGCGGCTGCATCGCCAATGACGTGCACGGAAAGAACCACCATGGCGCCGGCAGTTTCGGCCAGCATGTCGAGAGCATCGAGCTGCTCGGCCCCGACGGGGCAGTGCGCCGGGTGGCGGCGGGCGAGCCGCTGTTCGCCGCCACGGTGGGCGGCGTGGGGCTCACGGGGATGATCCTTTCGGCGCGGCTGCGGCTCGCGCGCTGTCCGGCCCGGGCGATGGCGGTCGAGGAGCGGCGGATGCCGGATCTCGATGCCTTCGTGGACGGGTTCGAAGCCTCGCGCCACCCCTTCGCGGTGGGCTGGGTGGACGCCACGGCCACCGGGCGCGAGATCGGCCGCGGCATTCTCGAGGAGGCCGATTTCGCCCCCCCCGATGCCCCGGTGCCGCGGCGGGGGCCGCGCATGCGGGTTCCGCTGGATGCCCCGGGCTTCCTGCTCTCGGGGCCGGTGGTGCGGACATTCAACCGCGCCTGGGCCCGGCGGGTGCCCGCGGGCGGGCGCATGCGGGTGCGGGCACTCGAATCCTTCCTGTTCCCGCTCGACGGCATCGCCGACTGGAACCGCCTCTACGGCCGGCGCGGCTTTCACCAGTTCCAGTGCGTGCTGCCGCATGATGCGGCCGAGGCGCTGCACGCCATGCTGGCCGCGATCGGCGGCGCCGGGCTGGCCTCGCCGCTGGCGGTGCTGAAGCGGCTGGGGCCGGGGCGCGGGGGGCTGCTGTCCTTTCCGATGGAGGGCTGGACCCTGGCGGTCGACCTGCCGAACCGGCCCGAGGCGGTGGCGCTGATCCGGCGGCTGAACGACATGACGCTGGAGGCGGGCGGCCGGATCTATCTGGCCAAGGATTCCCTGGCCGCGCCCGGTCATCTGGCGGCGATGTATCCTGAGCTGGACCGCTTCCGGAGCCTTGCGGACGAGGCCGACCCGGCGGGGCGCTTCGTCACCGACCTTGCCCGACGACTGGAGCTGAGGGGATGAACGAGACCTGGATCATCCTCGGGGCGAGTTCGGCGATGGCGCGCGCCTTCGCG
>RFGB01000131.1 GCA_003697125.1 Alphaproteobacteria bacterium
AGCCGGTCCCCCGCCCAGGTGTCCACCCCGGCATTGAGGAAGGCGAGATCGAACGGCCCCGCGGCCAGGGCCCGGTCCAGCGCGGCGCCGAGTGCGGCGAGATAGGGGCCGTCGCCCGTGGCGTCGGGCAGCGCGACATCGAGGCTCGAGCGCGCCTTGCAGGCGGGAAAGTTCCGCGCGGCATGGATGGACAGCGTGAAGACCCGGGGCTCTGCGGCAAAGATGCGTGCGGTGCCGTCGCCCTGATGCACGTCGAGATCGACCACCAGCACCCGCTCCACCGCGGCTTCGTCCAGAAGCGCCCGGGCTGCGACCGCGACATCGTTGAAGACGCAGAAGCCCGCGCCGCCCTCGGGCCCGGCATGGTGCGAGCCGCCGGCGAGATTGGCCGCAAATCCCCGGCCGAGCGCGATGCGCGCGGCCGCCAGCGTCCCCGCCGCCGAGCGGCGGGCGCGCTCGGCCACCGCGGCAGAACCGGGCAGCCCGATGCGGCGGATCTCCTCGGGGCGCAGCGTCCCGCCCAAAACCCGCCCGACATAGCCCGGATCATGCACCGCGGCCAGCATCGAGGCGGGGGCGAGCCCCGGCGCGGGCGGGTCGGGGCCGAGCAGCCCCTCGGCCGCCAGAAGCGCGTGAAGATGGCCATACTTGCTCATCGGCATGCGGTGGCCCGGCCGCAGCGGCACCACATAGGAGGGGTGCCACACCAGCGCGGTCATGGCGCACCCAGCCTTGCATCCACGATCGCCCGCGCCCGGTCGGTCACCGCGGCCAGCCTCTCGGCCAGCGCCGGCAGATCCCGCGCCCCGCAGGCCCGGGTCAGCGCCTGAACCAGCCCCTTTCCCGCGGCCTCGGGGCTGAAGCGGCCCGCGACGGCCAGGCGCGCATAGTGCTGAACCACGGTCTGCAGTTCCAGCGCCGCGGCCAGCGCGCCCGCCTCCTCGGCCGTCAGGAAGCCGTGCTCGGCCAGCTTCGGCAGGGCGCGCAGCGGCGCGCGCAGCCCCGCCAGACCGCACACGAGGATTCCCGCCTGCACCAGCAGCTCGATGTCCATCATCCCCCCGGGGCGGTGCTTGACCTCCCACAGGTCGTCGGCGATGGCGGCATGGGCCGCGGCCAGCCGGGCGCGCATCGCCGCGGCATCGGCGATCACCTGCGGGCGCGGGCGGGGGGCGGTCAGCACGTCGCGGATGATCCCGGCCACCTCCTCGCCCAGATCCTCGGGACCGCCCACCACCCGCGCCCGGGTCAGCGCCATGTGCTCCCAGGTCCAGGCCTCCTCGCGCTGATAGCGGGCGAAGCCGGACAATGGCACCGCGACCGGCCCCTTGCGGCCCGATGGCCTGAGGCGCATGTCGACGGCATAGAGCACCCCTTCCGCGGTGGGCGCGGTCAGCGCCGCGATCAGCGCCTGGGTGAAGCGTGCATACCACGCGCTGGCCGAAAGCGGGCGCGGCCCGTCGGATTGGGTCTGCCCGGCGGCGTCATAGACCACGATCAGGTCGAGATCCGAGGAGATAGTCATCTCGCGCGAGCCGAGCTTGCCCATCCCCAGGATCGCCGCGCCGCGCCCCGGCGGCGGGCCGTGGCGCCGGGCCATGTGGGCGGTGACATGGGGCGCGAGCGCGCGCAGCGTCGCCTCGGCGATCGCGCTCAGCGCGACACCGGTCTCCTCGGCCCCGGCGATGCCGCGCAACAGCTGCACCCCGGCGCGGAACTGCTGTTCATGCGCCCAGCGCCGCGCCGCATCCAGCACCCGTTCATAATCGCTCTCGCCTTCCAGAAGCGTGCGCAGCGCGGCCAGCTGGGCGGCCATTCCCGGCATGGGGGCGAAGAAGTCGCGGTCGAGCAGCGCATCCAGCACGCCGGGATGGCGGGCCATCTCCTCGGCCAGGCGGGGCGAGGCGGCGAAGATCTCGGCCAGAAGGTCCAGAAGCTGGGGATTGGCCTCGAACAGCGAGAGGATCTGCACCCCGGCCGGCAGGCCCGACAGGAAGGCATCGAAGCGCACCATCGCCTCGTCGGGACTGGCCGCGCCGGCAAGGCGCTGGACGATCTCGCCCAGGATGCGCTTGAGGATGCCGCGCGCCCGTGCCGAGCGGGTGGCGGCGATCCGCCCGGCCATCCAGCGTTCGATCAGCGCCATGGCCTGATCGGGCCGGGCATAGCCCAGCTCGGCCAGCCTCTCGGGCGTCACCGCCTGGCCGGGCTGATGGGGCGCGAAGAACGCCTCGGTCAGCCGGTCGACACGTTCGAAGCGGGTGCCGAGCGCGGCCTCGAACCGCGCCAGATCCGCCTCGCCATGCAGGCCCGCCAGCCGTCGGCGCGCGGGCTCGGCCTTCGGGATCAGGTGGGTCTGGGCATCCTCCAGCATCTGGATCCGGTGCTCCAGCGCCCGGTGGGCGCGATAGTCGGCCTCCAGCGCCTCGGCGATCTCGGGCGCGATCCAGCCCGCCTCGGCCAGCCGGTGCAGCGTGGGGATGGTGGCGCGCAGGCGCAGCCGGGGATCGCGGCCGCCCGAGATCAGCTGCCGGGTCTGGACGAAGAACTCGATGGCGCGGATGCCGCCGCGGCCCAGCTTCACGTCATGGCCCGGCACCTGCAGCGGGCCGTGCAGGCCCTTGTGGTCGCGGATGCGCCGCTGCATGTCGTGGGCTTCCTCGATGGCGGCGAAGTCGAGATGCCGCCGCCAGACGAAGGGGGCGATCGCGGCGAGGAACGCCTCGCCCGCCGCCAGATCCCCCGCGCAGGGGCGCGCCTTGATCATCGCCGCCCGTTCCCAGGTGCGCCCGACGCTCTCGTAATAGGCCTCGGCGACGCCGGCACCGATGCAGACGGGCGTCACCGAGGGATCGGGGCGCAGGCGCAGGTCGGTGCGGAAGACATAGCCCTCGGCGGTGGTGGCCGACAGGCTGCGCACCATGCGCTGGACCACCCGCACCAGGGCGGCGCGGATCTCGGCATAGTCCCCGGGGGGATGGCGGGTCTCGTCGAACAGGCAGATGAGGTCGATGTCCGAGGAGTAGTTGAGCTCCTCCGCCCCCATCTTTCCCATGGCCAGCACGAAGACGCCCACATCGCCCGGGGGCAGCCGGCCGCGGCGCTGCTCGACGCCCAAGTGATGGGTCAGCGCGCTGGCGACCGCGAAATCGGCGAAGCGGGTCAGCGCGCCGGTGACCTCCTCGAGCGACCACACCCCGCCGAGATCCGCCAGCGCGACCAGAAGGGCGAGCCGCCGCTTGCGCCGGCGCAGCACGGCGTCGGGCGGCGCCTCGGGGTCGAGCGGCTCGACCAGCCCGGCCAGCAGCGCCTCGGGCGCCGCGCTGTCCAGCGCGGGCAGCCATTCCGCCTCGATCCCGGCCAGCGCATGCAGGAAGGGGCTGCAGGCGCCGCTGGCGGCGACCAGCCCGGCCAGCGGCCCGGACAGGTCCGGCAGCCGCGCGCGCAGGTCGCGGGCGCGCTCGGCATCGACCGCCACCGGGCAGCTTCGGATCCGCGCGGAGAGGCTCGGCAGATCATCGATCCGGGTCATCGCGGCTGGCCCTCCTGATCCCCGCCCCCTGATATGGGCCGGCGGGGCCGCGGGCAAGTGCGCGCGGGGCGGCTTGCGGTGCCGCGCGCGATCTGCCAACAGGATGGCGGGCGCATGGCTGCGGGGGCGGGGCGGTGAACATCGCGATGTGGTCGGGGCCGCGGAACCTGTCCACGGCCATGATGTATGCCTTCGCCCAGCGCGGCGACTGCGATGTCTGGGACGAGCCCTTCTATGCCGCCTATCTGAAGGTCAGCGGCGCGGCCCATCCGATGCGCGAGGAGATCCTTGCCGCCCATTCCGCCGATCCGGCCGAGATCGCCGCCCGCTGCGCCGGCCCCGCGCCCGACGGCAGCGCGCATTTCTACCAGAAGCACATGACCCACCACATGCTGCCCGGTTTCGACCGCGGCTGGTTCGCCCATGTGCGCCATGTCTTCCTGATCCGCCATCCCGCCCGGGTGATCGCCAGCTATGACGACCGCAATCCCGATCCGACGCTGGAGGATCTGGGCCTGCCGCAGCAGACCGCGCTGTTCGCCGAGATCACCCGCCTGACCGGGCAGCGGCCGCTGGTGATCGACAGCGCCGACATCCGTGCCGCGCCGGAACGGATGCTGCGCGCCCTTTGCGCCGCCCTCGGCCTGCCCTTCCGGCGGCAGATGCTGTCATGGCCCGCGGGGGGCCACCGCCGGGACGGGGTCTGGGCGCGGCACTGGTATGGCGCGGTGCACCGTTCCACCGGCTTTGCCGGGCCGGAAGGACCGCTGCCCGCGCTTGCCCCCCATCTGCGCCCGCTGCTCGATGCCGCGCTGCCGCATTACGCGGCGCTCAGCGCCCTGGCGCTGAAGCCGGGGGGCTGACCGGCAGATAGGCCCGCCGCTCGACCTCGGGGAAGCGGTCGGCGCAGCGCACATAGCCGGTGTTCTGGGCCAGCGGCCCGGGCAGATGGTCCCATGACCGCCGCCGGCCGCTGCGCAGCGCGGCATCGACCAGCCGCCGCGCCCGCTGGCTGGCGCGGCGGGCCTGATCCAGCGCATCCAGATCCCACAGCGTCTCGGCCTTCGCGGTCATCCGCGCCAGCGTGCCCGCCCAGTCGGGATCGGCGGCAAGATCCTCCTGCTCCTGCGGATCGGCGGCCAGATCATGCAGCATCGGCGGATAGGCGCGCGACAGGACCAGCTTCAGCGCCCCCTCGCGCAGCATCACCCGCGCCGCGGCGGTGCCGCCATCCAGATGCTCGGCCAGCACCGGGCCATGCGCCCCGATGCCGCGGGCGAGGAAGGGGCCGAGGCTCTGCCCCTCGACCGGCGCGGCCAGCCCCGCCGCGCCGATGCCGGCCAGATCCAGGATGGTGGGCATCAGGTCGATCAGCGAGAC
>RFGB01000132.1 GCA_003697125.1 Alphaproteobacteria bacterium
CCCGATCCGGTGCTGGCCCCCGTCGCGCCGGAACGCATCGCCCTGGCCACCCCCCGTCCCGGCCCGCGCCCCGAGCCGACGACCCCCGCCTCGCTGTGGCGCAACGGCCCGACCTCGCTGTTCGGCGACCGCCGCGCCCAGACGCTGGGCGACATCCTGACCGTGGTGATCCAGATCGACGACCGCGCCAAGATCTCCAACGCCACCAGCCGCAGCCGCACCGGGTCCGAGCAGATGAACATCCCCGCCCTGCTGGGCCTGCCCAGCCTCGCGGCGACCGTCCTGCCCGCGGGGACCGGCATCGATCCGGCGATCTCGCTCAGCTCCACCTCCTCCTCCGATGGCACCGGCAGCGTCGACCGTTCCGAGAAGATCGAGCTGCGCATCGCCGCCACGGTCACCGACATCCTGCCCAACGGGCACATGGTGATCCGCGGCACGCAGGAGATCCGGGTCAACAACGAGCTGCGCGACCTGCAGGTGACCGGGGTGATCCGGCCCGAGGACATCAGCCGCCGCAACGAGATTCCCTATGACCGCATCGCCGAGGCGCGCATCGTCTATGGCGGGCGCGGCCAGCTGACCGACGTGCAGCAGCCCCGCTATGGCCAGCAGGTCGTCGACATCCTGATGCCGTTCTGAGGAAGGGAGGCCGCGGGTGAAGAAGCTTCTGCCTGCCCTGCTCGCGCTTCTCGGTCTCGCCGGGGGGCTGGTCGCCGGCCAGATTCTGCGCCCCGCGCCCGAGGCGCCGCCGGAGGCGGTGGAGGAGGATTACGCCACCGATCCCGCAGCCGACCGGGCGGAGGGGGAAGAGAAGGCCGAGAACTTCGAATATGTGAAGCTCGACAACCAGTTCGTCGTGCCGGTGATGGGCGAGGGACGGGTTGCGGCGATGGTGGTGATGTCGATCTCGCTGGAGGTCGTGCAGGGCCACGCCAATGACGTGCATTCCCGGGCCCCGAAGCTGCGCGACGGATTCCTGCGGGTGCTGTTCGAGCATGAGCGCGCGGGCGGCTTCTCGGGCAACTTCACCGATACCCGCATGCTGGACGACCTGCGCGGGCGGCTTGTGCAGGTGGCGCGCGGCATCCTGGGCGAGGTGGTGCACGACGTGCTGGTCACCGACATCCTGCGCCAGGATCTCTAGCCCCCGCCCCGCGCAGACCCGGCCGCGGGCCCGGCCGCGGGCGCGACCAGCCCCATGGCGCGGGCGCGTTCCAGCAGGTTGCGCACCGAGGAGGGATGCCAGCGGCTGCCCCCCTGCGGGGTGCGGACATGCTGGCGTTCCAGCGTCCGGGCGATGGCCGACAGGCTGGGCCTGGGCAGCGCGGCATGCAGGGCGGCGACCAGTTCGACCAGCGGCGGGGCGGTCGGCCCGCGCGGGGCGCGGGCAAGGATGGCGGGCGGCAGCAGCCCCGCCTCCACCAGCCGCCGCGCGGCGCGGATCAGCGCGTCGCGCGTCCAGGGCCGGCCATCGGGCCGGGCCAAACCCCGCGCCCGCACCACCCGCAGCACCCCGTCCCATGGCGTGGCCGGGCGCAGCCGCGCCAGCAGCGGGATCAGATCCCCCGACGCCGCGATCAGCCGCCGCGTCAGCGCCGCTTCGCGCGCCAGGCGCAGGGCGCGCCGCCCCGCGGGATCGCCCAGGGCGGGATTGCCCGGCCTGCGCCCGCGCGCGCGCGCCCGGGCCATGCCGGCGCGGGTGCGTTCGCGAATCAGGGCGCGCTCGAACTCGGCCACCGCACCCAGGATCTGCAGCGTCAGCCGCCCCTGGGCGGAGGTGGTGTCGATCGGGTCGGCCAGGCTGCGCAGCCCCGCGCCCCGGGCCTCCAGCCGGGTGATGATCTCCAGCAGATGCGCCAGCGACCGCGCCAGCCGGTCGAGCCGCACGCAGACCAGCACGTCACCGGGGCCCGCCGCGGCCAGGGCCGATTCCAGCGCGGGCCGCCCGCGCGCCGCCCCCGAAGCGGTGTCGGTGAAGATCCGCCCGCACCCCGCCGCGGCCAGCGCCGCCTGCTGCTGGGCGGCATCCTGTTCGCCGGTCGAGACGCGGGCATAGCCGATCAGGGCCATCGGAACCTCCCCACCCAGCATGCGACAGGATCGGACAGGTTTGCAATGGATCGGTTGATGACCAGCGCCACTACCCGAAAAGGGATGCGCGGCCCCCGGGGGAGAGGGCCGCGCGCTGCCTGGGGAAGGCAGGAGGGGGGAGGACAGGGCAAGGATGACATCTTCCGCCGCGCCGCGCTGTGCGCGGGATCACGCGGCGCGCGGGTGGGGGGCGAGACATCCCGGGCAGCGAAACCGGCGGCCGCATATTTTTCGCGAAAGCGGCAATATTCTGAAAACTCACGGTTTCTTCGGGGGCATGACCCGTTTCCCGATCATTCCGGCCGATGGGTTGACGGGTGTTTGCGCTTGCGCGTAGCTCTGCGCCAGGCATGCCGGCCGCCCGGGATGCGGACTGGCCGCCTGCGCGCAGGACGGAAGGAGCCTCCATGTCCGAAGCCCCCGCATCGCCGCCGGCCCGGATTCCCGCCACGCGCGACGCGCAGATCGCACTGGTCGCCGCGCATATCGATGCCGCCTTCTACGCCGCCCAGCTGCCCGATCTCGCCCCCGGCGATGCCGAGGCGGCGGCGGCGCATTACTGCGAGACCGGCTGGCGGCAGGGGCTGGATCCGGCGCCCGACTTCTCGACCAGGGGCTATCTCGCGCTCCACCCCGACATCCGGAAGGCCGGGCTGAACCCCTTCCTGCACTGGCTGGCCGCCGGCCGGGCCGAAGGGCGCCGGACGCTGCGCGCCGGCGCGCCGCTGCCCGAGGCGGCGGCGGAATCAGCCGGGGCGGCAGAACCGGCGGCCAGCCCCGCCGCGCCGGCCGTCGCCCGCCCGGTGCGCGGCTTCGCCACCGCGGGCCAGCGCGATGCGTTCCTGCTGGCGCTGCAGGAATCCGGCCTGTTCGATCCGGTCTTCTATGCCGCCCGCAACCCCGCCGCGGCATCGGATCCCTTCGGCCATTTCGCCGAAACCGGGCTGGATGCCCAGGCCGACCCCTGCGCGCTGTTCTCCTGCCGCTTCTATCTGGCCACCCAGGCCGACATCCGCGCGGCGGGGATGCATCCGCTCTTGCATTATCTCTACTGGGGCGGGGCCGAAAAGCGCCAGCCGCATCCGCTGGTGGCGCCGGCCTGGCTGGCCGGGCGGATCGATACCGCCGACGCCCCCCATGGCAACCTGCTGGCCGCCTATGCCGCGCTGCGCCGGCGGCTGCCGCCGCGCCCGATCCTCGACCTCGATCACCTGGCCGCGGCGCTGGAGCTGCCCCCCGCCGGCACCGGCTGGGAGGTGGCGCGCGCCTTCCTGCTGGCCCCGCCGGCGCGCCGGCCCGACCCCTCGCCGCTGTTCCGGGGCGCCTTCGTGGCGCGCCATCATCCCGAGCGCGGCGGCGAGGATCCGCTGAGCTTCTACCTTGCCCGCCGGGGCGAGGGGATCGCCCCCCATCCGCTGTTCGACAACAACCGGGTCCATGCCCAGAACATCCTGCCCTGGCCCTCGCCGCTAGGGCTGAGCCAGCTGGAGGTCTTCCTCGAGGATCCCCCGCCGACGCTGTCGACCCATGCGCTGTTCGATGCCGAATTCTATCTGCGCGAGGCGGGCGAGGCGCTGCCCCGGGGCCGCCACCCGCTGCTGCATTACGTCTCGGGGGGCTGGCGCGCGGGCTTCCGCCCCAATCCGTGGTTCGACAGCCTCGCCTATGCGGCGCGCTACATGGAGAAGGCGCCCCCGGAGGTCTCTCCGCTCGAGCATTATCTCGAACATGGGCGCGAGCCCTGGATGGACCTCTCGCCCGATTTCGCCCAGATCTTCTACGTCACCCGCTATCCGAACATCGCCAGCGACTATCCGCGCACGCCGCTGGAGCATTTCATCGAGCATGGCCGCTTCGAAGGGCGCCTGGCCACCGGCACCCCCCCCTGGCAGGATGACTTCGCCGACTGGGAGGAGGTGGCGCGCGCCGTGCGCGCGGGCTTTGCCACCGCGCCCGAGGCGCCCGAGGTCTCGGTCATCATCCCGGTCTACAACCAGTTCTCCCACACGCTGCGCTGCCTGTGGTCGATCCTGAAGGCGGGCGATGCCACGCCGGTCGAGGTGATCCTGGCCGATGACGGTTCCACCGATGACACGGCCGCGTTCTTCCGCGACATCCCCGGGATCACCCATCTGCGCAATCCCGAGAATCTGGGCTTCCTGCGCAACTGCAACCGGGCGGCCGCGGCGGCGCGGGGGCGGCTGCTGTATTTCCTCAACAATGACACCGCGGTGCTGCCGGGCTGGGTGGACCGGCTGGTCGAGACCTTCGCGCGCCACCCCGAGGCGGGGCTGGTGGGCGCCAAGCTCGTCTATCCCCAGGGCACCCTGCAGGAGGCCGGCGGCCATGTCTGGGCCGATGGCAATGCCGCCAATGCCGGGCGCAATTCCGACCCCGAGGCACCGGCCTTCAACTGGCTGCGCGATGTCGATTACGTCTCGGGCGCGGCGATCATGGTCCCGCGCGCGCTGTGGGAACGCCTCGGCGGCTTCGACGAAACCTTCGCCCCGGCCTACTGGGAAGACACCGATCTGGCCTTCCGCATCCGCCAGCGCGGGTGGCGGGTGCTCTGCCAGCCCCGCGCCCAGGTGGTGCATTTCGAGGGCGTCTCCTCGGGGCGCGACCTGACGCAGGGCGTCAAGGCGCATCAGGTGACCAATGGCCGGCGCTTTCGCGAAAGCTGGGCCTTCGCGCTGGAACGCCAGCCCGCCCCCCGCATCGTGACGCCCGAGAACCTGCCCCGCCCGCGGCGGCCGCGCATCCTGGTGATCGACGCGATCACGCCGACGCCCGACCGCGATTCGGGTTCGGTCAGCGCCTTCTGGTTCCTGAAGATCCTGGCCGGGCTGGGCTATGACGTGACCTTCATCCCCGACAACCTGCAGCTGTCAGGCCGGTATGGCCATGCCCTGCAGGAGCTGGGGGTCGAGGTGCTGCACGGCCCCCAGATCCCCGGGGTGGAACGCTGGCTGCGCCAGCATGCCCGCGACTTCGACCTCTTCTTCCTCTACCGCGTCACGGCGGGGGGGAAATACGCCACGCTGCTGCGCGCGCTGGCCCCCCAGGTGCCGATCGTCTTCGACACGGTCGATCTGCATTACCTGCGTGCCGAGCGCGAGGCGCGCCTGTCCGGCGCGCCGGCGGACGCGCTGGAGGCCGCGGCCGCGCTGAAGGCGCGCGAGCTGGGGCTGATGGCGATGGCCACCGACACCATCCTCGTCTCGACCGCCGAGCGCGAGATCCTGCGCGCCGAGGGGGTGACCGCGCCGGTTTCGGTCATCGCGCTGGTGCTGGAGCCGCGCCCCGCCCCCGCCAGCCGTGCCGGGCGCGAGGGGCTGGCCTTCGTCGGCGGCTATCGCCACACGCCCAATGTCGATGCGGTGCTGTGGTTCGTGGAGGAGATCTGGCCGCTGCTGCGGGCCGAATTCCCCGACCTGACGCTGCATGTCGCCGGCAGCCATCCCCCGCCCGAGATCGAGAATCTCGACGCCCCCGGCGTGGTGGTGCATGGCCATGTGCCCGATCTCCCGGCCTTCCTGGGGGCGCGCATCGCCACCATCGCGCCGCTGCGCTACGGGGCGGGGGTGAAGGGCAAGGTCGGCTCCTCGCTGGCCGAGGGCGTGCCCTGCATCGCCTCGCCGATCGCGGCCGAAGGCATGGGCCTGAGCGAGGACCGGGAGATCCTGATCGCCGAGACCCCCGGGGACTGGCTGCGCCAGGTCGGCCGGATCCTGTCGGACGAGGCGCTGTGGCAGCGCCTGTCGGATGCCGGGCGCGCCTTCGTCGCGCGCGAATACGCCCCCGCGGTGGCGCGCGGCCATCTGATCCGGGTGCTGGCCAAGACCGATACCGCGCCCTTCTCGGGAATCTGCCCGATCAGCGGCATGCCCGAGGCGCGGCGCTTCCTGTCGCTGGACGATCCCGACAGCCTGGTGGCGGGCGGGGCGGGGGGCAGCACCTCCTCCGAACGGGTGCTGGCCGCCGCGATCGCCGCCGCGCTGGGGGCGCCGGGCCGGCCGCTGGCCCGGCTGGCCGGCCAGGAACGGCTGCGGGGCGCGGTGCGCATCGCCCCGGACCTGCCGCGGCTGGCCGAGGCCTGCGCCGGGTCGGGGCTGGCCGGCACGGCCGGGCACATCCTGGCCGCCCGGCTGATGCCCGGCGACGTGGCGGGGCTCGGCACGCTCCTGGCCGGGGCGGAGGGGGTCACCCGCCTCGCGCTGGCGGTGCCGGCGGGTGGCCGGGTGGGCGAGCCGGCCCCCGACCCCGCGGGCATCGCCGATCTGGTCGATGCGCTGCTGGCCGCGGGCTGGCAGGTCAGGACCGACCGCTTCTTCCTGCCCGAATGCGCCCTGACCCGGGTGGTGCTGGTCGAGGCCCGCCGGCCCCGCGCCGCCCGGGCCGAGGCGGCGGCGGCCGCGCCCGGGGTGGCGCAGGAGGTCGCGTGATGCCGACCCCGCCCGCGCCGGGGGCCGAAGGCCTCGTCCTGCATCTGGGCATGCCGAAGACCGCGACCACGGCGATGCAGCACGCGCTGCGCGCCGCGGCGCCGGCGCTTCTGGAAAGGGGGTTCGACTATCCGCCGATCCTGGGCGGAAAGAATGCCAGCGCCCATCACGACCTGCCCCTGGGCATGCTGGCGGGGGGCGAGGCGGCACAGGCCGCGCGCCAGACGCTCTTGCGCCATGTCCGCCGCAGCCCGGCGCCGCGCATCCTGATCTCGTCCGAGGGATTCACCAACCTCTTCCGCCCGGGGCGGCTGCAGGCCCTGCTGCGGCTGGTGGCGAAGCTGGCGGCGCTGCGGCCGGTGACGCTGGTCCTCAGCCTGCGGCGGATCGACGATTTCCTGCTGTCGATGTATCTCCACCAGGTGAAGGTGGGAACCGTGGACCGCGACGTCGACGCCTATCTTGCCGGCCGTGATGCCTGGATCGAGCGCTTCTTCGCCGCCATCGCGGCATTGCGCGAGGCCGGCACCGCGCGGCTGGAAACGCCGGTCTATCGCGGGGCGGGGTTTCTCGACACGCTCTGGCCGGTGCTGGGGCTGACGGCGGAGGAGGTCGCGCTGCTGCCGCGCGACACGCGTCCCAACGCCCAGCTGGGGCTGAAGGCGCAGACGCTGCTGATGGGGCTGCCGGCATTCGCCGCCCGCGCCGGGGTCACGGTGCCCTCGCGCCTTGCCCTCGTGCGGTTTCTCGAGGACAACCCGACGCTGTTTCAGGGCGAGATCCCCCGCTTCGATCCGATGCCGCCCGCCCGCCGCGCGGCGATCCGCGCGGCGGCGCTGCGGGCGGCGGCCGCCCACGGGGTGCATGCCTATGCCGAGGCCTTCGCC
>RFGB01000133.1 GCA_003697125.1 Alphaproteobacteria bacterium
CGCCCGAGGCGGAGCCGGAAGCGGCGGCCGAAGAAGAGGCTCCGGCCAGTGGCGCGGGTGCCGACGAGGGTTCGGGCGCGGTTGCGGATGAGGGCGAAGGGCGCAAGCCTGCGCTCATGGACGCGCCCGAGGGCGAGCCGGACGATCTGAAGCTGATCAAGGGCGTCGGGCCGAAGCTCGAGCAGACGCTGAACGCCCTCGGGGTCTGGCATTATGCGCAGATCGCGTCTTGGAGCGAGGCGGAAGTGGCCTGGGTCGATGCGAACCTCAAGGGGTTCAGGGGCCGGGTCAGCCGCGACGGCTGGGTCGAGCAGGCGCGCAAGCTGGCCGCCGGCGAGGAAACCGAGTTTTCGAAGCGCGCTTCGAAGACCGGCATGTATGACAAGTAGGCCGAGGGGGAGCGCGGCATGTCTTCAGAGCGGGAACGGCGCGAAGAGCGGGCGCGGCAGGGCCGGGTGGCCAGCCTCGTCATCGCCTTCACCGGCGCGCTCTGGGTGGTGGCGGTCTGGGCCGGAAATCACTGGGATTGGCCGCAGCGCTATCGCGCGCTGGCCGATCTCGCCGCGCTGGGCGGGTTCGTCTTCGCGCTGATCTTGACGTGGCGGCTCTGGAAGAGCGGCCGGAAGGACGAGGGATAAACGGATGCTGAAGGACCAGGACCGGATCTTCACCAACCTCTATGGCATGCACGAGCGCACGCTCGCCGGCGCGAAGGCGCGGGGCCATTGGGATGGCACGGCCGGGATCATCGCCAAGGGGCGCGACTGGATCATCGACGAGATGAAGGCCTCGGGCCTGCGCGGGCGCGGCGGGGCGGGCTTTCCGACCGGGCTCAAGTGGTCGTTCATGCCGAAGGAGAGCGACGGGCGCCCGGCCTATCTCGTCATCAATGCCGACGAATCCGAGCCCGGCACCTGCAAGGACCGCGAGATCCTGCGCCACGATCCGCATACGCTGATCGAGGGGGCGCTGATCGCCTCGTTCGCCATGGGCGCCCATGTGGCCTACATCTACATCCGCGGCGAGTTCATCCGCGAGCGCGAGGCGCTGCAGGCGGCGATCGACGAGGCCTATGATGCCGGCCTTCTGGGGCCGAACGCCGCCGGCTCGGGCTGGGATTTCGACCTGTTCGTTCATCACGGCGCCGGGGCCTATATCTGCGGCGAGGAAACCGCGCTGCTCGAAAGCCTCGAGGGCAAGAAGGGCATGCCGCGCATGAAGCCGCCCTTCCCGGCGGGCGTCGGGCTTTACGGCGCGCCGACGACGGTCAACAACGTCGAGAGCATCGCCGTGGTGCCGACGATCCTGCGCCGCGGGGCAAGCTGGTTTGCCGGTTTCGGGCGGCCGAACAACTCGGGCACCAAGCTCTTTGCCATTTCCGGCCACGTCAACAACCCCTGCGTCGTCGAGGAAGAAATGTCGATCAGCTTCGAGGAACTGATCGAGAAGCATTGCGGCGGCATCCGCGGCGGCTGGGACAACCTGCAGGCGGTGATCCCGGGCGGCTCGTCGGTGCCGGTGGTGCGCGGCGAGAACATGCGCGAGGCGATCATGGATTTCGACTACCTGCGCGGCGAGCTTGGCTCGGGCCTCGGCACCGCGGCGGTGATCGTCATGGACAAGTCGGTCGACATCGTGAAGGCGATCTGGCGGCTGTCGAAATTCTACAAGCACGAAAGCTGCGGCCAGTGCACCCCCTGCCGCGAGGGCACCGGCTGGATGATGCGGGTGATGGAGCGGCTGGTGCGCGGCGAGGCCGAACTCGAAGAGATCGACATGCTCTTCGACGTCACCAAGCAGGTCGAGGGCCACACGATCTGCGCCCTCGGCGACGCGGCGGCCTGGCCCATCCAGGGGCTGATCCGCAATTTCCGTGGTGAGATCGAAGACCGGATCAAGGCGGCAAAGGCCGGCCGGCTGGCGGCGGAGTAAGGACAGATGAGCAACCTCAGGAAAATCGTCATCGACGGCATCGAGCTCGAAGTGGACGGGGCGATGACCATCCTTCAGGCCGCCGAGGAGGCGGGCATCGAAGTGCCGCGCTTCTGCTACCACGAGCGCCTCAGCATCGCCGGCAACTGCCGGATGTGCCTTGTCGAGGTGGTGGGCGGCCCGCCCAAGCCGGCGGCCTC
Source organism: Alphaproteobacteria bacterium (assembly GCA_003697125.1). Classification (GTDB taxonomy): domain Bacteria; phylum Pseudomonadota; class Alphaproteobacteria; order Rhodobacterales; family Rhodobacteraceae; genus J013. The sequence goes on from RFGB01000133.1 coordinate 2,133, forward strand.
CTGCGCCATGCAGGTGCGCGATCTGCGCCCCGGCCCCGAGGGCCAGCCGCCGGTGGTCAAGACCAATTCGCCGATGGTGAAGAAGGCGCGCGAGGGGGTGATGGAGTTCCTGCTCATCAACCACCCGCTCGACTGCCCGATCTGCGATCAGGGCGGCGAATGCGACCTGCAGGATCAGGCCGTGGCCTATGGTGTTGATTTCTCGCGCTACCGCGAGCCGAAGCGGGCGGTGGAAGACCTTGATCTCGGCCCGCTCGTCGAAACCCACATGACGCGCTGCATCTCCTGCACCCGCTGCGTGCGCTTCACCACCGAGGTGGCGGGCATCACCCAGATGGGCCAGACCGGGCGCGGCGAGGATGCGGAGATCACCTCCTACCTGAACCAGACGCTCGACAGCAATCTTCAGGGCAACATCATCGACCTGTGCCCGGTGGGGGCGCTGACCTCGAAACCCTATGCCTTCACCGCCCGCCCGTGGGAGCTGACCAAGACCGAGACCATCGACGTGATGGATGCGCTCGGCTCGAACATCCGGGTCGATACCAAGGGGCGCGAGGTCAAGCGCATCCTGCCGCGCAACCATGACGGGGTGAACGAGGAGTGGATCTCCGACAAGACGCGTTTCATC
>RFGB01000134.1 GCA_003697125.1 Alphaproteobacteria bacterium
TCCCGGCCCCGAGCGGCGCGATCCGCTCAGCCCAGCGCGGCCAGCGCCTCGGGCAGGGCGGCGGCGAAGGCGTCGAGATCGGCCGCGGTTCCCGCCGTCACACGGATGCAGCGATCCTGCGGCGGGGCGAAGCCCATCCGCACGAAGACGCCCCGCTCGGCCAGCGCCTGCAGCAGCCGGCGTGCGAAGGCACCGTCGCGGCCGGTGTCCAGCGCGACGAAATTCGTTGCCGAAGGCAGCGCGCGCAGCCCGTTCGCGGCAGCTGTCTCGGCAATCCGCGCGCGGGCCTCGGCGACCCGCGCCACGACCGAGTCCACCCATGCGTTGTCGCCCAGGGCGGCCATCGCTCCGGCCTGGGCGACACGCCCGACGCCGAAATGGTTGCGGACCTTGTTGAAGGCGGCGGCCAGGCCCGCCTCGGCGATGGCATAGCCCACGCGCAGCCCGGCCAGGCCGTGGGCCTTGGAGAAGGTGCGCATCCGGATCACGCGGGGATCATCGGCATCGATCGGCGGCAGCGCCCCGGGCGGGGCGAAATCGGCATAGGCCTCGTCAAGACACAGGAGGCAGCCTTCGGGGAGGGCGTCTAGCAGCCGGATGATCTCCTCCGCCGGGATCCAGCTTCCGGTGGGATTGTCGGGATTGGCGAGGAACACCAGCGGCGCGCCGGTCGCGCGCGCGGCATCCGCGAGCGCCGCACTTTCCACGCGGTCGTCGCGATAGGGCACCGCCGCGAGCCGGCCGCCATGGCCGACGACGTGATAGTTGAAGGTGGGGTAGCTGCCCGCGGTGGTCACAACCGGGGTTTGCGGCGCGACCAGCAGGCGCACCAGATAGCCGAGAAGCCCGTCGATGCCCTCGCCCACCACGATGTTGTCGCGCGCCACGCCATGCCGTCCGGCCAGCGCGCCGCGCAGGTCGAAGCATTCCGGGTCGCCGTATTTCCATGCCTCGGCCGCCGCGGCCCGCATCGCCGCGATCGCCGCGGGCGAGGGGCCGAAGACGCTCTCGTTCGCGCCGATGCGGGCGCGGAAGGGGCGGCCGAGGGCGCGCTCCTGCGCCTCGGGACCGACGAAGGGGACCGAGGCGGGCAGCGCGGCGGCAAGCGGCGTGAGGCGGGGTCCGGTCATCAGGCGGCCTCCATTTCTGGCGCGGATCCGGGGCAGGGGGCGGTGCCGCCCCCGAAATCAGGCCATCGCCTCCACCCGCGCCAGCGCCGCGCGCAGACGGTCGGCCTCGGCGCGGGCATCCGCCAGCCGGCGGCGCTGTTCCTCCACCACCTCCTCGGGGGCGCGGGAGAGGAAGGCGGGATTGGCGAGCTTGGCATCGAGGCCGGCGATCTCGCGTTCGAGTCGCGTCACCGCCTTGGCGAGCCGCGCGCGTTCGGCGGCAAGATCGACATGCCCGGCCAGCGGCAGGCACAGGACCGCGCCGGAGACGGTGAGTGTCACCGCGCCGCGGGGCGGGGCGTCGGCCCGGATCATCTCGGGCACCCGCGCCAGGCGCCCGATCAGCGCGGCATTGGCGGCAAGCCGCGCCGCCGCCTCGGCGCCGGCCTCGACCACCACCAGCGGCACCTGCGCCGCCGGGGGCACGTTGAGTTCCGCGCGCAGGCTGCGGATCTCCTCGATCAGGGCGATCACCCAGCCGATCTCGGCATCGGCGGCAGGGTCGGCGAAATCCTCCGCCGGCCAGTCGGCATGGATCAGCATCTTCGGCCGCGGGGCGATCTGGCCCCAGAGCGCCTCGGTCACGAAGGGCATGAAGGGGTGCAGAAGGATCAGGCAGCGGTCGATCACCCAGGCCAGCGTGGCGCGGGTCTCCTCGCGGGCGGGGTGATCCTCGGCCAGAAGCGGCTTGGCCAGTTCCAGATACCAGTCGCAGACCCGCCCCCAGACGAAGGCGTAGAGCCCCCCCGCCGCGTCATTGAAGCGGTAGGCGGACAGCGCCGCATCGACCATGGCCCGGGCGCGGTTGGTCTCGCCGGCGATCCAGCGGTTCAGCGGGTCCCGCGCGGTGGCCGGGTCGAATCCCGGCACCGGCCGCGCGCCGTTCATCTCGGCGAAGCGCGCGGCGTTCCAGAGCTTGGTGACGAAGTTGCGGTAGCCGGCGATGCGCGATTCCGACAGGCGCAGGTCGCGCCCCATCGCGGCCATCGAGGCCAGCGTGAAGCGCACCGCGTCGGCGCCGTATCTCTCGATCAGCTCCAGCGGGTCGAGGACGTTGCCCAGCGACTTCGACATCTTCTTGCCCTTCTCGTCGCGGACCAGGGCATGGACATAGACGTCGCGGAACGGGACCTCGCCCATGAAGTGCAGGCCCATCATCATCATCCGGGCGACCCAGAAGAACAGGATGTCGAAGCCGGTGACCAGGGCGGCGCCGGGATAGTAGCGCGCGAGCTCAGGGGTGCGTTCGGGCCAGCCCAGCGTTCCGAAGGGCCACAGCGCCGAGGAGAACCAAGTGTCGAGCACATCCGGGTCGCGGGTCAGCGCCCGCCCGCCGGCCATCTCGCGCGCCTCGGCCTCGGTCATCGCGCAATAGGGGTTGCCGTCCTCATCATACCAGACCGGGATCTGGTGGCCCCACCACAGCTGGCGCGAGATGCACCAGGGCTCGATGTTCTCCATCCAGTGGAAATAGACCTTCTCGTGCCCCGCGGGCAGGATGCGGGTGCGGCCGCTGCGCACCGCCTCGATGGCGGGGCCGGCCAGCCTGCGGGCATCGACGAACCACTGGTCGGTCAGATAGGGCTCGATCGCCACCTTGGACCGGTCGCCATGGGGAACCATGTGGCGGTCGGGGTCCACCCCGTCCAGCCAGCCCTCCTCCTCGGCCATGCGCACGATCCAGTCGCGCGCCTCGTAGCGATCCGCGCCGTCGATCGCCTCGATCACCCGGGCGACGCCCTCGGGGTCGCAGCCCTCCGCGAAGTCGGTGTTGCCCTTCAGGAACATCGCGGCGCGGGTGGTCATGACATTGATCGCCGGCAGGCCGTGGCGCTGGCCGACCTCCCAGTCGTTGAAGTCATGGGCCGGGGTGATCTTCACCGCGCCGGTGCCCTTGGCGGGGTCGGCGTGGGGATCGGCGATGATCGGGATGCGCCGGCCGATCAGGGGCAGGATGACATGGCGGCCGATCAGGCCCGCATAGCGGGGATCGTCGGGATGCACCGCCACCGCGGTATCGCCCAGCATGGTTTCGGGCCGGGTGGTGGCGACGACGATGTAGTCGCGGCGCTCATGGGCGGTGGGGCGGCCCTCGGCGTCATGATCCACGGGGTGGTCATAGCTCAGCCCGTCGGCCAGCCGGTAGCGCAGGCGCCACAGATGGCCGTCGGTCTCGACCTGCTCGACCTCCAGATCCGAGATCGCGGTCTCGAAATGCGGATCCCAGTTCACCAGCCGCTTGCCGCGATAGATGCAGCCCGCGCGGTAGAGTTCGACGAAGACCTTCAGAACCGCGTCGTGGAAGTTGCCTTCCTCGCCCGCGGGCGCGCCGGGGGCGCCGGACATGGTGAAGGCCTCGCGCGACCAGTCGCAGGATGCGCCGAGGCGCTTCAGCTGGCCGATGATGTTGCCGCGGCTCTCGCGCTTCTGCTGCCAGACCAGGCGCAGGAATTCCTCGCGCGTGAAGTCGCGGCGGGACTTGCCCTGCCGGGCGAGCGCACGCTCGACCACCATCTGGGTGGCGATTCCGGCATGGTCGGTTCCCGGCTGCCACAGCACGTCGAAGCCGCGCATCCGGTGCCAGCGGATCAGGATGTCCTGCAGGGTGTTGTTGAAGGCGTGGCCCATGTGCAGGCTGCCCGTCACGTTGGGTGGCGGGATCATGATGCAGTAGGGCTGCGCCCCCGGGCGCGCATTGGCCCCGGCGCGGAAGGCGCCCGCGGCCTCCCATGCGGCATAGATCTCGGGCTCGCTTGCCGTGTCGAAGGTCTTGTCCATCCAGCCGGTCCCGGTTGTCTGCGCGATGTCCCGGCTGTCTAGCGCCGCGCGCGCCGATGGGGAAGTCCCGGGCGGGGACGGGCGCGGGCAGCGGGCCGGGTCAGCTGCCGAACTTCGCCGCCAGCGCGCGGGCGATCTCGCGGCGGACCATCTTGCGCAGGTTGGCGGTCATCCGCTCGCCCAGTTCGCCGCGCAGCTCCTCGATCAGGATGGCGCGCACCATCTCGGCCAGCGCCGCGCGGTCGATATCCGCCGCCA